>CAYLKA010000015.1:0-22335 GCA_964384125.1 uncultured Gammaproteobacteria bacterium | reverse complement strand
GTGCTGGCCGGACGGTGGTCCGGGCCCCAGTGCCGATTCATGACGACATTGATGGCGTCCTGATTCGCTCCCACGTCGACCACGAAGCGGGTCACCTGAATAATGTCTGTCAGTTGACCGCCAGCAGCCTCCATCGTCCCTGCCAGCCTCTCCATAATCGCCTCGGCCTGGGCTTCGGGACTGAAATCTACATGATCGAATTCTGAGGGCACATGGGGATGGCTGTGGGGAACCGGCGCCGCTGTGATACCGGACAGAAAGACGATTGTTCCCGAACCGACCCGAATCGCCGACGTAAAGGGCATGTTCGCCCCAGCCGCAGGCTCGGTGCCAGGCAGATGGATATATTCGAAGCTCGGCTCAGTGTCGCAGCCGGCGAGCATCACGGCCAGCGCAGTACCTACGAGCATCCAGACTCCGTTTCGGGTTGTCATCATCAGTTCTCCTGCCATAGGGTCGCTGACGAAGTGTGAGCCGGAAACGGTATCGCTAGCAACTCCGGCGCGTGGGCGACGCGAAGATTACGCCGGGTTTCGCTATAGTGGTAGAGGCTGGAGAGGATGATCGCCTCACATCCTGTTACTGGGACCCCCTGAATCTCGCTAGACCCAATTCGCTAACTAAGATGGCCTTCCCATCTATCAGCTTTGGCATCTATCATTTCCTACCTGAGCGGGTGCCCTTGATTACGGCCTGCGAAGTAAGGAATCATCTAACTGGCAAAATCAGCATCAGGCTCGTCACTTTTGATAGCCACATGTTCGGAATTTTGAGCACCTGCATCAAACAGGGAGGCCGAAATGACAATAGGAAGAGGGGCAGTTAAGGGGCTTTCCTCGGCAACGATGGTCTTTGCGTTACTTACCTGGAACCTTCTAGCCCAGGCGCAAACCCAACCCTTTTCCGACTGGCTCGATGAGCTACGGGCCGAGGCACTCGCCGCCGGAATTTCCGCTGAGACTCTCGAGGCGGCGCTCACCGGCGTCGAGCCGGTGGAACGGGTCGTAGAGCGAGACCGCAATCAAGCGGAATCTAGGCTCGATTTCTGGACCTATATCGATCGAGTCGTTACGGATGCACGCATCGAGGAGGGCCAGCGGCGCCTCCTGGAAGAACGCGAGCTTCTCGACGACGTCGCCCGCCGGTACGGCGTCCCCGCCCGGGTGCTCGTCGCCACCTGGGGTATTGAGAGCAGCTTCGGGAGCTATCAAGGTAACGATCCAGTCATCAGCTCACTCGTGACACTCGCCTACGACCCTAGAAGGGCGACTTTCTTTCGGCGAGAGCTGCTGCATGCCCTGAGAATCATCGACGAGGGACACATCAGCGCAGTGGACATGAAAGGCTCCTGGGCCGGGGCCATGGGCCAACTGCAGTTCATGCCCTCGACCTTTATCGATTACGCTGTGGACGGCGACGGCGACGGTCGCAAGGACATCTGGGGAAGCGCCGCTGACGCGATCGAGTCGGCCGCCAACTACATGGCCGCATCATGGCGCCCCGGGTATATCTGGGGCCGCCAGGTGACGTTGCCAAGCGATTTCGACGCAAGCATAGCCGGGCTCGACGCGGAGAAAACCCTCGCGGAATGGAGCAACCTCGGCGTGACGCGCATCGACGGTTCCGCACTGCCCTCCGTCGACTTGACTGGAGCAATCATCCTGCCTAATGAGGCCAACGATCCCGCATTCCTCGTTTATCAGAACTACCGAGCGATCCTGAGATGGAACCGATCTCACCTTTTCGCAGTCGCTCTCGGGCATCTGGCCGATAGAATCGGTGGACAACCCATCCTACGCCGCTAGTGCACGGCGACCCTAATGGACCATAAATCGCTGCGTACGCCCGACAGGGCACTAGCCTCCGCGAGAGGGACCGGGGTTCACCGCCCGCTGAGGACAGCGACGATTTAGGACTCGAAGCGTTTCGACACCTTAGCGCCCGAGTTCCGGATGGGAGCAGTTGTAGCGTTGCGGCGTGGCGTTAGACGCTACGAAAGACCGCGTCTGCGTCAGCTGGTCGGTAAAGTAGAGCGAATCCTCTATCGTGAGGAGCAACTCGAAGGCGTCGCCCGCTTCGTTCAGCGTAAGGCGCTCCACCATATGAAGCTGATCACTGTGGGGCAAGCCGGGATGCTGCTCCAGCATGCCTGCCTCAAATCCAATCGTGTCGATCACCAGCGTCGAGCCTTCGTACCAACCGATGGAATGTCCGAGCACACGGTGCTCGAGATCGTCCGGATGCTCACGCGTACCGAGACGAACCTCTCGGACCGCATCCATCCACTCGTGACGAATCGTGACCACACCCTCTGCCTGCTCGATCGCGGTCAGATCATTGTTGCCCCATAGACGCCTTATGCTCACCGGACTGCAGGTCAGAGCCGGATCATCCAGCACCGGATCGTAAGCCTCCAAAGCCCGCCGACCGGGCTCCGACAGCACCCACGCGTTGCGGTTTGGGCCGCCGAGCTGAGGCCCACCTCCGCCGCCCATTCCTGGTGCACGCTGCCAGATGCGGCTGAAGTTGGGGATGTTCGGGTCGCCGAGTATGGCCAGAGCAGGTTCAACGCGGGCGAGCGTATCAGCGTCGAACGAGTCGGACATTCTGATGCGCAGACCTTCACCAAGCTCGGCGACGTCGAAGTAGCACTCGGTCTCATGGCGCCGAGCCGCGAACCCGTCTATGACAATCTCATCACCAGGCTGGAAGACATCTTGAGTCCAACCTCTTCTCTGCAAACCGTTGGCGCCTGCCATCTCGCAATCCCAGGTAACGACCTCCCCGTCTTCCTCGGTGACGTCGACGAGAATTCGGGCATGAGGATTGATGAAACGAAATGCCCTGACGGTACCACTGACGGTGACGAGCACATTGCGATCGAAGTGATAGTCGTTGGAGTGATGTGCGAGGGTCGAGCCGACAAACCCCAGCAGAAGCAGACAAAAAACTCTACTCACACTCATCCTATTCACCCACCACCTTGATATCACCACCTAATAGGCCATCAGTCTTATCCTCGACTCCGGACGACTGCCCCTCCTTGGGCGTCATATTGATTCGACCATTAAAGCTCGCGCCATCTTCAAGCGTGATTCGCGGCACGGTAACGTTACCGGTTACCTTCCCCGTGCTCTTGATGATCACGGCGTCGTCTCCCGTAAGGTCACCTTCCACAGTGCCCTCTACGACGATGACGGCGGCGTTGATGTTCGCTTTCACCTGGCCGTGCTTTCCAATGGTCAGGCTATTCGTGTGCTGCACGATGTTACCTTCGACAGTGGCTTGAATGATCACGTCCTCATCCGCGGACAACTCGCCCTTAAATCTTAGCGTTGGACCCAGAACGGATGGTGTCGTTGCTGGCCTCATTTCGGGAGCCCTGTCCGCTGAATTGCTGGCACCCCTCGACTTGCTGACATCCTTTGATCTGCTAAACATGGGAGACTCCAGGCTCGGCCACAGGTGATTCTACCCCACCGGACCGGGAGCCCAGCCACCGCTCGTCAGCCGACCCCCGGATTTTGGTTGGCACGACTTACGGCACGATGCTATGTTCCCCAGGAGAAGGAACAAGCGGTCCGAGCCGCGGGAGAACCAAGATGAAAACGGGTGTCAGCGCACCGATCGTTAAGTTACTTGGAGTCATAGCCGGCCTAGTGATAATGCCCGGATTCGCGCTCTCTCAGAGCGTCTTCACCCATGCACACCTCCGAGTCCCCGAGGGCCAACAAGAGGAAGCGGCATCCTGGTACAACAAGGTGCTCGGCGGGGAACCTGGAGAGATCGGCCCTGGTCCAGGCATTCGCCACCACAACGGCTTTGTCGGCACTATGCCCAACGACGGCATGGCGGGCACTGGCAGCGTAATTGACCACGTAGGGATATCGGTTCCCGATGTGCGTGCGACTGTCGAACTGATCCGAGAGCTCGGAGGAGAGATCCGCACCGAACCGCAGGAGGGTGTGACGGCTGCGTTGATAGCCCATGTCACCGACCCCTGGGGTGGCCGATTCGAGCTACTGCAGGATCCAGTCTACACCGGCATCAACCACGTGCATCTGTACGCATCGGACGCAGATGCCATGAGCGATTGGTTCTTGGGGGTCTTCGGCGGGGAATATGACGAGGAACGAGGGCAAGGGCGTTTTCACACTATCCTTTACGACAACGTCTGGATCCACGTCACTCAAGCTGCAGATGACGACCATAGAGTGCCCAGCCGCTATAGCGCGACGGACCACATCGGCTTTCGTGTCCCCTCCCTAGATGCCTTCCGCGACACACTGAGGACCTCGGGGTACGACCCTTATCTCGAGCGGCCGAATCCGCCGGGGGCCGACTTGATGTTTTTTGAGGGGCCCGACGGTCTCCACGTGGAGATGACGGAGCCCGCACCTTAATGAAACATCTTGGAGACAAACCGATGAGCAAGCACCTCATCATTTTGGCCGCGATCTTGTTGGTACCCGTACTAGTAGCGCAAGTATCGGAAGACGGATTTGTGCTTTTCACCCCGGACGAGCTCGAATGGACTTTGCGGGAAAATGGCACGTCGCTTGTACTCCTGGAAGGCGACCCCCAATCCGAGGGCTTTTACATCCAGAGACTCAAGTTCCCGCCTGGCTCAGTCACAACGCCGCATTACCACGACCGAGACCGGTACGTCACCGTGATCTCAGGAACTTGGTATGCGGGTATCGGGGAAAATGTCGATCGTGAAAACGCGGCGGCGCTCGGACCCGGCAGCTACATGAAGCACCCTGCCGGCGGAGTGCACTACGACGGTGCGAAGGACGAGGAGGTTGTCGTCGAGATCAAAGGTATGGGCCCAGTTCGGACTATCTTTCTCGAGAACTGACCTCTTAGGAAACCACGGCATTTCGCCATTCGCTGCGCCTCAAAATTATTCGTTCCGTTCGTGAGTTCGTGAGGCGGACAGCTAAAGCGACGAGCCCTCGGCTCGAGCCAAGTCCAGACGGCAGAGCGATCTTAAGCCAACAAACGCTAACTGCCGGCAAACCATACCCGGCAAGGTTTAAGCAGCGGCGGCGGTATCCTGCTCGCAGCCACCGCGTACGGGCAGCGGCGAATCCGCCACGAGTTCATCCACCTGCTCCTGAGTCTCCAGGCTGGCCACCTCCCGAATCAGACGTGGCGAGTAATGCGGCGCAAACAGATGAATGAAGTCCACCATGTAGCCCCGGAGCACACGGTCTCTCGGGAAGCCAAGCCAGGTTGTCACCCGCGGGAACAGGCTTTTGGCATCGATCGCCTTGAGGTCATCCTGGTCCTTGCATTCATACGCCATTGAGGCGAGCACGCCGACCCCCAACCCCATGCGGACATAAGTCTTGATAATGTCCGCATCCCTCGCCGTGAATACGACTCGGGCATCGAGGTTTTTCTCGTTGAACGCGCGCTTGAACGAAGACTCCCCCGTCACGCTGAAGACGTACGTGACCAGGGGAAAGGTGGCCAGGGCCTCCAGATTCAATGGCCGCGTCTCCCGAGCTAACGGGTGATTCTTCGGCACTAAAACAATCCGATGCCAGTGATAAATGGGAAGCAAAGTAAGTTCAGGGAAAATGTCCTGGGATCCTGTGGCGATGGCGAAGTCCACCTGTTGGCTCGCAACGAGCTCGGCAATCTGTTCCGAAGTTCCCTGATGCAGCTCCAGATCAACCTTCGGATAGCGTTCCCGGAAAGCCTTGATGACAGCAGGCAACACATAACGCGCCTGTGTGTGAGTCGTCGCGATGGATAGGGTGCCATCCTGCTCTGCAGTCAGGTTGCTCGCAAGACTGGAGATGTTCTCCACCTCGCGCAAAATCTTGCGGGCCCGCTCGATCACCTCGGTCCCCGCTGGCGTAATCGCCGCGAGACTCTTGCCCTTACGGGTAAAAAGCTGCATGCCCAGCTCGGCCTCCAATTGCTTAAGCTGCTTGCTGATCCCGGGCTGGCTGGTATGAAGGCGCTCGGCGGCAGAGGTGATGTTCAACCCACCGTCGACGATGCCGACCAGATACTTGAGTTGCTTTAAGGTCATTTCACGCTGCTCTACTTAGCCTTCTGAATTTAAAGAAAAAAATACTTCTCTCAGACTCTATGCGCGGCCATATAACCATTGGTTACATGCCCTGTCAACTGCCCGAACAGACAAACCGGGCCTCCACAATCCCTCAATCGCACAGGTTGCCGGATATTAAAAAAACCTTGGAATCAATCCTCCTGCAGCTATGCCGCTCGGGCATATACCCAGAATGAGATCGTCCTGTTCCTGCTGTCCGGAAGGCGAGCTCCTCGCCCCCGTGGAACACCCCCCACTCTTTAGCGCAGAATGGGGCCGCTAAAAGGAGCCCGCGGTCTGTTCACGAAATTCACCTCTATGATGAACAAGCGTCTGACGATGGCAGCCTTCTCCTCGGCGTTGCTCGCGAGCCCACCCCTTGCGCAAAGTCAGCAACCGGATGGAGCCTCAATGAAAACCTTTGAGGCGGTTCGCACGAGCGAGACAATATCCATCGACGGTCAGTTGGACGAAACCGCTTGGGCAACCGCCGCCGTGGTGGAAGACCTTCATCAAATCCTGCCGGTGGAGTATGCGGAACCAAGCCAGCGGACGCGTTTTCTCGTTCTTTATGACAGCGAGGCCCTCTACGTAGCCGGTGAAATGTTCGATACCGAGCCCGAGTTACTCACGGCCAAGGTGCTGCGCCAGGGCGGCGAATCTTGGCGCGACGATGTGTTCGAGCTACTCATCGATCCCTTCAACGACAAACGCAGCGGCTATCAGTTCCAGGCCAATCCGAATGGGGTTTACGACGAGGGGCTTTACAAGGGCCCGACTATACAGTGGGAGTGGAACGGCATTTGGCAGGTGGCCACCACTCAGGTGGAAAATGGCTGGATCGCAGAAGCCCGGATTCCGTTCAAGACCGTCTCCTTCAATCCCGAGAGCGACACTTGGGGCATCAACTTCCTTCGAACAGTTGCCCGCGACAACGAGGAAATGGCTTGGGTGTCCAGAAATCGGAGCGTAAGCCCCGCCATCTCCGGGGAGATCACCGGCCTAAACGGCCTCACGCAGGGAATGGGCCTCGATGTGGTTCCCTCCATCCTCGTGAACGAGCAACGGACATTCTCGCCTGCGACAGGGGAATCTGCGATCGAGCCGTCGTTGGACATCTTCTACAAAATTACGCCCGCCCTAAGCACCTCTCTGACGTTGAACACAGACTTCTCGGCGACCGAAGTCGACGATCGTCAGGTCAATCTGACTCGCTTCGGTCTGTTCTTCCCCGAGCAGAGGGATTTCTTTCTGCAGGATGCCGATATCTTCGATTTCGGTCCCTTTGGCCAGCGGGTATATGGCTCCCCGTTCAGTCGCCCGCTAACCGAGAACGCCCGTCCTTTCTTCTCCCGAAGCATTGGCTTGAGTAGCTCCGGACAGCCCGTGGGCCTCGATGTTGGAGGCAAGCTCACCGGCCGCATCGGCGGTTGGAATATCGGAACATTAGCAATCCAGCAGGAAGCGTTCGAGGACGTTGCAACCACAGATCTGTTCGTGGGCCGTGCCACTGCTAACGTGCTCAGTGAATCCAGCATCGGCTTAATCGTGACCGACGGGGACCCGCAGTCGAATCTGGACAACAGCCTGGTTGGCGTGGACTTCGGCTATCAGAACACGCGACTCCCTAATGGGCGCATGATCGAGTCTGATCTGTGGTATCAGCAAACCGAAACAGAGGGCATCACGGACGGCGACGAAGATGCCTGGGGGGCACGCTTCTGGATGCCCAGCACCACAGGTTTCAGGGGAGGCGCGGGAATCAAAGAGATAGGGCGCGATTTCAATCCCGCGATGGGCTTCCTCAACCGCAATAACATCCGCGATCTTACGGCGGAGTTGGGCTACAGACATCGGCCGGAATTCAGTGCCCTATCGTCCACTAGACCGAGTCTCCGGTCGATTTACAGCGGCGTCACCGTGCAGCGAATCGAGCGCCTTGATGGCGGACTGCAGAGCGAGGTCGCGATGTTGCGGGTGAACCTTGAGAATCATACCAACGACCAACTGAACCTCGCGTATATGAACGAGAGGGAAGGGCTGATCGAGCCCTTCGAGATCTCCGAAGGCATCATGCTCTCCCCGGGCGAGTATTCATTTAATCATGCAAGCGTTGGCGTGAGCACCGGATACCACCGGCGACTCGTGACGAGGCTCAGCTATGGAACAGGCGACTTCTACAACGGGGAGCGGGACATCATCAACGCCGAGATGGAGTGGACACCGACCCTACATTTCAGGTCTTTCATCGGTTATCAATACAACGATGTAAGTCTGCCCCAGGGCGACTTCAAACTGCGACTAGCGCGCATCGGTCTCGACGCGATTTTTACATCTAAGCTCTCGTGGGCGAACTTGATTCAGTACGATAACAATACGGAAACCGTGGGCATCAACAGTCGTATCCATTGGGTCCCAGAGCGCGGCAGAGAAATGTTCATTGTGTTCAACCACAACCTTGAGGACTTGGACAGAGACAACAACTTTCACTCGGCGTTTGCGGATTTCACTTTCAAATTCAATTACACGTTCCGATTCTGAGCAGGCACCCAGGAGAACGTCGTTACCGAAAACGATGCGACTTTTTGAAGCCTGGCGCAGAGGTAGATCCCCAATGATTGCATTCTCGCTTGTCGCAACTAACACCGTGAATTCGGCGACGGATCCCTCGAAACCGTCGTTTAAACCCGAAAAACCCGGTTAACCTGAATAGATCCCGTCGATGCTGCGGGCCAGAGCAAAATCCTTTTCCGTGATGCCGTCTGCTTCGTGTGTTGTCAGGTGAATGCGAACCTTGTTGTAAACGTTGAACCATTCTGGATGATGATTTTGCTTCTCGGCCACGATCGCAACGCTTGACATGAATCCGAATGCCTCAACGAACCGGGGGAACTTGAACTCCCGGAAAAGCTTGTCGTCCTCGATCATCCATTCCTCAACGTCCTTAAGGCCCGCTGCGATTTCGGCTTTATCCAGCCTTTTTAATCCAGTCATGGGTCGCACCCGTTGTTGAATCGAATCGAGCGCACAGTGCCCAGCAGAAACCCCCAAGTCAATAACCCAGGGTTACCCTCCGAGGAAACGGCGGTAAACTAACAGCCAGAAGATCGGCAGCAAGAACCGTGAACGGAACAGCAGAAAGATTCTCGCCTGAGACGTCCGTGCGTCCCGCCGAAAAGAGGGATGTCGGTGTCATCATGGGGTTCATAAAGGAACTCGCCGAGTACGAGGGTCTTGCGCACGAAGTTGTTGCCGACGAGGTCTCTTTGGAGCGTTCCCTGTTCGGCGAACACCCGGTCGCCGAAGCGCTCATCGCAGAATTCGAGACCACGCCCATTGGTTTCGCGTTGTACTTCCCTACGTTTTCGACATTTGTAGGCCGCCCCGGACTGTATTTGGAAGACCTGTACGTGCGACCAAACATGCGGGGCAAGGGCGTCGGCACGCTGCTCCTTCAGCACGTCGCTCGACTTGCTCGGGGGCGGGGTTGTGGCCGACTCGAGTGGTCTGTGCTCAACTGGAACCAGCCCGCAATCCGTTTTTACGAGGCTCTGGGCGCCCGAGCTATGGACGACTGGACAGTGTATCGTTTGACTGACGATCACTTATCCAAATTATGATGAATAGAAGCTTAGGGGGAGTTTTGGGAATGCGACGCCAATACCTGCTACTGACCTCCCTCCGATGACCATTCCAGAGCAGAGCACGACCAAAACGCACGAAAGTTTCATTTCTAAGGAGATATCGGTGATTAAATTCCATGAGACTCGATCCAAGTTGATCGCGCCGCTCTTTTTACTCATCGGACTTCTTCTTCTCGCAGGCAAACTGACCGCACAGGGACTGCCTGAAGGCGACCCCCAGGAATTGGGGTTCTCTCCAGCCCGCCTGGAACGGGTCGATGAACTCATCACAAGCGCGATCGAGGATGAGGTCATCGCCGGCGCGGTTGCCCTGATTGCTCGACACGGTCAGGTAGCCTTGCTGGAGTCCTACGGGATGGCCGATGCCGACGACGCTGAGCCCATGCGCACAGATACGATCTTCCGGATCGCCTCGATGACGAAGCCCGTGACGAGTCTTGCGGTGATGATGCTTTATGAAGAAGGCCACTTCTTTCTGACTGACCCAGTCTCGCGCTTCATTCCCGAGCTCAAAGAACCCCAGATTCTTGCCGGGACAGAGACCGCGGACGCGGAAGGTGAAATCACGATTCAGCACCTACTCACACACACATCCGGTCTCAGTTACACCTTCATCAGCAATACTGCACGAAGAGAGACGCTTGCACGGCTTTACAGGGATGCCGGCATCTCCGACGGGCTGTCGGAAACAGAGGGGCACATCGGCGACCTCAGTAGGCGGCTAGGCGAGTTGCCACTGCTCTTCGAGCCGGGCTCAGAGTACGCCTACGGACTCTCCATTGATGTCCTCGGGCACCTGGTCGAGGTCATTTCGGGTGAGACATTAGGCGAGTTTTTTGACACGCGAATTTTCGCTCCGCTCGAAATGACCGATACGCATTTCTATCTGGAAGCTTCGAAGTTGGATCGCTTGGCCGCGCTCTATGCCCCGACCGTGAATGGGGGCATTCGCGAGGTTACGGACGAGGCGACAGAAAACGGCTACCTAGTCTACTCAGCCACCTACAACCACGGCGGGCCGCGTACCTACTTTTCCGGCGGCGCCGGTCTGGTGTCGACCGCTCAGGACTATCTCCGTTTCTTGCAGATGTTCTTGAATGGCGGTGAGCTCGATGGTGTTCGCTTACTGAGCCCGCGAACCGTAGAGATGATGACACGCAATGGCATCGGTGAGCTTAATGTCGGCCCCGGTTTGAAGTTCGGATTAGGTTTCGCAATCGCGGAGGATCCGAGTCTGATGGCGAACCCACATTCCCACGGAACTTACTATTGGGGTGGAATTTTCAATACGCGATTCTTTGTCGACCCGACAGAGGAATTGATTGGCATCTTTATGTCACAGCGAATTCCAGGGGATCCCGGGCGTATTCGAGACCGATTCGTAAACGCCACCTATCAGGCAATCATCCAATAACCGGACACACGAGGAAGTCTCTTTACAAGAGGTCTGCCCACTTCTTCCTAGTCGCCTCACGGAGCTCCTTGCTAGCTTCCGCGACCTTGGGAAATTCCTGTAGATGATCGTACGGCCTGCAGGCGTCGATGATCGCCTTGGAACTCAGAGGTGCTGGGAAGGGGTAGGCCACAAACATCGGGTCATTCTTTGAACCCATCCCGCGCTGAGTGATATCGATATCGACGCTCGGATCCGTACGGGTCGCGACGGCCCACATCACCTCCTGAAGATCAGACGGATCGACATCCTCGTCCACGACGACCGAGTAGCGTGACATGTACGCGCCAGCACCGCATTGGTTGAGAATGTGACCGGCCTGCTTCGCATGCCCCGCATAGCGCTGCTTGATCGCAACAACGTTGAACATCCGAGCCCCACCGATCTCGTGGGCCCAGACCGCCTCAACGTCAGGTACGCCGGCAGCCTGCAGCGAATCGAACAGCAACGCAGAGCGCATCACTGCTTTCGAATATGAGTAGTCGTTTGGTGGCTTTCCGGGTGGGCTCCCCAGCAGAATAGGATCATTGCGGTGGTAGATCCGCTCGATCGTCACCGCCGGCGCGGTTCCCTCCTTACCTGAATAGTAGCCGTGGAACTCACCAAAGGGCCCTTCAGTGCGCACGTCGTCGACGTGCGCCCAGCCCTCGATAACGATCTCCGAAGCTGCGGGAAAGGGCAGGCCCGTGAGCTCACCTTTCACGACCGATACGGGCTCTCCTAGGATCGCGCCCACGTAGTTGTACTCGGATACTCCGAACGGTATTTCGATGCCCGAGATCAGGTAGCCCAGCGGGTGGCAGCCCAGAACGATGACCACCGGAAAGGGCTTTCCCGCCCGCATGTGCTTGTCGTACTGAATGGCGCCGTGTTTGCCGGGGACCATGTCGAGCCCGACAGAACCTTTATCGTTAAGCTGAGCGCGATAGGTACCGACGTTGATCCAATCCGAGTCAAGATCACGGGTCACTACACAACAACCCGTGCCGATGTACCGCCCGCCATCATGCTCGTGCCACAGCGGTGATGGGAAAATCTCGAGATCGAGCGTCTTACCGCTGCAAACATTCTCGAGAACGGGGCCGCTCTCCGTCACGACGGGATCGTAATTCGCTACTTGCCCTTGCCATTCCGCGGGCTTGCCACGGAGCTTCTGGACCAGCGAATGGTGATCGCTCACCTCACCTAGCTGAAGGACTGATGACAGGCGCGCGGGACTGCTCGTGGTACATGTGAGGACCCGGAAGCCTTTCGGATACCCAACGACTTCGTCGAACAACAGAGCTGGGTTTGAATCCCGCCGGACATTTAATTCACTGATCGCACCGAGCTCTAGGTTCCAGTCCGCACCGATCACGTCCTTCAACTCGCCGGTGCTTCGCATTTCCTCAAGCCAGATGCGTAGGTCCAGCGGATTGGCTTTTCCCCGCGTCATTTCGCTAAACCGCCTATTCCGCCGGGTGGGCGCAAAAAACGTCGATGCATGTGCACGGATTCCATGGAAACGCTAGCCCCTTCGGGCGGCCAGTTTGACCGCTTCGACAATTTCAGGATAGGCCGCACACCGACACAGGTTTCCGGAGAGATAGTGCCGAATATCATCCGAGGTCGGGTCCGAATGCTCCTCCAACAGCTGTCGCGCCATAAGCACGAACCCGGGTGTGCAAAAGCCGCACTGAAACGCGCCAGTTTCAACGAACGCCTCCTGTACCCTGTCCAATCCGTGTTCATCCACTGACTGTTCGATCGTCACAACTTCTGCACCGTCCACCAAAGCCGCAAGATAAAGACAGCCCGAGACGGCCCGCCCATCTACAACCACAGTACAACAGCCGCACAGACCCTGCCCACAACTCTCACGCGCACCAAAAAGATCAAATCTATTCTGCAGCAACTCGACGAGGTTCCAATGCGTTGGCACCTCCGCAGTAACCGGCTCGCCATTCAGCTTGAAGCTGAGTGCCTTCTTAGTGGAGCTCATGCTAAGTCCTCAACCTCCAGCGGCTCACCTTGTTTTTCTCGCAGCGCTCGGTAAAGCATCTCCGCAGTCATCGGCAACGACGTGAGGCGCACGCCAACGGCATCCTCGATCGCATTGGCGATCGCCGGCGACACACCGAATGTACCGCTTTCCCCGACTCCCTTTGCACCGAAGGGCCCACCGTGCTCCGCAGAATCTACGGCCTCGTTTTCTATCGTGCCGGTCATATCCAGCGGCCCGGGAATCCTGTAATTGGCAAGCGAAACATTAGTACATACCCCGTTTTTGAACTCCAGCTTTTCCCCAAGGGTAAAACCGAGCTGCATGATGGCTGCGCCGGAAATCTGTGTCTCCACAATGTGGGGATTGATGAGTGTTCCAGCGTCAGCGACGTTGACGAGCCGCTCCACGCGCACGTGCCCGGTCTCCATATCCACCTCGACCTCCGCACCCGTGGCGCCGACCATCCAAAACGGCGTCACATCGTCCGACTGACCGGTCTCATAATCCGGCGGCGTATATTCGGGGATAAAACTCCCGGTCCCGACAACGTTACCGGCTTGCATACCGTATCTCTTCCTAAAGATGTCAGGAATTGCTGTCTCCGCCGGCAGATCAACCTCGTGCGCCATCGCAAGCAACTTCTCACGAGCGTCCTGAGCAGCACGCCGCACGGCGTGTCCCATGTGGTACACGGAGCGTGATCCCAGGGTCGCCATGTCGTAGGGTGTCACATCGGTATCTGGATGCACCACGGTGATACTGTCGATCGGAATCTTGAGCGTATCGGCGAGAATTTGCGCCATCGCCGTGTCCGAGCCCTGCCCCATATCCACCGAGCTGCAATTGAGCGCACAGCTACCGTCCGCATACACATTAACGATGGCAACAGACGTCGTTGGTGAGATGCTTGCCTTGAAGCCGATCGCAATACCTCGCCCTCGCCTTACGGTGCCGCTTCCCCGATCGAAAGGCTCACCCCAACCGATACGTGCTGCCGCGCGTTCTAGAGCCTCGTCCGTTGCCGCATCTCTCAACACGGTCCCGGTTGCCTGCGGGCGGCCATTTCGTAGGAGATTCTTGCGACGGAACTCGAGCGGATCCATCTCCAGCGCTCGCGCAACCATGTCAGTGTGGCTCTCGTACGCCCATACCAACTGCGGGATGCCGAAGCCGCGCAGCGCCCCCGCCGGCGTTAAATTCGTGTAGAGCGCGTATGAGTCGATGTGAACATTCTCGATATCGTACGGGCCCGGCGCCGTAAAGCCCGACTTCTGGGTAACGCGCGGACCAATGTCGGCATAGGCGCCTCCATTCCACCAGATCTCACACTGTCTCGCCGTGAGACGTCCGTCCTTTGCCACACCGCTCTTGATACGTAACGTGGTGGCGTGTCTAGTGAGCATATAGAACTGCTCTTCCATCGTGAGCGAAATTTTCACCGGCCGACGGGTGATGAGCGCGAGCGCGGTTACGAGAGCCTCCAATTTAATGTAGAGCTTCGCCCCGAAGCCGCCGCCTAGGTACGGGACCTTTACCCGAACCCTGTTTTCAGGCCAACCGAGAAGTCGCGCAATTTCTATACGCACAAACGATGGGCTCTGGGTAGCTGTGTGAAGGGTGAGTACAGAATCTCCGGGCTCCGCAATGGAGACGAAGGGCTCCAGTGGCACATGCATCACGGGCGGCGTGTGGAACGTGTGGTCGAAAACCCGATCTGCCGCCTTGAACGCCGACTCCACATCGCCACGCCGTAGGTGGTAGTCGAGCGAAACATTCGTGTTTTTCCTTCCATCGAGATGCTTGAGATCCGGAAACGTCCCGGCGGGTTTGAGTTCCTCGTGAACGATCGCCTTTGAAGTCATCGCCTCGACTTCATCGAACACCGCAGGTAACTCCTCATAACTGACGGCGATCCGGCTTGCGGCCTCCTCGGCTACATGCGGGTCTGAGGCGAGTACGACGGCGACCGGCTCCCCGAAATGGCGCACCCTATCAATTGCCAGTATGGGTTGATCGTGAAATGCGGGACCGTAATGGACATCACTGAGAACTTTATCGATATCCTTCGCGGTAACGACACAATGCACACCTTCGACAGCCTGCGCTGCTGTCGTATCAAGATCTTGGATAAATCCATGTGCGATCGTGCTACGAAAAATCTTTCCGTAAAGCATGCCCGGTAGGCGCAAGTTGTGCGTATACGCCGCACGCCCGGTAACTTTATCAGTTGCCTCAAGGCGCGAGATCGATCTTCCCACCGTCCCGTTTTGTCCTGTATCCGTGGTCATGGGCACTGAGCTATTTCTCGTTAAGCGCTGCCCGCACGGCACGTGGAACATAGACGCGAATGAGCTCACGTTTGTAAGCCGCTGATCCGTGCTCGTCGCCTATCAGCTGCACAGTCGACGCGGCCGCATCTCCGGCCTCGCGTAAAAGGTTATCGTTAACGCTAGACCCGCTGAGTACCGCCTCCGCCGTCGCGAGGCGTGTAGGCACATCAGTGGCCGCGCTGATCACTATACGTGCGTCGCGCACTAGGGGCCCTTCCATGTCCAACACCACCGCCACCCCTAGCGCCGGCCAATCATCCGCAGACCGCACCGTACATTTAAGGTAGGCGGCACATCGGTCTCCCTGGGCGGGCACGCTGATCTGCCCAATGAGCTCCTCTCGACTAAGTGTCGTTTCCAGATAACCCGCATATAGCTGGTCGAGCGGGAGCGTTCGCTCGCCTTTAGGGTCAACGGTGGAGACCGTCGCACCCAGCGCGATCAACACGGGCGGTAGGTCCATGTGGGGATCGGCATGTGCGAGATGTCCTCCCGCGGTTGCCACATTGCGTACACGGACATTGGAGAGCGTGTGCAGCGTCCGAGTGATTACCGGCGCCTGACTCTGCACGATCGGAGAGCGCTCAAGCGACGAGAGAGTCGCCAACGCGCCGATATGAAGTTGATTATCGTCGCCGCTGATTTCGGCGTAACGCCGCTCCACGCCACGCAGGCTGACAACCTGAGTGGGCTGGAGCACGCCCATTTTCATCATTAGCATGATGGCGGTACCGCCTCCCATGGCGCACGCCGACGCACCTTCGGAAGCAAGCAAGCCGGCCGCCTCACGCAGCGTGCGAGGTTCAACCAGTTCGAATGGCGTCATGGGAAATTTCGCTTTCGGGATTCATCAAACCCGTGTGGCATCTACACCGGATCACCCCTGACGGGAAGGAGTAGAATACCCGAATTAAGGGGATCCACGGGCATTTCATGCGTCCAGTTTCTCAACAACAGATCGAAATCAAGCCTTTCGCTCCCGCGCTCGGTGCAGAAATCCGAGGAATCAATCTGGCGAAGGGCTTAGACGATGCAACATACAAAGTGATACGAAACGCGCTGCTTGAGTTTCAAGTTCTGTTTTTCAAAGATCAGACTGAAATAGCAGCCGAGATGCAAGTCAGAATTGGAAAGATGTTCGGCGAACTGCACGTGCACCCTGCAGCACCTCGTATGCTGGATCAGCCGGAGATTTTCGAGATTCACGCTCATAAGGATTCAAAAGTCGCTAACGGTGAATTTTGGCACTCTGACGTCTCGTGCGACGAAGAACCCCCGCTTGGCACAATGCTGCAATTACATGTTCTACCCGATATTGGTGGCGACACGTTATTCGCCAATATGTACGCTGCCTATGATGCGCTGTCGGAACCCTTTAAGAAGGCTCTGTCGGGACTCACGGCGCTGCACGAGTCCGAACATGTCTATCGCGGACGCTACTCTGATCGCGGCGTGGACGATAACGACAAGACGTATCCGCAGGCCGTACACCCTATCATTCGAACTCATCCAGAAACCGGACAAAAGGCAATCTACGTTAACCGTACCTTCACGACGCGCATCAACGAGCTCAGCGAAACGGAGAGCAAGGCGATACTCAATCACCTCTTCTCTCACTGCGAGCATATCGATTTTCAGATTCGATACCGCTGGGCTGTCAATGACGTAACTTTCTGGGACAACCGCTGCGCCATGCACAGGGCAATCTGGGACTACTGGCCAGCGGAACGTAGAGGCAGGCGTGTAACGATCAAAGGTGATAGGCCGATATGAGGCCGACCGTCAAATGACTATCAATAGCAGCGGTACGGGATCAACAGAAAAACAAGGCCGACAAGTACTTTAGCAGATAAACTTTAGCAATCATCTGACTACTCAATACCTCGGTTACGGAGCCAGTGCTCCAATTCCAACGGCCAACAAGAGTCGTTTTTGGCCGTTAACAAATACTCATTCAACAAGACAAGGTAAGATAGGCGCAATCAAGCGGGACATCATGATGAAAATGTATTTTTTTAGGCATAAGTTTTTTATCTTAATCCTGGTATGGCTCACCGGGTTTGGCCACTTGACCTATGCACAGGACAATTGGGTAGTTCGAGATACTTTCGAGCCCACAGCGCCAAGACTGCTTTACACCGCCGCCCGCTCCCTCGGTATGCTGCGCGGCAATCGGGAATTAGAGATCTGGCAGACTCTGCGCTTTGAGGGTTCGGGCGCAATGTACCGAATAACAGACCCAGACCCGTCAAATTGGACCCGAGTCGAACTTGACAGGTACTACGCGGAAATAGCCTATCCTGATGGAGGTCTTCGCTATGATCTCACCACTTCCGAGGGGGAACGAAGCGTATGGGTGAGTGCCGGCGATCATTCTTGGAACGAACAGAATGTTGCGCTTGAGGGGCCGCCTGTAGGGGACTCACAGACCCCTGCACCTCAGCAGCATGATTGGAGGCAGAACCTGCTTACGACCACACCCACCGCTGCAATCCGGCTAGCCCATGAGAATATTAACCAGGTGCAAGTGACCGAGCTGGACCACAGGATTTACGAACTGAACCTGCCCTCCCAAGATATTAAGATTCGGTTAAATCGAAATCGCCGGCCAGAGCTGGTGGAAATGGAAGTCGATCACCCAGTTTTGGGCCAAGCAACCTTAACCGTTGAATATTCGGGCTATCAAGATTACGAGCCGATTGATCCATTGCTGAGTGATGAGATGATGAGTGGGTTTTATTTTCCTGCCCGCATCTTGCAAAAGCTTGATGGCCATACGATTCTAGATGTAGAAATTGACACCTGTTGGTGCACCAATCCCTATGTTATTTTTCCAGTCCCTCAAGATATCATTTCGGCCTCGGCCAATCGCTGAGCTTGATGCAGAGCCATCCCGGTAGGGAACGTTATTATTTATAGCTCTAAAGGAAAGAAGGTTGTGAATAAGCTGAAAAATTTAATGTTTGCAAAACTATCCGTGGGCGTCTATGCGGCCATTGCTTGTGCAATCGTTGTGTCGTATCCGGCCCATACTCACCATTCCATCACCGCACAATATGATTACGATTGGCCTTTTCTTTTCGAAAATGCGGTCTTCACCAGGGCGCGCTGGGTTAACCCACACACCTATCTTTTCTTTGACATAGAGAACGAGCAAGGTGAAGTTGAAGAGTGGACCATCTATACCAGCGGACTTCAGGGTTTGCGCACTGTAGGCCTTGGTAGGGACACCCTTACAGAAGGCGAAACCTATACCGTTCGCGGGGTGAGGGCGCATACTGGAAGGCCTCAAGGTTTTCTCGCCGAAATTACCCTACCGGAAGGTCAATCCTTTATTGTTTGGACAGGGGATCCTAACGGCAATTAAATATGGCTGTACTAAACGGCCATGACGTATAACCAACTCTTTTGGTTTGTTAGCTAACATTAAGGATCAACGATGCCACTTGGCTTTAAACAGACGGATAAAAAACCTAAAACCGTGCTGACTCTTTTCAGTTGTGCGCTAGCAGCAATCGCCTGCGAATCCGTACCTCAAAGTGCTTCTGCGCAGAGCCTGGAAGGGACCTGGGTGGTAGAAGGAGCAGAGAGGGAGATGCGCCCTGATCAGGAAATTCTCGGAGCAAGCGTAGTTTTCAATGCGGACCAAACGTTCTCTATTGAACGACTGCAGCGAACTCCTTGGAGAGGCATTTACAGCACGGACCCTGAATCGGGGACCATTGACCTCACATTCCAGGGCAGGAACTTAACGCCACCACTCGATGGCACCGTGTGGGAAGGCATTTATCGCTTTCATGAAGACGGTGCGTTGGAGATTAATACCGCCACAGGACACGATGCTCGCCCAGTGGAGTTCATGAGTGGCTACGATCTGACTATGGTGACCTTAAGGCGCACCAACTAGATGAGGAGAATGGGAAGTGCATAGTTTATCTAAAACCGTTCTTGTAATTGGAATCACCACCGTTTTAGCACAGCATGGGATAGCCCAAGATGTCACACGTGATGAGTTGCTGAATGCGCCTATGCCGCGCACAGCACAAGGCCATCCCGACCTTACAGGTATTTGGGTTGGAGGCGTCCCAGAGGCATTCACATTTAGGAGCACCGGTCCGGGAGGATCTTTTTATAGAATTGCTACCGCTCCTGATGAGAGCTTTTATCAGGTTCGAGATGGAAACTTTTTTTGGGGCGAAATTGATCAGGAAATGTTTGTTAAGTCTGACCGAGGCAATATGCCACTCTACAAACCCGAATATTGGGAACAGGTTAGATGGAACGAGGAATTTGGCTATGAGAGACCCATAGATCCTGGCTTCGGTTGTAGCGAAGCGGGCATTGTAAAAAGGGGGTTTCCCGCCGAGATTATCCAATTACCTAACAAGGTAGTACTTCTTTATAGCCCCGCATTTGTTTCCCCACTTACCGCTATCCGTCAGGTACCGATGGATGGCAGACCGTTGAGATCCGAGGATGAATATGAAGGCTTGACTCAATTAGGTGGCAGTTCAGTTGGTCGCTGGGAAGGCGATACTCTTGTTATTGAAACAGTGGATTTTCCTGATGACGTCATCTGGTATTCAACCAGAGGGTGGCCTATGAGTGCGGCCGCAAAAATAACTGAGCGATACACTAGACGGGGCGACGTACTCACGCTTGAGATGACGGTAGACGATCCAGCTTTTATCGAGCCTTGGGAAGTGCGTCCTATGGAAAGACAACCGAACTCAAACCCAGGCGCTTTGTTCCCTCCGACTCCAGTGTGTTGGGACCCGTCTGGTGATACCGTGTCTGGGGCGCGCTTTGGAGAACGATTTAAGTAACGTTAAGGCGCCCTGCCTTCAATCAGGGCGTATTTAATCAGCCTCAACAACAAAGGTAAGTAAAATCGCCTACGGTTAATGGGCCTAGGTAGCTTGAGGTTGACCATTGACTTCACCCCCCCCCTGAGTCTTGTCTAGGCTCGCTCGAAGCTTTTGCCTTTGGCAAAGACTTCTTCAACGCGGGCGAGGACATCGCCAACGGTTAGGGATCGAATGAGAGGCTGCTACCGCGCAACCCCCCTCATGCGACCGCAATAGATCTTTGTGTCAGATCAAGGAGGGTCATTTTGAGTGGTTTGTAGACTATAGATCAGTCTTCATCACCCAATTCTTCGTCGCCCCCACCCATGCCGCCCCAGGCGCCCATGCCGCCCATGCCGCCAAAGCCGGAATTAGCAAGAGAACGTACGATTGGGAAAGACCCTAGCAGGGCGATCGCCGAAAGAGAAACCGTAATTACCATTAGCCAAAGCTTGATGTATGTAGAGATCATAATTTCCGATTTTCTCCTTCCGCGTCCCGATCAATTTGGAATTTACGACGGACGATAATAATCCCTGCCCATCTACTAACCCTCACACACAGACCAACGTTCAACAGGCCTATTGGTTGACACTAGTTGGACGGGAATGATCAGTGAAACTGAGTTGAAGAGATCAACCTGCAGACATGCCTCGCACTCGGTTACGAGGAAATCGAGCGCCAGATCTGCTTCAGAAAATGGCTTCTTTAGTGCGCGCGGGCTTCTATCGTGAGTCTCAAGCTAGAACTTTTCTGAATACCTCTATTGCTATTTCCATCTCTTCTCTACTGCCGAGTGAAATTCGGCAGTGTGTATTTTCCAATGGTGGAAAGTCTCGGCCAACAAGAACCTTGTTTTCCAAGCAAGCTTCTCTAAACTCTCGTGCCGGACGCCTGATGTTCACAAAGATGTGATTGGTGTTGGAATCCCCGACTTCGAAGCCCATTTCGCGCAGAGAACCGATGACCATGTCACGAATCTCGGCGTTCTCCTGCACTTCCCATGCAATGTGCTCTTTGTCTTCCAATGCTGTTAGTGCGGCTATGGCCCCTAGCATGTTTACATCACCCATACCCCAGGCATCGCGGATTCTGGCCAGGGTCTGTTCCTGGCCCAGTGCATATCCGACGCGCAGACCTGGCATGCCATGGGCCTTGGAGAACGATCGTGTAACGAAAACGTTTTCGAACTCCAGCGCTAATGGTAGTGCTGTTTCAATCGCCCCAGGTCTGGCGTAGTTGATGTAGGCCTCGTCGATATGGACCATAGCGCCCGGTGCTTCCCGCATGACACGACGTACGAAACGCTCAACGGCATCAGGACCATGTGCAGTTCCAGTAGGATTATTAGGATTGCAGAAATATAGAAGGCCTGCTCCCGGGGCTGCATCGGCGAGCCCATCGAGATCGATACCTAATGAGTCATCGAGCGGCAGCTCCTGCGTTGCTGCTCCGATTGTGAGCGCGGTGCTCAAACTGCTCGAATATGTGGGCATCGGTGTTACAAACTTCTTATCGGCGGAACAGAAGGCCCTTACCGCACCCTGCAGCAACGGGGTGGAACCAGTTGCCAGTTGCACGTTGTCGGTTGTCACGTTGTAGTAATTGGCAATGCCAGCTCGCAGCTCATTAACATGGTCCGATGGATAACCGCGACCAACTCGCTGAGTGACATGAGAATACAGGGCCTCCATGGTTTTCGGGCCAGGGCCGCGGGCACTCTCGTTTTGGTGGAGCTGAATGATGCCATCGTCGTAAATGCCTGACTCCGAAGCAGCCCGAGTCTGAGCTCTGGCACCCCTGTTGACGAGTGATGCGCCCGCCAGTACGCCGGCAGCGGTGCCGAGTGCGATTGTTCCTACAAATCCGCGACGTGTCGTATCCATAAGATCCTCCGATTACCCAATATGGCAGTCTCGTACGACTCTGTGTGCTTGTTATGGCGGAGAGGGAGGGATTCGAACCCTCGAAGGGCTATTAACCCTTACTCCCTTAGCAGGGGAGCGC
>CAYLKA010000014.1:39474-46994 GCA_964384125.1 uncultured Gammaproteobacteria bacterium | reverse complement strand
CCCCTGTCGAGAACGAAGACAGCCTCGTGTCCAACCCATCGGAGCATCCACCAAAATCGGGCTGCGATGGCACCTGATGCATCATCGTAGACCACAACGTTGCTGGAATTAGAGATTCCAAGCTGTTCGATGGTCTCTTTAAATGCCTCAGGTGACGGTAATGGGTGTCGGCCTTCTTCGGGTCGCGGGGAGGCGGCGAGATCGTGGTCAAGGTGTGCGTAGCGGGCACCGGGAATGTGTGCTTGCTTGTACATGTCGAACCCGGCGTCCGGTTGTGTGAGGCGGAATCGGCAGTCGACGACGACCCAATTGGGGTCTTCAAGCCTTCCCGAGAGCGTTTTCGCGTCAATCAAAGGTGATGTCATGGGCGATCCTGAAGTTCTGACTATTTTATTACTCTAGAAGACTAACCGGAGGAGCCGGTTAGGCGAGTTGCTTCAGCGCAGTCTCGGCTGAGGTCTGGCCGAATTCACCGCGAGGATCAATGTTGAGCTCCGTCACCACACCATTATCCACCAGGATCGAAAAACGTTGCGCCCGAATACCCATACCGAATGCAGAAGAATCCGAGGCCAGTTCTAGCGCTTTGGCATAGGTGCCGTTTCCATCCGCTAGCATCAGCACAGCACCTTCAGCATCCAATGATTTACCCCAAGCGGTCATAACGAAAACATCGTTAACCGCCATGCACGCGATCGTGTCTACACCTTTTTTCTTGATAGCAGTAGCGTTATCAACATACCCAGGAAGATGTCGGGCGGTGCAAGTGGGCGTGAACGCACCGGGTACGGAGAAAAGAAGAACCCTCTTGCCGGTGAATAATTCATCTGTCGAGATTAACCCCGGGCCATTGTCACCCATTCGGGTGAAATTCCCGTCCGGCATCCGATCGCCTTTACTGATGGGCATACCCGTGGAACTCCTTCTAATTGGTCCTAGAAAGTACTTAGAAAAGGTCGGACCCTGCTGGGTTTAACTATGAATCGTATCCCAAAACCAACGACGCGCCCGAAGGCGCGCCGTGGAGCAATAGATTTTAAGCGGCTTGATCTTCGTATTTATCGGGCCAGCGCGGCGGCTAGTTGTTCGTCCCGGCTTTGCTCTGAATCCACGTACGTGATCCAGCTGGCCGCGGCGGAACTACTCCGGTCGTCCTCGGCTGCTAATTGGAACGCTATCCGAGCGGAGTTGTATTCCTTAAGCTCAAATAGGCAGGCACCGAGAATCATGTTGGCCTGGTCATCTCGGCGCAGGTCGCCCTTTTCTAGAGCCTCTCTGCCCGCCTCCACACATTCGTCCCACTGCGCAAGGTTCTGATGGGACTGCGCCAAACGGACGTTCAGTTCCCCATCCTCAACCAGCGCTGCCGCCCTTCTCAGGGGCTCAATGGCCTTCTGGTCTTCCTGGGACAACTGCCAGGCCTGGGCGAGCGTACGCCAATTGGGCTCAGTTGACTCGATACTCCCATCTGCTAGGCCCGCCTCGAGAATTTTGGCTGCCTTCACCGGAGCCTCTGCCCCAAGCAATAGCTGAGCCATTTGTACCTTTTCGTTGCTTTGCTCTAGCCAGCCAGCCTCATAAGCAAGTTCGTAAAGCGCTATCTGGGCCTGGAGGTTTTCTTCCGAACCATACATTGCGGAGAGCTGGATGAAATACTCCTCTTTCGGCCATGACTCGACCATCGTGCGCAGGACTTCAATGACGTTGGGATAGTCCTCGAGTTCGTAATAGAAGACGTTGAGTAACCGGTACCAATTCTCCTCAAGTTCCTCTCCTCGTGCCTCCGCGAGCTCGAGGGCGGTTAAGACCGGCTCGATCCCTTCCTGATACTGCTGCATCGAATAGTAGAGCTGAGCCCTGAGAATGTAGGGATCAGGTCCCGGGTCCACTGCAATATCGAACCAGAGCGCGAGCATGTCGAGCGATTCTTGATATCGCTCCTGTTGGAAATAAAGCTGGGTGAGCGTGAATCTTGTGGTGGTATCCATGCCCAGCGGCAGGTCAGCTTGCTGCAAGACCATCTCGTAGGCACGAATCGCTCCGTCGTAGTCATCTTGCGCGAAGTAAATGAAGGCGTAGAAATTCCACATCTGCGCGACTTCGTAGCTGTTGAGGCCTCTCATGTTGCGTACCCGTTCGAGCAGCTCCACGGCGCACTCCATATCGGGTGGCTCCAAGACCTCTTCGGTCTCCTCGTCGATAGTGCCCTCGGCGCATTCCTGAGCGTCGGCTAGTCGCTGGTACACCTGTTCCCGCATGGCCGGGGTTCGGCGGCGTGTTTCGGGGCGCTCCTCAGCATTCTCAGCTCCACTTTCCTGGGCAAAAGCAGCGGGGGTCAGGAACAGACTCGAAATCAATACGGCCGCGGCCGGTATTAATACTAGACGTACACCACGCATCCGAAGTCTCCTCAGGCGATAGTTAGTTTACGAATTCCCTTACCCAGCCTCGATCGCAAAGGATATCCTGTTGCGCACGCCAGGCACTTCGACAGGCACGCCATCGATCACGCGGGGCTTGTACTTGAACTTAAGCGCAGCTTCGATCGCTGCGCGGTCGAAAAGCGTGCTGGTGGACTCGACCACAAAGGCGTCGCGTGTGGACCCGTTCTCTGTCACGGTGAACTCCACGATAACGTAACCTTCGAGCCCTCTGTTCAGCGCTCTGGCGGGATAGACCGGTGCAACCTTAACGATGGGTAGATACTCACCGTCGGTTATGCCGAAACCCACACCTCCGACACTCATCCCAGTGTTGATCACGGGAGCTGATACGGAGACTGCCATGGCGTTGTCGAAATTATTGGCCATATCCGGAGTCGGCATTTCGGGCATATCTTCTGGCTCGGGCGGCTTCTCAGGCGCTTCCTTCTTCGTCTCGATGATCTCGTTACGCTCGACACGGACAAAGTCTCCGAGCCTGAAGTTCTCTCCTTCTGTGAGAGCGTTTGCGCCAGTTGCGATGAGCAACTGCATCATAAATAAAAGACCGAAGGTGACACCGGCGCCAACAGAGATTGAGAGGGCGTATCGGGCAATCATAATATCTCCTTGAGTACTAGATACCGCTTCGTTCTAGGTACGTAAATCGCATACCCCGGGGATCCTACCACGATCCCTTGCAAATTTGAGGCATTAAGGGACCACGGCCGCTAATGTAACGTCAGTTACCCCCGCCTCTTTAGCAGCGTCCATTGCGGCGAGAACATATTCGTTTTGGGCTTCGTTGTCGGCTTGAATAACCACGCCACCTTCCGGATTCTCAGCGCGCAGGCGTTCAATCACCGGTCCGAGTCCAGCAAGGTCGACATTGCGTTGATCGATCCAGAACTCGTTGGCAGCGCTAACGGCAATGAAGATGGACGCACTACTTGGGACCATGGCCGTTACAGCTGAAGGCCGGTCTACCTGGATTCCGGGCTCCTTGACGAAGACAGCCGTGACGATAAAGAAAATCAACATGATGAACACCACATCTAACATGGGTGTGAGGTTGATTTCAGCCTCTTCTTCCTGGAGGGATTCGGCTACTGCATCACGCATGGCCATTGGGCTACTCCTGTCTGATTAATTGGCAGAGGCGATGGAAATATCGTAGACATTAGCTTGGCGGGAGGCATCCATGACCACCACTAAAGTTTCTGCTCGCGAGGTAGAGGCGGTTTGGACCACGACCGGTCGCTCGGGGTCCTCCGCGTGCAGCCTCTCGATGTTCGCGCGCACGGCTCTGGGATCGATGATCCGATTATCAATCCAGATATCGTCTGTCTCATCAATTATCACGAGAATGGCGCCCTCCTCGTCTTGCAGGACCTGAGGTTGATCCTGATCGGGGCGGTTGGTGTCCAGCCCGCTTTCCCGGAGGAAACTCGCGGTCACGATGAAGAAAATCAACATGATGAACACCACATCCAGCATTGGCGTCAGGTTGATCTCGTTCTCGTCTTCTTCAATCTTTAGTTTGGAAATGCGATTTCTCATCCCCTCACCTTCCCATTTTGTTTATGTTTGTCGACCTTGTGCACCACTTAAGTCTATTTACCACAGATTATGTATAGATTCTCAGTGATCCATGGTCATTTCGTCTTCCAAAAACTGAACATTCCGTTTCACTGTCCGCGTCAAAATGGTTACGAAAAACACGCCAGATAAGGCGCCCACCATACCTGCCATGGTGGGTATGGTGGCTCTAGAAACCCCAGCAGCCATGGACCGGGCATTGCCACTGCCAGATATCGCCATAACCTCGAATACCTGGATCATCCCCGTAACGGTGCCAAGAAGGCCCAGTAGCGGACAGAGTGCGACAAACGTTTGGATCATTGGCAACCCTTGATTAGCTGCCATCGAGAAGCGAGATACGATGCCGTCTCGAATTTGATGCGCTTGCCAGGATTTTCGCTCTTCCCGCGCCTCCCATTCGTTCAGGGCTTCCCTAGCAAGGCGTCTCATACCCGTGCGAAAGAACATCAAGCGCTCCAAGATGAGGATCCACAGGAACAGGATCACCCACCCGATCAACCTGAGTACGGGACCGCCCAACTCCAGGAAATCGCGGATTGCCTCATAAGCGTCTAATAGCGATTGCATCAAGTCACTCCTCGCTCGGAGGGTCCGATGCACCTTGTCGGTGCAGTCGGACCTACCGCCTGCGTTATCTAGCTTTCAGACGCTGCCGTTTTCTCTGACTGCGTTGCCACAATACCGGAACTCTGCTCTTGCAGAATCTGGATGATCCTACGGCTGCGGCCACTGACCACAGTGTGCAGCAGCACAGTTGGAATCGCGACAGTCAGGCCGAGCACGGTAGTGACCAAGGCCTGCGAAATACCGCCAGCCATCATTCTCGGGTCACCCGTACCAAATAACGTAATCGCTTGGAAAGTATTGATCATGCCGGTCACCGTTCCGAGGAGCCCCATCAACGGAGCGACCACGGAGATCACCTTGATAATGAGAATGCCCCTTTGAATTTTCGGCGTTTCCTTCAAGATGGCTTCGCCCAGCTTGAGCTCCAGCGTCTCGGTGTCGACCTGCTTGTTATCCTCGTAGACTTGTAGGACACGACCGAGCGCGTTGCCGGTATCCGGCGTATCACGCTTGAGCTGTCGGTTGACCTTGATACCGGCGATGCCCAGGGTAATCATCAGAAAGAGCGAAAGAAGGACGCCGAAGGTGCCCAGCGAAATGATCACGTAGCCGACGATGCCACCCTGGTTGATGCGCTCCAGCAGATTCGGCGTTTCCACGAGTAGCCCGAGGATCTGTCCAGAGGTTGGGTCAAGGCCAAATTGCACCACGCTGTCTCCCGGTTGGGAACCCAGCAATTCAGAGGTACTGCCCACAAACCGTCCCTGCTCGGGCTGACGTTGCAGTTCGGCGACGGAATTGGTCTCGGGGTTGTGTTGCAGATAACGACCGTCGGCGATGATGTTGAATCCACCAATGCGGACGATGTCCTCGTTGCTGATCTCCCCTTCGGCCGTGATGATCTCAAAGTCAGGAAGTCTCTTGACCCTGCCGAGTTCAGTGGCTTCTCGTTGGAGCTCATACCACAGGCGCTCGATTTCCTCGACGGTTGCTAGCTGACTGCTAGATCCCATCTTTGCGGCAAGATCAGTCAGAAATTGCGATCGTTCGGGGTACTCGATGTTGGTGAGCGATGCTTCGAACAAGCCGCGTGCGTCACCGGCCACCTGCTGGAGCACGCCGAACAACTCTCGAAGAGAGCCAAGACGCGTATCGAGCTGAGCGGTAACGTCAGCAATGAGTAACTCGTTTTCCTCGAACTGAGTTTCCAGACGCGCGCTGCGGTCCTCCTCGTTGGCTTTTTGGGTCAAAGAGTCGTCCAAGAGCTGGGCCTGATCCGCGTTGTTGGCCTCAAACTCGGCGATCCGCGCCATTTCCTCCTGGTTATCTCGTGCACTACCCTGCTCGACGAAGCTTAGGAGTTCGGCCAAGCTGGTGGCCTCCTCGTCCTGCGCCTGCAGGGGCGTGGCGATAATCGTTGCCAGGGCCGCCAGTGAGAAAATTCTATAGTTTTTCATTAACCTTCCTCCGGCGGAGCGATCGGTAGTAGAAGTAGATCTGGCGCGACCTGGTTGCGCGCGAGTCGGATACCTAGGCGAATAGGATTGCGGTACTCGTTACCGACCGCCTCCCACACACGGTTAGCTTGGTTCCAGGCACCAGAGAGGTTTCCGTCGGGCGTCTGGTAAAGCAACGCTACCCGGCCAATCTGTAGAACGTCGACTTCTCGGGTGACTCCGTCGATATCTAGCTCATCGGTATAGCTGAAGATGGTCCGTGCGTAATCGTTCTCGATCTGCCAGGCCTCCATAACCACGCGGAATTTCTCAGCTGCGGTCACATCGGCGCGTCCCAGGAGCGCGTTAAGGTTTTCGACTCGAGAGGTACGTTCCTCCAGCAGAAATGGAACATCTAGGGAGACGAAAGATTCCAGTCCATCAATCATCCGTGTCAACAAGGGCAGAATCTGGCGTTCAACCACCTGGACCTGGTCGAAGGATTCGCGAAGGTTTGCGAGTTCCTGATTTTGGTCCGCGATTTGTCTGTCAAGCAAGGTGTTATAGACAAGGAGTCCATCGACCTCCTTCATCACCGCCCGGAACTCTTCGCCCAACGATCTCGTCTCAGTGATGATCTCGTCGATTTGTTCCTGCGCCGCCTGTGCCTGCTGAATACGAGCAGTCTCGAGTTCGATAATTCTATCTACCGCCATCTGGCCCGCGGCCATCTGTGCGGTGAAGATCGCTCCGAGAGTGCTAAGGATCAGCACTGCGTTATGTTTGGCTCTCATGCCCACTCCTCAAAGTCTAAGGTAAGAGTATCAACTCTAGTTTTTTTTACACTGACAGGTCGACGGGTTCGCGATTGTTCCCCGAGTTCCTTCTTGATTAGATCAATCTGCTTGTAACAGTTATCAAAGCGCCCACGCAGAAACACTGTCCCTCTGTGTCCGGAGCGCTAGGGGCCGAAGGATAGCGCAAAACCGCGGATCGGTGCTACAAGATCTGGTTAAAGTCTTTGCTGGATCCCCGTTCAACTCCGCTGAATCTGATAGGACTTCCGGCTGGGAGTAGGCGTTGCGAATAACGTCAATGTAATTATGCAGTTAGTTAGCTTAGGTGATAGCCCCTTTAAATCAGCACCTTAACGTTGACATCACCCAACCTTTCTCGGATCATGCAGCATTGTTTGATGAAAACTGACTGAGATGATCGAAAATTACCAAGCGCTGCTCCTCCTAGTGCTGCTTAGTGACGGCAGGTGCGGGCGTTTGGTGTGACGACGAAGACCGACGCAAACCCCGCACCCGAAAGGCTGCGGGGTTTTTTTTTGACGTCTTTCCTTCATTCGGTAACCAGTCCTTATTTAATGTGAGGTTAATGCGATGGAACTCTTTGTGGAGTCGGATGCCAGTCCAGAGGTGCTTAGTGGGGAACGGATCGCGGTGCTTGGCTATGGTAGTCAGGGTCGTGCTCATGCCTTGAATCTTCG
>CAYLKA010000014.1:2626-39374 GCA_964384125.1 uncultured Gammaproteobacteria bacterium | reverse complement strand
CATTTCGGCCGGATCAATTCTCGAGAAGATCTCGACGTTGTTTTGATTGCGCCCAAGGGACCCGGAGATCTCGTTCGGCGTCAGTACGAAGCCGGACGCGGTGTCCCCTGCCTCATAGCGGTTCATCAGGACGTGACAGGTCAGGCTGAGGCACGCGCCCTCGCCTACGCCCATGGCCTGGGCGGCACCAGAGGAGGTGTGTTGAGGACAACTTTCGCGGAGGAGACCGTAACGGACCTGTTTGGCGAACAGGCTGTGTTGTGCGGTGGTTTGTCTGAATTGATCGTTCGCGGCTTCAACACACTGGTGAAAGCGGGTTATCAGCCAGAAGTCGCGTATTTCGAGTGTATGCACGAAGTGAAGCTCATCGTTGACCTATTGCACGAAGGTGGCCTTGCGAAGATGCACGAATTCGTGAGTGAGACCGCTAAGTACGGTGATCTAACCAGTGGGCCAAAAGTCGTGGACGACGACACGAGTGAAAAGATGCTCGGAGTCCTCAAGGAAATCCAGGATGGGACGTTCGCAACGAATTGGGTTACCGAATACGAATCCGGCCTGCCCGAATACAAACGCCTCCTTCAGGAGGACCTTGATAGCGATATCGAGACCGTGGGCGCTCAGCTTAGGGGGCGAATGGCTTGGTTGCAGGAGTGATGGCATAAGATTCGTAGGTCCCCTCCAGGAGATTAAGGAGAAGGAACATGAACGCAGTAAATGACGACAGAGTCGCCATATTTGACACGACGTTAAGAGATGGCGAGCAGGCTCCCGGCTGCAGCATGACTCTCAACGAGAAACTCCGTGTCGCCACTGCGCTTCGGGATCTTAAAGTAGACATCATAGAGGCAGGTTTTCCGGCCGCTTCACCGGGTGACTTCGAATCCGTTCGTTCGATCGCGCGAACTATCGAAGGCCCCACCATTTGCGGTTTAGCCCGCTGCAACCCGAAAGATATTAAGTACGCTTGGGATGCGGTGAAGGATTCGGTAAACCCTCGTATCCATGTGTTCGTCGCAACGAGTCAGATCCACCGCGAACACAAACTACAGATGGCAAAAGAAGAGATTCTCAAAAGCGCTGTTGAATCGGTCTCATTGGCTCGAGAATACTGCGAGAACATCGAGTTCTCCCCCGAGGATGCTTCTCGTACGGAGCTGGAATATTTGGCGGAAGTCGTGCAGGCGGTTATCGAAGCGGGCGCGACAACTGTGAACATCCCAGACACCGTTGGTTACGCCCTACCCGACGAGTTCTTCAAAGTATTCAAATATCTGAAAGACAACGTGAGTGGGATCGAAAAAATTAGGTTGAGCGCCCATTGTCATGATGATCTTGGCCTGGCTGTCGCAAACAGTCTGGCTGCAGTGCAGGCTGGTGCACGCCAGATCGAATGCACGATGAACGGCATCGGTGAGCGTGCCGGAAACTGCTCACTGGAAGAAGTCGTCATGGCCATCAAAACTCGGGACGGCTATTTCAACGTTACGACAGGGGTGGATACGGAACGTCTGTACCCAACCAGCAGGGTTGTTGCCAACGTGACCGGTATGCATACCCCCCGCAACAAGGCCATCGTAGGCGAAAACGCTTTCGCCCACGAGGCGGGTATCCATCAGCACGGCATGCTTCAAAACCGCGCAACCTACGAGATTATGCGCCCGGAAGATGTCGGTTTGGGACGTTCTAACCTCGTGCTGGGTAAACACAGCGGGCGCCACGCATTTCGCGAGCGCGTGGAACAGTTAGGTTTTCATCTGGACGATGTGGAATTGAACCGTTGTTTCGAAGAGTTCAAGCGCCTAGCTGATCGCAAGAAGGATATGTACGACGCTGACATTGAGGCGATCATCATGAATGTCGATGTCGGAAAAGCCGGACCGTGGATAATCGATGAGTTACGCATTACGGCTGGAACCGGAACTGTCGCCGCGGCGGCGTTAAAACTCGCGCACACCGATGGTCGCGAGATAAGAGAAGCGGCCGAGGGGGACGGCCCGGTGGCTGCAGCCTTCCGAGCGCTTGAGGCTGTGACTGGTGTTGAGCTTACCCTGAAGAACTTCGAAGTGCGCGGTGTTACCGTGGGCGACGATGCTCAGGGTGAGGTTACCGTTACCGTGGAATATAATCGCCAGAGCTTCCGTGGCCACGCAGTGAGCACGGATATCGTTGAATCCGCAGCATTCGCATACCTGGAAGTCATAAACAGAATTCTCCGGCGGCGGGACTCGGACGATCGCGTTGAGGAAAAGACCATTGCGCTGGGTAACCCGTAGCCTTCGAACCGCCAGACTGAGGAGTTCAGTGTGCCTTTAAAGCCGAGCAAGTACATTTGGCACAACGGCAAACTGGTGCCGTGGGAGGAAGCGACGGTACATGTGTTGACCCACGCGCTTCACTACGGTTCGTCGGTATTTGAGGGCGTCCGCGTGTACAAGGGACCGGATGGGCCTGTTGGACTTCGGCTAGGCGACCACGTAAGCAGGATGTTCGATTCAGCCAAGATCTACTACCTCACAATCCCATATAGCGTCGAGGAACTCGTTTCGGCTTGTAAAGATGTGGTCCTCCATAACGAACTGCTGGGGGGAGCGTATATCAGGCCTGTCGCCTATCGAGGATACGGAGAAATGGGCGTTGCCGGAGACCCCGAGGCTCCTGCTGAATGCTCCATCGCGGCATGGGAATGGGGTTCGTACCTCGGCGAAGGTGGCTTGGAAAACGGTGTAGACGTCTGCGTCTCTTCTTGGCAGCGGGTGGCCCCCAATACGCTGCCGACAATGGCAAAGGCTGGCGGAAACTATCTGTCGTCTATCCTCGTAACACTCGAAGCGCGGCGTCTCGGGTTTACTGAGGGGATAGCACTCAGCAGCGAGGGCTACGTGAGCGAGGGCGCAGGTGAAAACCTTTTCCTCGTGAGGGACGGGGTCATCTACACCCCGCCTGTCGCCGCTTCCATCCTTGCTGGATTAACGCGGGATATGGTGATGAGGCTCGCCCAGTCGATCGGACTCAAAATTGTTGAGCAGAACATCCCCCGGGAGATGCTATACATCGCGGACGAGGTATTCCTCACGGGTACCGCTGCCGAGATCACTCCGGTTCGTTCTATCGACCGAATCACTGTCGGTAGTGGGACCCGAGGGCCCGTTACTGAAAGCCTCCAGAATAAGTTTTTCGGCCTTTTCGACGGGTCGACACCGGATGAGTGGGGTTGGTTAGAACCGATCGAGGGCGAAAATACAGGTCGGGTGGACCGGACGGTGGCGTTTTGACCTCATCCCATGAGCCACTGCTCGCTCGTTCTTACTAGTTGGAGTTGATATGTCTGGAAGATCCTTGTTCGACAAGGTTTGGGACGAACACGTAGTCGTCCCGGAAACGGAAGATGCACCTGCAGTTCTGTATATCGATCTGCATCTCGTGCACGAGGTGACGAGCCCTCAGGCATTTAATGCCCTCCGTGCCAGCGGGCTTAGTGTGCGCCGACCCGATCTCACACTCTCTACGATGGATCATTCCACACCTACGGTTACCGTTGGCTCACTGCAAGAGCTGAAGGTTGTCAGCGAGCCTGAAGCGTTCGAACAGATTGTTCAGATGGAAAGGAATTGCGCTGACTTTGGTCTAGAGCTCCGCGGCCTTGGTAATGCCGAGCGTGGCATCGTTCATGTGATCGGGCCGGAATTGGGAGCAACCCAACCAGGAAAAACTATCGTTTGCGGCGATTCACACACGAGTACCCACGGAGCATTCGGGGCTTTAGCCTTCGGCATTGGTACAACGGAAGTTTGTCATGTGTTAGCAACTCAGTGTCTGCTACAGCGCAAACCGAAGACGTTCGCCGTAAACCTGGTTGGGAACCTACAGTCTGGGGTTACCGCAAAAGACATAATCTTGGGTCTGATAGGTCAGATTGGGGTTGATGGTGGTACCGGACATGCTATTGAATATCTCGGTACAGCTGTGTCGCAGCTCTCTATAGAAGAACGCATGACCATCTGCAACATGGCAATCGAGGGTGGCGCCCGGACCGGGATGTTTGCCCCGGACGACATAACTTACGAGTACCTCGCAGGTCGATCTCTTGCGCCGACTGGGGCCGATTGGGACGCCGCGGTTAACAGGTGGCGGGGACTACCGAGCGATGATGATGCGCGATTCGATAGGGAAACCGAGTTAGATGTGTCCGTGCTAAAACCTATGGTTACTTTTGGCACCAACCCGGGCATGGTGATTCCCGTGGACGGGGCTATTCCGGTATCAACCGGAGACCTCGGATTCGCTAAAGCACTCGAATACATGCAGCTTGAGGCAGGTCGGCCTTTGGCTGGCACCCCCGTGGACATCGTTTTTATCGGTAGTTGTACTAACTCCAGACTGAGTGACCTGAGAGCGGCTGCTGGTCTCCTTGAGGGGCGTAAGGTCGCCGATGGGGTCCGGGCCCTAGTCGTGCCGGGTTCGGCCAAGATAAAACGCGACGCGGAGGCTGAAGGTCTACCGGAAATCTTCAGGGCGGCCGGTGCTGAGTGGCGCGAGCCCGGATGTTCCATGTGTCTTGCCATGAATGGCGATACTGTTCCCGCTGGCAAGCTCGCGGTCAGCACAAGCAATCGTAATTTCGAAGGGCGCCAGGGCAAAGGGGCACGCACAGTATTAGCCAGTCCCCTGACGGCAGCGGCTTCCGCCGTGAACGGGGTCGTTAGTGATCCACGGCCACTCATTAATTAAAACCTATGAGCCTATGAACCCAGTAACCCGCATTACCGCCCGTACCATCGTCTTACCATTAGAAGACGTTGATACGGATCAGATTATCCCGGCCCGTTATCTTCGGACGACAGTCAGAGAAGGCTTGGGCGAGAACCTTTTTGCAGACTGGCGCTACGATAAAGATGGCTCCGAGATCGATGGCTTCGTCCTGAACGAGCCGGAGTCTAAGGGTGCGGGCATCCTGGTAGCCGGACGTAACTTCGGTTGCGGCTCTTCCCGCGAGCATGCTCCTTGGGCATTGCTCGACCATGGGTTCCACGCGGTGATAAGTACTGAAATCGCCGACATTTTTCGAAACAACTCATTGAAAAACGGGTTTCTACCGGTAATCGTCGATGAGGATACGCATCGGTGGCTGTTGGCCCATCCTGGCATCGAGCTCACGTTGGACGTGGAGGCGAAGGAGTTGACGCTCCCCAACGGCAATACGGTCAACTTCCCGATTGAAAACTTCTCCCGCTATTGTTTGCTGAACGGTGTGGATCAGCTTGGGTTCCTAATGGAGCAGGCCGACGCAATCTCCGCGTACGAGGCGAAGGCCCGTTGAAACAAACGGTTGTGACGCTCCCGGGAGACGGGATCGGCCCCGAAGTCACCGCGCAAGCAACTCGCGTTCTTCGGGCAGTTTCCGATGGCCTCGATCTGAATTTGCAGATTCAAGAATCGCTCCTAGGAGGGGCGGCGTTGGACGCCTTGGCCACGCCGCTGCCGGAGGAGACGCTCGCGGCATGCCGAAACTCAGACGCGATTTTTCTAGGCGCCGTTGGGGGGCCGAAATGGGCTGACGTTGACCCCAGCCTGCGTCCCGAGGAAGGCCTTCTGGGGCTGCGCAAAGCCTTAGGGCTTTTCGCCAACCTCAGGCCGGTCACGACACATCCCGCTCTGGTGGACGCCTCACCCCTGCGACCGGAGCGTCTTGAGGGAGTAGACATCTTGGTCCTCCGGGAGCTGACCGGAGGCCTCTATTTCGGTAAACGTGGCCGTACCGCAAACCACGCCTTCGATACCTGCGAGTATTCTGTGGGGGAAATCGAACGAATTTCCCGGTTAGCTGGTGAATTGGCCCGGATTCGGCGAGGAAAAGTTACGTCTGTCGACAAAGCCAACGTTCTGGATACGTCTAGGCTCTGGCGCGAAACCGTGACTCGTCTTTTCGCAACGGAATTCCCAGACCTTGAACTTGAACACATCTACGTAGATGCAGCGGCAATGTTCCTCATAAGTAGGCCAAGGGAGTTCGATGTAGTCCTGACTGAAAATATGTTCGGGGACATCCTCAGCGATGAGGCCTCCATGCTGTCCGGCTCTCTGGGGTTGCTACCTTCAGCGTCCCTAGGAGATGAGGGGCCGGGGCTTTTTGAGCCTATCCATGGCTCAGCCCCGGATATCGCCGGTGAGGGAATCGCAAACCCCTGCGGCGCGATTCTCAGCATTGCTCTCATGCTCCGACATTCACTTCAACAGGGTCAGGCCGCTCTTATGGTCGAGACAGCCGTAGGCGAGGTCCTCGAGAACGGTTTACGAACCGCTGACCTCGCTCGGGCAGGTGCGGGAGAGACAGTAGGGACAGTAGCATTTGGCGATGCGGTTCTCGCGGCCCTCACCTTCCCGTAAATTCGAACTAGGCGCCCTATCCGTCTGATTCTCCGTTAATTCTTTTGAATCTACTACGCTTGACTGAGACACTAAAATATCTTAATGTATTAACCTATTAATACAGTAACGGATTAATACACACATGAAAGAACACCGCGGGATGACCCCTCGGCAGGCAGCGCGGGCCGAAGACGGCCTCTATCGGGCGATTCTGACGTTAAGGACGGAGGACGAATGCCGACGTTTTTTCACTGACTTGTGCACCCCCTCGGAATTGGAGGCTCTTGTGGACCGTTGGGCAGTCGTAGCCCACCTAGCCGACAGTCTGCCCTACCGAAAAATTCACGATCTCACCGGCGTGTCGGTCACAACAATTGGGCGGGTTGCCCGATTCCTTACTGCGGGTAACGGGGGCTACAAGACAGTCCTGAAACGCCTAAGCGCGCTTTGAACAGAACCAAACCTCGGAAAAGGAACACCACGATGGAGCTAAAAGGAGCGCGAATAAAGATCGCAGTGCAGAAATCCGGCCGGTTGACCGATCATTCCATGGAACTATTGGTCCGTTGTGGTCTTAGTTACTCGAAAGGCCGAGATCAACTGATCTGTTACGGCGAAAACATGCCTGTCGATGTCCTTTTGGTGCGGGACGACGACATCCCTAGTCTCGTTCAGGAAGATGTCTGTGACCTTGGGATAGTTGGTGTCAACATTATCGAAGAATCCCGTCTAGCTTTTCAGGAAAAGGGTCTGTCGACCCTCTTTTCAACGATCAGTCCTCTCGATTATGGACATTGTAGGTTGGCTTTCGGAGTTCCAGATGGATTCGAATACGAGGGCCCCGGATCGTTAGAGGGCAAGCGTATAGCCACCAGTTACCCTCGAATATTGAGGGCCTATTTGGAAGGACAAGGTGTCGGCGGCACGGTCGTTGAGTTCTCTGGTGCGGTCGAAATTGCACCGAGTTTGGGAAGGGCGGATTTGGTTTGTGATCTTGTTTCTAGCGGTTCGACCCTGAGAGCCCACAACCTCAATGAAGCCGATACGATTCTGGAAAGCAGCGCAGCGCTAATCCAAACGCCGGTTGACGTACCGAAGGAAAAAGCGGAGTGGATGGAACGCCTTTTACAGCGGATTCAAGGTGTACTCCAGGTGCGGGAGAGCAAGTACATCATGCTCCACGCTCCTCGGGACGCCTTGCAAGAGATTCGTGAGCTTCTCCCCGGAAGCGAAGCGCCCACCATCATTCCACTGGAGGGCCGCGACGATAAAGTAGCCGTCCACGCAGTTTGCCGAGAAAACGTTTTTTGGGAGACGCTTGAGCAACTGAAGGAGGCTGGGGCGAGCTCAATGCTGGTGATACCAGTAGAGAAGATGCTCGCGTGACTGCCATGAAACGATACGACTGGGATTCGCTGTCCACCGAAGGACGGGCTGGGCTACTAGAAAGGCCGGCGTTGGCCGATGACGCTACCCTGCAGGGAGAGGTAGCCACCATCGTCCAGAGGGTCCGACACGGCGGAGATGCGGCCTTGACGGCTCTCACCCGGGAGTTGGACGGGATTGACCTGTCGAATCTTTCAGTGTCCGAGCAGGAGTTCGAAGAGGCCGAGGCGTCACTAGATCAGGCCGATTGCGATGCGATTCGTGAAGCTGCCGCCAACATTACCCTGTTTCACGAAGCCCAAATCCCGGAAACAGTATCGGTAGAGACGGCTCCCGGGGTGCGTTGCGAGCGAATTAACCGACCGATCGCAGTGGTGGGGTTATACGTTCCGGCAGGTTCCGCCCCACTCCCATCGACAGCGTTGATGCTAGGAATTCCCGCCCGCCTGGCAGGTTGTACTACTCGAGTGCTATGCAGCCCGCCTCAGCCTAACGGCGCCGTGGACCCCGCCGTGCTCTACGCGGCGCGCATCTGTAACATCTCTGCCGTATTCAAGGCCGGTGGAGCTCAGGCCATCTCGGCGATGGCCTATGGGACAGAGTCTGTCCCGAAGGTTGCCAAGTTATTTGGACCAGGCAACGCTTGGGTAACCGCGGCAAAAACACAGGTTGCCCAGGATCCATGCGGTGCGGCACTGGATCTACCCGCAGGACCCTCGGAGGTTCTGGTTATCGCAGACGCCAACGCCAACCCGACCTTTGTCGCGGCAGATCTTTTGTCTCAGGCTGAACACGGCCCAGATTCCCAGGTGATCCTGGTGACCACTAGCGGAGATCTCCTCGAGGCGGTGATGGGGGCGATCGGCCAACAGCAAGAACGGTTGAGCCGACGTCACATCATCAAGGATTCTTTGACCCATTCTAGAGCGATCCTGGTTGCGGATCTGAAAACGGCATTAAACGTGTCGAATCAATACGCTCCGGAGCACTTAATTTTGCAGGTCGAGAATCCCAACGAACTGCTTGATGGCGTGCACGCTGCAGGTTCGGTCTTTCTCGGGCCTTGGGCTCCGGAATCGGTTGGCGACTACTGTAGCGGCACCAACCATGTTCTCCCGACCTACGGCTTCGCCCGTTCCTACTCAAGTCTTGGTGTGACGGATTTCCTTCGTTCCATGACCGTACAGAGCCTCACCGCTGAGGGACTGAGAAACATTGGGCCTATTGCAGAGCGATTGGCCGTACTGGAGGGGCTAGACGCTCATGGTCGCGCTGTACGCGAGCGACTAGATGCGCTTGATGAGAAAAGTAATGGGATGGACCTAGGATGAGCTCTGACGTCCTAAAATTGGCACGGCCGGAGCTAATGGATTTAATTCCTTATACGCCCGCTAGCTATGAGCCTGACTGTATCCGCATGAATGCCAACGAATCCCCCTACCGGTCTCTGGGCGATAATACGGTGAGAGGTCTCAACATCTATCCTCCTCCGCGCCCCTGGGCGCTTCGTACCCGTTTGGCAGCGCAGTACGCAGTTCCCGAAGAAGAGATGTTGGTTACTCGCGGGAGCAGTGAAGCCATCGACGTATTAATACGAGCGTTCTGTGCCGCTGGAAAAGACGAGATTCTTGTCTGTCCGCCGACTTTTGACATGTATCGCCTTTACGCCGGGATACAGGGGGCGAAGGTCATCGAGGTGCCGCTGCGACGGGACTCAGACTTGACGCTTGATTTTGCTATGGACACCGAAGCAGTGATCGAAGCTCTCAACGAGCGGACAAAGCTGATCTTCATTTGTTCCCCCAACAATCCCACGGGGCGTTCGATGACCGTGAGCGATGTCGATGCCATCTGCGACGCAACGCGCGGTCGATCACTGGTGATTCTAGACGAGGCCTACCTCGAGTTTTCTGATAGGCCTAGCTTCCGTCCCCTTCAGGAAGAAAACGACCACCTGGTGCTCCTCAGGACTTTGTCCAAATTCGTATCGCTTGCGGGCGTTCGCTGCGGTGCATTGATTGGAACGCCAAAGCTAGTCGAGTTGCTCGGCAGTGTCCTACCTCCCTACACCTTCCCGACACCATCAATCGAGCTGGTTCTCGAAGCCTTGTCGGAGGACTCCCTCAAGACCTCAACGGATCGAATAGCCCTTCTGCGGAACGAACGGACTCGACTTGCGACGGGACTGATGAACATACCAACAATTACGCGAGTCTGGCCGAGTGACGCTAATTTCTTGTTGATCGAGACCACTGGTAGAGAACGGATCACGGAAAAGGCCCGTCGTGGTGGAATTCTGCTGCGGACATTCGGGGAACAAAAGTCCCTTGAACAATGCGTGCGTATCACGGTTGGACAGCCGGAGGAAAATGATCTCCTGCTAGAGGTTCTTGGGGCGAGAACTAATCAAAAAAATACGGTGCGTTCTAATGGCCAGTAAGATCCTTTTTCTTGATCGAGACGGTACGCTTGTCGAAGAACCGGAAGACAAACAAGTCGACAGCCCTGGGAAAGTTAGGCTCATGCCTGGTGTGATACCGGCTTTGTTGCGCGCCAAGGACGCGGGGTTCGAATTCGTCGTTGTCAGCAATCAAGACGGCCTAGGCACCGAGAACTTTCCGCAGGAGGCCTTCGACCGGACCCAACAGCATATCCAATCACTGTTCGCCTCCCAGGGAATCGAGTTCGCTGAAGAATTCTATTGCCCCCATTTCGAAAACGACGGCTGCGCGTGTAGAAAGCCGAAAGCGGGTCTCGTAAAGAAATATATCTCCGAGATCAGTCTGGATCGCAAGCGATCAGCGGTGATCGGGGACCGGAATACCGACTCCGAGCTCGCCGACAACCTCGGCCTGAGGTGTTACAAGATCTCGATTGACGGATCCGAGGAAGAATGCTGGGAAGGGATTGCCCATCTTCTCCTGAACGATCCGAGGGCAAGTTCCGTCGAGCGACGAACACGGGAGACATCCATTCGGGTCGACATCGATCTCGATCGCTCCGGTGATCCGGAGGTCGACACTGGTCTCGGTTTCTTCGATCACATGCTCGAACAACTCGGGAAACATGGGGGCTTTGCCTTAAGGATTCACTGCAAAGGAGATCTCGGAGTTGACGAACACCACACGGTTGAGGACGTTGGCCTCGCCCTTGGTAAGGCTTTTAGGAATGCGCTCGGGGAGAAACGCGGGATTCAACGTTACGGATTCCTGCTACCAATGGACGAAGCTCAGGCGCGCGTGGGCATCGACCTGGGCGGGCGTCCATATTCGGTTTTCGAAGGCCAATTTCCCAGGGAGCGAGTCGGTGAACTCCCCACGGAGCTAGTACCACACTTCTTCCGTTCCCTGGCGGAGAGTCTCGGTGCCGCTATCCATATTCACATCGAAGGAGAAAATGCCCACCATATGGTCGAAGCATGTTTCAAGGGAGTTGCCAGAAGCCTTCGCCAAGCTTTTCGAAAGGAAGGCGAAGAGGTGCCCTCCACAAAGGGCGTGCTTTGAATTGTTCGCCGGTCATCATTGCCAGCGGCGGCGCTAACCTGGCTTCATTACAGTTTGCGCTGGAACGTATCGGTTTTGACGCGCCGCTTACCGAGGACCCAGCGCGCCTCAAGGCAGCCAGTCACGTGATACTACCGGGGGTTGGGGCTGCCCGGGATGCCATGACGCGGCTTGAGACAGCGGGGCTTACTGATGCAATACGAGAGCTCAAAAAACCGGTACTCGGTATATGTCTCGGCCTGCAGCTCCTCTTAAGTGGTTCGGATGAAAATGATACGACGTGTCTTGGCATAATCGCCGGACGAGCCTGTCGTTTTTCATCCAACGCCGATCTACCCGTCCCGCAAATGGGCTGGAATGCCCTTCGCCGAGTTGCCGATACACCGTTGCTGGACGGTGTACGAGATGATGATTACATGTATTTCATCCACAGCTACGCATTGGCCCCAGGAAAATACACCTGCGCAACGTCCGACTACGGTGGGCCTTTCTCGGCAGTCGTTCAAAAGGACAACTTTTTCGCAACTCAATTTCACCCCGAACGTTCATCCAAGGTGGGGTCGAAAATTCTCTCAAACTTTCTAAAGCTGTGAACGGACAAAACTGATGCACTTGCTTCCAGCAATCGATATTCGAGATGGCCGGTGCGTAAGGCTCCTACAGGGAGATTTCGGCCAGGAGACCCGTTACGAGGTTAACCCAGTAACACTTGCTCAGCGTTACGTCAGCCTGGGCGCTGAATGGTTGCACATTGTTGACTTAGACGGTGCTGCGATCGGTTCACCCCAGAACCTGAATCTTGTTGCGACTATTGCCAAAACGGCAGGACTTAAGGTTCAAGTGGGTGGCGGTATTAGATCGCCCGAGGATCTAGCGCGTGCGTTGGCGGTAGCGGAGCGCGTCGTCATAGGTAGCCTAGGGGTAACGGCACCTGCGCTGGTTGAACGTTGGCTTGTTGAGCATGGGCCCGATCGGTTGACCTTAGCTCTGGATGTTAGGGTCGATGATAGCGATACCCCCTTTGTTACCACCCATGGTTGGACGGAGCGGACAGAGCTAACGCTCTGGGCCGCCCTAAAGCGTTATAGGCCCTTCGGCCTACGAAACGTTCTCTGTACCGATGTGAATAGAGATGGTGCCCTCTCAGGTCCAAATATCGCGTTGTATCGTAACTGCGTTACACGCTGCCCTGGCGTCGCCTTTCAGGCATCCGGTGGTGTACGTAACGTGGGAGACCTCGACGAACTAAGGGAGACAGGTGTAGCTTTCGCGATCTCCGGAAAAGCGTTACTCGAAGGCCGTTTATCAGATGGGGAGATACGATCATTCTTGCCAAACGGATAATTCCGTGCCTCGATGTGCGAGACGGGCTAGTGGTGAAGGGCATTCAGTTTCGTAACCATCGCGTAATGGGCGACATCATCGACTTGGCTTCGCGTTACCGTGACGAGGGTGCAGACGAACTGGTCTTCTACGACATTACTGCGAGTCCAGACGGACGAACAGTGGATAGAAGCTGGGTTAATCGCGTCGCTGCCGTGTTGGATGTACCCTTTTGTGTTGCCGGAGGTATACGGACACTCGAAGATGCGGAAACCGTTCTCAACCTCGGTGCAGACAAGATCTCTATCAACACCCCTGCGCTGGAACAGCCCGATCTGATCGGAACCCTTGCCTCACGTTTCGGTTCGCAATGTGTGGTAGTCGGCGTCGACAGCCGGGAGGAGAATGGGGAATATGTCGTGTATCAATACACAGGAGACCCCGAGCGTACCCGCGCGGCTCAACACGGCACGCTGGAATGGATCGCGGAAGCACAGGACCGCGGTGCCGGTGAAATCGTACTCAACTGCATGAACCAGGATGGCGTTCGGTGTGGCTATGATCTGGAACAGCTCAGTCGGGTCCGAAAAATCTGCCGGGTTCCTCTCATCGCCTCCGGTGGCGCCGGAGAAATGTCCCACTTTAAGGACGTTTTTGAAATGGCACGGGTGGACGGTGCACTGGCAGCTACGGTGTTCCATTCCGCCAAGATACCCATCCCAAGCCTAAAAAATTATTTAATAGAAGCTGCTATCGCGATGCGGCCGCCCGACCAATAGGAGTGACCCGTGAGCCAACTCGACTTCCTTACAACGCTTGAGAACGTAATCCAAGATCGCCTGGAGAATCCAACGGGAGAGAGCTATACGGCTCGCATCGCAGCAGAAGGGGCTGTCAAGGCAGCCCAGAAACTGGGAGAAGAAGCCGTGGAGGTAGCTCTCGCCGCTGTGGCGGAGACTCCAGCCCGCCTAACCGAGGAGGCTGCGGACCTCCTCTACCACTTCTTGTTGCTACTACGTATCCGGGGGCTTTCCCTGGAGGACGTTTTGACAGAGCTCCGTCGTCGCCACAAGACTCCGACGCGCTAGAGAAGGACCTCTGTGGCGGCATCTCTTAGGTTGTACTGGGAGCTCATGACGTATCCGTAGGCTCCCGCATTCGCAATGAGCAGGACGTCGCCCTCTTTCGTCTCCGGCAGTAAGCGGTCGGATCCGAGCCGATCACCGGTCTCGCAAATCGGGCCTACGATGGTGAAAATCTCCGTGGCAGGGTCACCCAGCCGAGTGAGGTTCACGATTTCGTGGTACGCGCCGTAGAGTGCCGGTCGGATAAAACTGTTCATTCCAGTGCCTACGCCGACATAGCGAATTTCTCCCTTACCCTTTGTCTGCGTGACACGAGTCACGAGGACTCCGGATTCCGCTACGACGAATCGGCCGGGTTCGATCCACAGTTCCACCTCTGGCGCATCTGCTTTTACGCGCCTCAATGCAACATCCAATTGTTCCAGGTCCAATGGAGCGTCACTCGGTCGCTCAGCAATACCCAAGCCGCCGCCTACGTCTGCATACCGAACCTCTGGAAAGAGCTCTCTTAGTCCGGTGAGTTGTGAGCCAGTCTGCTCCCAGTTTTCAGGCTCAAGAATGCCACTACCGGTATGGGCATGCAGACCAACGACTCTCGCTCCCGCCGCTGTGACGAGCTCTTTTAGTTCTTCGAGTTCGAACAACGGAACGCCAAATTTTGAATGGACGCCCGCCGTTCGTACATGTTCGTGATGCCCTCTTCCCTGCCCGGTGTCGACCCGAACGAAAATTTCTTTCCCCGCGAATACATCGGGCCAATACCGCAGGGGATGAAGGTTGTCGAGCGTCACCCACACACCCTGCTCGACGCCCCATTCGTACTCCGATCTGGGTGCGAAGTTGGGTGTGAAGAGGATCCGGTTACGATCGATGTCAGGGAAAAGTGTAATGACGCGTTGGATTTCGCCTGGAGACACACACTCAAAGTTGGCGCCCTGTTCATTGACTATTGTCAAAATGCCGGGGTGCGAATTCGCTTTCATGGAGTAGAACACTGCATCCACTGACTCCAAGGAATTCAGCGCACCTAACGCCCCCCGGACATTGTCCAGGTTGTAGACGTAGGCGGAGCCCTTTTCCTCCGCTACCTGGAGAAGAACATCCCGCTTGTCTGCCCACCACGAGGTGGGCGTCAGTGGACGGGATCTCGTGCTGTCCCGTAGTTGCTCCCAGGTCGGCCCGAACACCCCGCCCTCCCGGAACTTGCTCACCAACAGCGCGTGCATTCGCTGGAGTAACCTGTAGCCGTGCTCGGCATCCACTACGAAGGTGAGATTTAGATCATTTGCTGCTTGTGTCAGCAGGTGCACTTTTTGTTCCTCGAAAACCTCGAGGATCGGGCTAAGCTCGTGGAGGATCGTTCTTATTCCTTGTCCCACCAGTGTAATCGCTTCGCAATCGCGGATTACGCTCACCCGGCAGAGACCCTTTAGGTCCTCTGCGACTTCGTCTACTGCAGAGACATTGGTCAGGTTGGCGCCTAAGTCGATTGAGACGGTCACGTTGCTCTCGGAAGTCGAAATCAGATCTACGGACAGACCATGCATCCGGAAACAGTCGAACGCTTCCGAGAGAAAACCAACCTGATGCCACATCTCTATGGACTCCATCGAGATTAGGGTTATTCCGGATCTTCGGGATATAGCCTTTAGCTGCGGTAGGCTTTCCCCAAACGCATCGGAGATCACCGTTCCCTCCCATTCCGGATGACCGGTGCACCTCAAGAAAAGTGGTATACCCGAACGGCGAACGGGAGAAATGCTGCGCGGATGCAAAATGGCTCCGCCGGCGGAGGAAATTTCCTGCGCTTCACTGTAATTAAGTCTCCTCAATAACCTGGCAGCGGGAACGATCTTTGGGTCAGAACTGAAAAAACCAGGTACGTCGGTCCAGATCTCAAGTCGGCGAGCCTCTAACCTCGCAGCAAGATAAGCCGCAGAGGTATCCGACCCACCGCGCCCGAGTAGCACGGTATCGCCGGAAGCATTGCGCGCGATGAAGCCCTGGGTAACGATGAAACCATTAACATCCCGCAGTTCTTCCTGCAGTAGAGGATCCGGGTCGAACTCACATGTCGCGGCGAGGAATTCAGCCCGCTCTTTTACATTAATGCCTTCAGCGCTCTCCAGAAGGGTCCGTGCGTCCCGCCATTGTGCATTAAAGCCTTGGGTCACCAGGTAAGCCGCCCCGAGGGTCGTTGCGAGAAGCTCACCTGTTGCCATGATGCGAGCGTGAATTGGTGGGTTTACTTCTCCGACCAGCCGTACGCCATCTATAAGTTGGCGCAAAACGTCTATATGCTCCTGCAACAAAGCAGTGTCGACTTTGAGTTCCCGAGCGAGGTCGAAGTGCACGGCCTCGATCCGGTCAAGCTGTTCCTGTCCGCCTCCCGATACGCCCGCGAGGAGTAGCTCTTCAAGCGTGTTTGATATACCCGCGATAGCAGAATGAACAACAACCGGTGTAAGCCCCTCATTGATCCGTTCCCGCAACAAAGCAGTGATGGAGCTCCAGTTACTAGCGGACGCGACACTGCGCCCGCCGAACTTCATGACAACGAAGGGCGATTCTGGATTGGGGGTATCGACACTCTCGAACCCAGGATTCGCCTCAATCCCTCTGTTCATGATTTGCTCCACAAAAAGAAAACCCGCTGGGAGTATCCGCAGCGGGCTTCTGTCGTAACCGTAATCGTTTGCTGACTAGCGCATCGGCACGAACAACCCGCGGATGGAGGTTCTCTTCATCTCCATCATCTTGTTCATAATCTGTTTGCTGAGGCTAAACATCGGGCGCAACTTATAGCCAACGGCATCTCAGGTCAAGCGTGCGGGCGTGAATTAGCGAAGCTTTAGCTGATGTCGGTCACGGCACCGAGCGCAGCAGAACTTACGAGTTTCGCGTATTTGGCAAGTAGCCCGCGCGTCGTGTACGCGGGCTCGGGTCTCCAGTTTCTTAGTCGTTGTTCTATATCTTCTTGAGAAATTCCGATGTCGATTGTTTTGGCTTGGGCATCTATTGTTATTTCATCCCCCTCTTCGACGACAGCAATCGGACCTCCGGCAGCAGCTTCGGGGGCTACATGCCCCACGACAAAACCATGGCTGCCCCCGGAGAAACGGCCGTCGGTGATGAGAGCCACCTTATCCCCTAGACCTCGCCCAATAATGGCGCCTGTCGGACTCAGCATCTCTCGCATCCCAGGCCCTCCCTTGGGCCCCTCGTAGCGAATCACGAGGACATCCCCGGGAACCACGATACCGCCCAGTATTGCCTCCAAAGCGTCTTCCTCTGAGTGGAACACACGAGCTGGACCCGTGAACCGAGTCCCTTCCTTGCCGGTGATTTTGGCAACGGCGCCCTCCGGCGCCAAATTGCCGTACAGGATAGCAAGGTGACTGTCGGACTTTATTGGATCCTCGAGCGTACGGACGATGTCTTGCCCTGGTGGATACGGTTGAACATCGGCTAGGTTTTCTGCAAGAGACTTACCGGTGACGGTAAGGCAATCCCCGTGGAGCAGTCCCGCATCAAGTAATGTCTTCATCAGCGGTTGAATCCCTCCGATCCGGATCAGCTCCGACATCATGTACCGCCCGCTCGGCCTAAGATCAGCGAGGACCGGAACCCGGGAGCCAATGCGAGTAAAGTCCTCTAGGGTGATATCAACCTGAGCATCATGCGCAACCGCTAAGAGATGGAGCACGGCGTTCGTGGAACCTCCGAGGGCAATCACGGTTGTGATTGCATTTTCAAAGGATTTCTTGCTGAGAATGTCAGAGGGTTTGATCCCGCGTTTTACGAGCTCCACCACTGCTTCTCCAGCCTTCTCGCAGTCCGTTTTCTTTTCCCCTGAGACCGCTTCCTGGGCTGAGCTGTTCGGTAGGCTCATCCCCATCGCTTCGATAGCGGACGCCATCGTGTTAGCCGTGTACATTCCGGCACAGGAACCCGGCCCGGGGATGGCTGTCGACTCGACTTCTTTCAACTCGGCCTCGGTGATGCGTCCGGCAGCGACGCCACCGACCGCCTCGAAAACTGATATCACATCCCGGTGTTTGGGGCCGGGTTGAATAGTACCTCCGTAGACAAAGACCGATGGCCGGTTAAGGCGTGCCATGGCCATTACACACCCAGGCATATTCTTGTCGCAGCCCCCGATGGTCACGAGTCCATCGAAGCCTTCAGCCGCTGTCACGGTCTCTATGGAATCTGCGATAACCTCACGGGAAACCAACGAGTAGCGCATACCGGCGGTACCCATAGAGATACCGTCGGAGACTGTGATCGTGTTGAATATGACGCTTTTGCCCCCTGCGGCATCCGCACCCATCGCCGCGAGCTCAGCTAGGCCATTAATATGCATGTTGCACGGGGTCACCATGCTCCAGGTCGAGGCTACTCCGATCTGAGGTTTTAAAAAATCCTCGTCGGTGAAACCGACCGCACGCAGCATTGCCCGACTTGGTGCTTGGGCTAACCCGTCGACCACGATCCTAGAGTGTTTTCTAGGGTCTACCTTATCTCGTTTGTCCAACTACTCCACTTCCCATAATCAAATGCGGGAGAAGGATTATCCCGTCCTAGTTGTACCCGAGGCAACATCGGTACATTCAAAGCCTGATTTCAAATACCGTTCGATGGGGGGGCACATCTTCGAGGTTGCAACTGAGGGCTGATCGAAACTTGATCCAGCTGATTATTTACTCAGCGCGGGTAAGTTGGTCGGGGCGACTGGATTCGAACCAGCGACCTCTTGCGCCCCATGCAAGTGCGCTACCAAGCTGCGCCACACCCCGACCTCTGATGCAAGTGTAGCGAAAACTGGAATTGGCGGGGATAGCTACGAGGCGCTATCTTCGGAGTACCCTCAGAGTCTCCTCAAGCTCACTACGAATCTGGCGGATGATCTGCTGGCTTTGACTCAGGTCGGTACGCGCTTCATCTCCGGTGAGCTTTTGCCGGGCACCACCAATGGTGAATCCTTCTTCGTAGAGCAGGCTTCGGATCTGGCGGATACTCAGAACGTCCTGGCGGTGGTAGTAACGCCGGTTCCCACGCCTTTTGACAGGCTTAAGCTGTGGGAATTCCTGTTCCCAATAACGAAGGACATGGGGTTTGACCCCACACAGCTGGCTCACCTCACCAATAGTGAAGTAACGTTTTCCCGGAATTGCTGGAAGCTCTGCGTTATTCCCGGGTTCCAGCATAAGCTTCTACTCTGGCCTTTAATTTCTGGCCTGGTCGAAAAGTCACTACTCTTCGGGCCGTAATCGGAATTTCTTCGCCGGTTTTCGGGTTGCGCCCGGGACGTTGATTCTTATCCCGAAGGTCAAAATTCCCAAAGCCGGACAGTTTGACCTGTTCGCCTGCCGCCAGGGCGGCACGTAAGTCTTCAAAAAACGAATCTACCAACTCCCGCGCCTCGCGTTTGTTGAGACCGAGCTCGTTGAACAACGATTCGGCCATGTCCGCCTTTGTCAGTGCCAAGCTCGTTATAACCTATCTTCTTATCGTGGCCCCGAGATTCCGCTCTAAACCCCGCACAACGGAGCCAATTATTTTGTCAACGTCAGCATCGGTAAGGGTGCGGGATGGGTTTTGAAAAATCAAGCCTAAGGCCATGCTTTTTCTACTTGAATCTATACTCGTTCCGCGGTATAGGTCGAAGAGTGTGACGTCTTGCAGTAGCTCCCCCGCCGCCTCACGGACGCAACCGATTACTTTCTCGCTGGAGATATTTTCGTCCAGCACGATGGCGAGATCTCGTCTCACCGAAGGGAATTTAGAAAAGCTTTGGTAAGCGGAAATGTTTGCTATTTTCGTTGGCTCCAACTGCAACGAGAAAAGTACTGCGGAGGTTTTTAATTCCAATCGTTTCTCTATTGCAGGATGAATCGCACCGATCCATCCCAGCGTTTCATCCTCAAATGAAATTCGGGCGGTTTGTCCTGGCATCAAAGCCGGATGATCGGCCGGTACAAAGCGAGCCTCATTACCTCGCCCGGTCAGCTGGAAAATGGTCTCTAGATCTGCTTTGACGTCGAAGAAATCCACCTCTCGGTCCGCGGTGTCCCAATGCTCCGGCCAATGCCTTCCCAACGCTAAACCAGCTAAAACACTTGTCTCCCGAACCATTTCTCCTTTCCAGGCGAACTGCGCACCCACCTCGAGCAGCCGCAGCCGAGTCTGTTGGCGGCTGAGGTTTTGTTTGGCGGTGACCAGAAGCCCTGGCCACAAGGACCGGCGCATTACCCCAAGTTCTTGAGAAATCGGATTAGCTAATCGAACGGGTCTGACGCCAGGGTTAATAGCTTCCTCCAACGCTTCGTCTACGAAGCTGTAGTTGATAACCTCGCAGTAACCCTTGTCGACCAACAAGTCGACGATACGATCATCTGTTACACGACTTTCTGTTGAGGCTCCAAGCCGTCGAGGACATGCTTCCGGTGTTGCAGGAATTGTATCGTAACCTACGATGCGCCCTACCTCTTCTATCAGATCTTCTTCGATGGTCAGATCAAATCGAAAGGACGGGGCCAAGACAGACCAGCCGCCTTCTAGTCCATCGACCTTCATATCCAACAAGCGGAGACTTTCTTCCACCTCCTCGCTTTTCAATGAGATTCCGAGAACAGTCTGCAGTCGCTCATGGCGAAGGAAGATCGGGTTGTTTTTTGGTAGATAACGATCGTCATCGGTAACAATAACCGGTCCCGGATCACCTCCCGTGATACCCAAGAGTAGCCGCGTGGCCTGCTCGATTGCCCGTACTTGACCTTCGGGATCGACTCCTCGCTCAAACCGAAGAGACGCATCCGTGTGCAGTCCGAAACGACGGGCACGGCCCATGATGGCCCCAGGGGAAAAAAAAGCGGCCTCCAAAAACACGTCCCGAGTGGAAATATCAACTGCGGTTCCCTCCCCTCCCATGATGCCTGCCATCCCGATCCCTCCTGAATCGTCGGCAATAACCAGCACATCGGGGTCCAGCTTTTGCTCACTCCCATCTAGGAGGGTGAGTTTTTCTCTGGCCTCGGCAAAGCGAACGGAAATGTTGCCGGTCAGCTTTGCTAGATCATAACTGTGAAGGGGTTGGCCCAACTCGAGCATCACGTAGTTGGTGACGTCCACTATGGGGTGGATTGGACGCAGTCCCGCCCGACGAAGTCGCTCCCGCATCCACAGTGGGGAGATTCGATCAGTCGCAACATTACGAATGACCCGCCCGGCGAAACGTGGGCAGGCCTCCTTGGCAGTCAGTTCGACACCCAAGTTGTCCTCGATGCTAGCGGGTACGGCTTCGGTTTTGGGCTGCTCGAACATTGCACCGCTGAGCGCGGCTGTTTCACGGGCCACGCCAAGCACACTGAAGCAGTCGCCCCGGTTTGGGGTCAGATCGATATCGAGGATCATATCGTCGAGCCGAAGGTATTTACTGACCGCCGTCCCAACGGGAGCGTCGGAATCCAGTTCGAGGAGGCCCGCAACGTCGTCGCCGAGCCCCAATTCTCCTGCCGAGCAAAGCATGCCTTCCGAAGCGACTCCTCGAAGCTTTATAGCCTCAATCTCTCGGCCGTCCGGGAGCTCCGACCCGACGGGCGCGAACGCCGCTTTGAGGCCACTGGAGACGTTTGGCGCTCCACATACGACGGAATGCGTTTTCACACCGTCAGAGACGGTACATAGCGTTAGCCGCTCAGCGTTGGGGTGGGGCTTAGTGTCGAGGACTTCGGCTATCACAATTCCTGGGGACGAAGCCAAGATCGGCTCCACCGAGTCGACCTCCAGCCCCCCGATGGTCAACTGCTCAGCAAGTTGCTCCCCCTGAAGGTCAGTGTCCACCCATTCCCGAAGCCATTCGAGGTTTACGCGCATGACTGCATCTCAGGAGAATTGCTCGATGAAGCGCAAGTCGTTTTCGAAAAACAGTCTCAGGTCATCTACACCGTAACGAAGCATGGCGAGGCGTTCTACTCCCATACCGAATGCGTATCCCGTGAATTCCTCGGGATCAATGTCGACATTTCGCAGCACGTTGGGATGGACCATGCCGCAGCCAAGAATCTCCAGCCACCGCCCGGATTCAGACATGACGTCTACCTCCGCTGACGGTTCCGTAAAAGGAAAATAAGACGGGCGAAAACGTAGCCGGACCTCGCGCTCGAAAAAAAGCGACACGAATTCATACAAGATAGATTTTAAATTGGAGAAGCTGATGCCACGGTCTACGGCGAGCCCTTCTACCTGCGTGAACATCGGCGTATGGGTCGGATCGGAATCGCAACGGTAAACGCGTCCGGGCGCTATAAGTCTTATCGGCGCCCCTTGCTCGCGCATAGCACGCACCTGCACAGGTGAGGTATGGGTTCGCAGAAGTAAACCGGACTCTAGGAAGAGGGTGTCGTGCATTGCGCGCGCAGGGTGGTCTTCCGGAAAGTTGAGCGCAGCAAAGTTATGATAGTCGTCCTCCACTTCCGGGCCAGTCCGGACATCGAACCCAGCTAGCCGGAAAATCTCCTGCATCCTGCGCATCGTTCGTGTCACTGGGTGCAAATGACCGATGTTTCTGCCACGTCCAGGAAGTGTGACATCGAGGCGCTCCCCAGCAAGTCTGGTTTCTACACTCTCGGCTTCTAATTCTGCCTGGCGGCTTTCTATAGAGGCACTTAGTGCCTGTTTGATTTGGTTGATTTGCTTCCCGGCTGCGGCGCGCTGTTCAGCTGGCATTTTGCCGAGACTCTTGAGATGCGCTGTCAGTGCACCTTTACGCCCGAGGTATTTGACTCGGAGGTCATTGAGATCCTTCGCGTCGGTCGAGTCAGCCACCTCCGACTGGGCTTGCTCGAGCAGTTGCTCCAGGCTGCTCATGGGGAGCCGTCTTTCGGTGATCCAGGAGACTCAAGCAGCGAGGGCTTCTTTAGCCGCGTCAGCGATGCTTGAGAAGGCCTCCTGATCATGAACTGCGATGTCCGCCAAGACTTTCCTGTCAACCTCAATCTCCGCTCGCTTGAGTCCGTTAATCAGGCGGCTGTAAGACAAACCATTTATCCGAGCCGCTGCATTGATGCGAGCTATCCAGAGAGCCCTGAAATGTCGCTTGCGTTGACGGCGGTCGCGGTAAGCGTACTGGCCCGCCTTAATAACGGCCTGTTTCGCAACCTTGAAGGTGCTACTGCGTGCGCCATAGTAGCCCTTTGCCTTGCGAAGCACTTTCTTGTGGCGCGCCCGGGCGACTACCCCACGTTTGACTCTAGCCATGACTGTTTCCTCAGCTGTAAGGGAGCATTTTACGGACGGCTTTCACGTCCGCATCAGCAATTTGCAGAGTCGCGCCAAGCTGTCGTTTTCGCTTTGCGCTCTTTTTCGTCAGAATGTGGCTGCGGAAGGATTGACCACGTTTGTAGCCACCTTTCGCCGTGCGCCGGAACCGTTTTGCGGCTCCCCGATTACTTTTTAGCTTCGGCATGCATATCTCCCACCTTAAGCCCGTCTAAGTGGTGCCCCACCCGCCGGGCGGCCCGCTTCAATCTTGCGACACGAGTATCGTGACGAGATTGACGGATCCTTTCAAAATTCGATATTTACTACTGACTGCCCCGCTTCTTAGGTGCAATCACCATGATCATTTGCCGGCCTTCAAGCTGTGGGAATTGCTCCACAACACCGTACTCTAGTAGATCGTTCTGCACACGCTGGAGGAGCTGGGCCCCGAGCTCCTTGTGTACCATCTCCCTGCCCCGGAAACGGAGGGTCACCTTCGTTTTATCCCCCGAGGTCAGGAACTTAATCAGATTTCGCAATTTAATCTGGTAGTCCCCTTCCTCCGTACCAGGTCGAAACTTAATCTCCTTGACCTGAACATGCTTCTGCTTGCGCCGAGCAGATTGAGCCTTCTTGCTCTGTTCAAACACAAACTTGCCGTAATCCATCACCCGGCACACCGGGGGCTCAGAATTTGGAGCGACCTCAACGAGGTCTAGGCTCGAGTCTCCTGCGAGTTCGAGCGCCGCCCCGACCGCCATGACTCCAACTTGTTCACCCCCCTCTCCAATAACCCGCACCTCGGGGGTGGTAATCTCATCATTGCGTCTTACACGCTTTGGTTGGCCGATATTCTGCTCCTTCTTAGATCGCGTTCTTAAAGCATTGCGGCCGCGGCGCTCAACCTGAGGGGCATTCTTTCACCACTCTCTTGCGGTCGCCTACGGCCGTCTCTGCTTGTCCCACCCGCAGCCTGTACGATGCAGCCACCACGGGTAGCGGGGAATTGTAAGCTTCGTTTCGAGCCGAAACAAGTAGGTCGAAACACTAAAGGCCTTTAATTTCAGAGGGTTCGATGGCCCCCATTGATCACACGGTTGAGGGGGGCAGAGCCCCCCCCACCATCGGTTGGTAGGCACGAGTGGGATCGAACCACCGACCCCCTCCACGTCAAGGAGGTGCTCTACCACTGAGCTACGCGCCTAAATGATGGGCAACGATACCCATTTCTGGGTCTTCGACTCAAGTGCCAGCTGCCTCAGCCTACAAGATCCTACGTAAAACCAAAGCTATGTCGCCTTGCCTCGTTAATCTCATCGCGTATCCTCGCAGCCTCCTCGAATTCAAGGTCTCTTGCATGCTTGTACATGCGTTTCTCGAGAATCTCTATTCTGCGCACCACCTCTTCAGGCTTCATTCGGTGGTATAGGTCGGATTCCTGGGGTTTTATCCCGCGCCGCCCCCTAGGGGTTGGGCGGGCTCCTTCCATGATGTCCTGAACGGGCTTACGAATGGATTTTGGTTCGATATGGTGAGCGGCGTTAAAAGCAAGCTGTTTTTGTCGCCTCCGCACGGTTTCTGCCATCGCGCGCTCCATGGATTTGGTAACCTTATCTGCGTATAAGATAGCTTTACCTTTAACGTTGCGCGCTGCCCGCCCGATGGTTTGAATAAGAGAACCCTCAGAGCGTAGAAAGCCTTCTTTATCCGCGTCGAAGATCGCCACCAACGAGACTTCGGGCATATCCAATCCCTCACGCAGAAGATTGATTCCGACCAACACGTCGAACTCACCCAATCGCAAGTCCCGAATGATCTCAGTTCGCTCCACTGTCTCAATGTCTGAGTGGAGGTATCGAACCCGGACCCCGTGATCTTGGAGATAATCGGTAAGGTCCTCGGCCATCCGTTTGGTTAACGTTGTAATCAACACCCTTTCCTCAGCCGCAACGCGAACGCTAATTTCAGAAAGAACATCGTCGACCTGAAGACCGGCTGGTCTAACCTCTATCTCCGGGTCGACCAAACCAGTTGGCCGCACTACCTGTTCTACGAATTGATCCGAGTGTTCACGTTCGTAATGTCCGGGTGTGGCCGAGACCATAATGGTTTGCGGTGCAAGTCGCTCGTACTCGTCAAATCGCAGCGGTCGATTGTCGAGGGCGGACGGCAATCGGAATCCGTATTCCACTAGAGTCTCCTTCCGCGACCGGTCTCCGCGGTACATGCCGCCAAGCTGGGGAATGGTGGCGTGACTCTCGTCCACAAATAACAATGCGTTATTTGGGAGATAATCGAACAATGTTGGCGGCGGCTCACCTGGCCGCCGCCCGGAAAGATAGCGGGAATAATTCTCAATCCCCGCGCAGTAGCCCACCTCGTTTATCATTTCCATATCGAAACGGGTGCGCTGCTCAAGTCGTTGCGCCTCCACGAGCTTGTTCTCCGAGCGCAATTCCGTGAGACGTAATGTCAGGTCCTCACGGATCAGATCGACCGCTGCTAGGAGGGTTTCCCGAGCCGTAACATAATGGGTCTTTGGGTACAGGGTGGCGCGCGGCACCTTCCGTGTGACCTCACCAGTGAGTGGGTCGAAAAAACTAATCTCCTCTATTTCGTCGTCGAACAACTCTACTCGCACGGCCTCCCGTTCGGACTCCGCCGGGAAAATATCGATCACCTCACCACGTACCCGGTAGGTACCTTGACTAAGCTCCAAGGCATTTCGTGTGTATTGCAATTCTGCGAGCCGCCTCAAAATCCTACGTTGGTCAATACGCTCACCACGAACCAGGTGCAGCACCATACTCAAATAGGCCTCGGGATCTCCCAAACCATAAATCGCCGAAACGGTGGCAACGATGACCGTGTCGGGCCGCTCGAGAAGTGCTTTGGTGGCGGAGAGGCGCATCTGCTCGATGTGTTTATTGATAGAGGCGTCCTTTTCGATGAAGGTATCCGACGATGGTAGATAGGCCTCGGGCTGGTAATAGTCGTAGTAGGAGACGAAGTACTCCACAGCGTTTTTCGGGAAGAACTCACGCATCTCGCCATAAAGCTGTGCTGCCAACGTTTTGTTATGGGCCAAAATTAAAGTGGGCCTTTGCAAGGCTGACACCACGTTAGCCATGGTGAATGTCTTGCCTGAGCCGGTAACGCCCAAAAGGGTCTGTTTGTGTAGTCCCGTTCCAAGCCCGTCCACCAAAGCCCCGATAGCTTCCGGTTGGTCGCCAGCTGGCTGAAAATTTGATTTGAGGTCGAACCTTTTCCCAGACATGCCTTAAGATACCGGTGGAAGCCCATCCGTGGAAAGAATAAGTGAGTATGAGCACCAGACTCGTGGCCCGGATCACCCGTATCCGTCCGTCGCCAACCGTCTCGATTACCGCACAGGCAGGCGCCTTACGGGCGGAAGGTCGGGATGTTATTGCGTTGAGCGCTGGGGAGCCTGATTTCCAGACACCTAGTCACATCGCAGAGGCGGCTTTAGAGGCTATCCGCTCGGGGCAAACCAAATACACCGCAGTCGCAGGTAGCCAAATTCTGAAGGAAGCCATTGTTGCTAAATTTCAAAGAGACAATGGCCTTGATTTCCATTCGAATCAGGTCCTGATTTCCAGCGGCGGCAAACAGTCTCTCTACAACGCCTGTCAGGTCCTCCTCGAGGAGGGTGACGAGGCGATTGTTCCAGCGCCCTACTGGGTATCCTTCCCGGATATGGTGAGGCTAACGGATGCTGAACCCATCATAGTTGAAACGGACGGCAGGAACGGCTTTCGCCTTCGGCCTGAACAGCTCGCCGAGGCAATCTCCAACAGGACCCGAGCCCTGATCATCAATAGCCCATGCAACCCAACCGGCAGCGCCTATGCACGGGCCGATTGGGAGGCGCTGGGCCAGGTGTTAGCAGTTAATCCCAACGTGTTCGTTATCACCGACGATATGTACGAGCACATCTATTGGGGAGGTGAACCCTTCTGCAGCCTGCTGACCGCATGCCCAGAGTTAGCCGAACGAACCATTACCGTAAACGGTCTCTCGAAATCCTATGCCATGACAGGATGGCGCGTCGGTTATGCGGCAGGCCCCAAGTCGGTCATAGATGCCATGACAGCCCTTCAAAGCCAGAGCACTACTAATGCGTGCACAATCTCCCAAGCAGCGGCCGTAGCGGCGTTAAACGGCGACCAGAGCCCCGTCACCGAGATGTGTGCGTTGTTTAAGGATCGTCACGATTACGTTAACCATCGGCTTAACGCTTTACCGGGTGTCGAGTGTCGGCCGTGCGAAGGCACTTTCTACGCCTTTCCGAACATCCAACAGGCTATCCGATTGGTCGGCGTTGAAAACGATACTGATTTCTGTGAGCGGTTGCTGGAGGAGCAGAATCTGGCGCTTGTCCCGGGGACCGCTTTTGGGGCGCCCGGACATCTGCGGCTATCCTTTGCTGCGAGTCGTGAGACCCTGGAAATAGCCTTAGATAGGATGGAAAACTTTATAAGTGAGATTAAAAAGTAACAGTATCTTTTTGATATTATTAGTAAAGGTATAACCTTTCTTGACTTGACAGAGAGCATCTCTCAGAATGCGCCGTGCCAATTTTCAACGTGTTCCCCGGTAGCTCAGTTGGTAGAGCGGTTGACTGTTAATCAACTTGTCGCTGGTTCGAGTCCGGCCCGGGGAGCCAATCACCTATCCAGTCCCGATTACGCCCCCTTCACTTTACGGTTGTGACTGACTTGGCGACGCCATGAAGCTCGGACGCAGGGTAATCCGACACATCAATTTCACTCTTCGACGTCGGATCGACGGTCGGTGGATCAAACTGCCGGTTCTGGGCGGCCTCAAGGCCGGGATTTCCGGCCAGAGATTCCTGCTCGACATCCTGAAGCATTTTCTGCCGAAGCTCGATGGAGCTGTTGTCGACGTTGGCGTGAATATTGGGCAGACGCTCTGCAAAGTTAAATTGGCGGATCCGCACCAAAGTTATTACGGGTTCGAGCCGAACGCCGCCTGCCACGCGTACGTGGAACACCTCGTGCGCATCAACGATTGGACCAATGTATCGATCTTCCCATGCGGTCTATCAGACCGCACAACGATGCTTCACCTGCACGTATCCCCTGATAAAGGGACAGATGGATTTGGGTCTTTCCTTCCATGCATCCTTCCCGACGGCAGACGCGAAAATCATTTGAGTTGGGCAAAACCCGCGGCCGTGTTCGCCTATACCGAGATCGCGTATCTGATTGAGGAGCGCATCGCATTACTGAAAATCGACGTTGAAGGTACAGAGTTAGAAGTCGTGCGCGGAATGGCGGACGTGATTCACCGGGACGAACCCATCGTCGTTATTGAGTTGATACCCGATGAGTCGCTCATCGGACGTCATGAGGAAACGATTACGCTGTTGCAGTCACTGGGCTACAACTTATTTTCCATAGGAAAGCAAAGAAACTCGTGCTGGTCCGGCCTGAAGCCAATGCGTTCATATGTCACTCCTGACGACCCCTCAATGAGCGACTACCTAGCTATTCCGAGAAGCAAACGATCATTTCTGGATGACGTGCCTGCGTGACTTGGTGTCGGTTTCGTTGTGCTTGACCGTGCCGTTAGCCAACAATTGACTCGGGGCTAGTGCCGCGCTTGAGAAAGACGTAGTTGCGAAGCCCCACGGTTAGCCGAACGAATATGCTATATCTAAGTTGTTAATGAGTCCGGCCCGGGGAGTCAATTTCACCAACTATTACGCCCCCTGAGTGGCTCCACGCTTCACCCTGGCAGCCTCGTGCACAACGATGTTGAGCATTTTCTCCGTTGCGATAACGGCCGCAGTGGTCTGGTCCGAATCAACTCCGACCGTAGTAAAGGTGCCCTCGGGCGTTGAATCGCCCCAACGAATTAATGTTTCCACCAGAGCCTCTGTGCGCCCTCCTGGAGGGATACGCACCCGATAATCAGCCAGCTGCGGCACATCTATACCGTGGTGCATGACGGCCTCCTTGAGGGCATTCATAAACGCATCGTAGCCACCATCGCCGGTACCCTTAGCCTCCGCGGTTTCTCCCCGGAAGGAAACAGCAACCGTGGCTTCAGGCGTTCTGTCTGATGCGACATTGATCACGTAACGGTCGATTTTGACAACGTGTTCAGCAGGCGTTTTTAGCACGCCAGCAATGATCATCAGCAGATCTTCGGGGACAACGTTATGTTTCTTGTCACCGAGCTCAATAATTCGGTCGAGCACCTTATTGCGGTTGGCCTCAGAGAGGTCGATACCCAGTTTTCTAAGATTGTGATCCAAAGACGCCTTTCCGGACAGCTTACCCAAGGCGTAACTGCGCTCCCGCCCGAACCGGTCGGGAGCGAGACGCGTTGCGTACAGATTGCCTTTCGCGTCCCCGTCAGCGTGAATACCCGCAGTCTGAGTGAAGACGTCATTCCCTAGAATCGGCGTGTTTTCTGAGATATTTTTGCCGCTAAAAATCTCCACAAGGCTGGAAATCCCCGCCAGCCGACTCTCGTTAACTCCGGTCTCACAGGTTGTGTGATCCGTTATTGCCGTCACGATCTCCGCTAATGACGTATTCCCTGCACGTTCCCCGAGCCCATTCACGCTGGTGTGGATGCCCTGAGCGCCGCTCTGAATGGCTGCTATCGCGTTAGCAGTCGCCAAACCATAGTCATTATGACCGTGGAAATCGAAAGGGATCTGGGACCACGTTACTGTCATTACGCTGACTAGACGCCGAACCTCGTCTGGGGACAACACACCAAGCGTATCGGCGAGTAATACCCGCCCAATCCCAAGTCTCTGAAGTGCGTCCATGAGGCCGGATACATATTCAAAGTTGTCCCGAACACCGTTCGACCAGTCTTCCAGGTAGACATTTACCGTTAGCCCTTCCTCTCGCGCATGGCCAACGGTTTCGATGATCCTCTCGATGTGTTCGCTTGGGGTTGCACCCAACTGTTGCCGGCAGTGATGCTCGGATCCCTTGGCTAGGAGGTTCAATGTCTGGCCCCCGGCCCGGCGGATCCAGTCCACCGAGCGTTTCCCATCGCAAAAGCCGAGCATCTCCACGCGGTTGATCAATCCCACCTCGTTTGCCCAGTCCGTTACCCGGAGCGCAGCATCAAGCTCTCCCAGAGATACCCGTGCCGAAGCGATCTCAATCCGATCTACTTTCACATCGGTTAAGAGCATCCGGGCCATATGAAGCTTTTCCGACGGTGTATAAGCAATCCCCGGCGTCTGCTCCCCGTCCCGAAGCGTCGTGTCCATGATGGAGATAGTTTTTTCGGTGTCCTGGTTCATCGTTAATCTGTAGCGCTGAGGCTGCAGTTCGCGAAGTGTATCAATACGTTAGGCTCGACACACGATGTTAGACTCAAACCATGTTTTCTGTGCGCCGCCAACTGTGGTTGATAATCGGGGTTGAGACGGTTTTTTTCGTAGCTTTAGCGGCTTGGATTCTCGTCAGACTTGATCGACTTCTTGAGCCTGTTAGCCTCATCATCGCTCTAACAATCATCGTCATAGGGGACCTCGCCACGGTCTTGCTAATGCAGCGTTTCGCGCCAACGCGCATCACCTTCGCTGCCGGCGAAGCCGAAGGGTTATTCGGGGAGGTCGTTAATGGGTTTGGCAAGGACACTCACGGCAGCGTCTTAATTTGCGGCGAACAATGGGCTGCGCACCTCAACGGTTCCCGGCAAGCCAACCCTGGTGATCGCGTCCGTGTGCTCTCGCGCCGAGGACTAACTTTACTGGTCGAACGTTCTGATTGACCTCAAATTGTGTCCCTCTAGAAACTGGGCTCAACACCCCAACTACATTCCCGCCGAGAATTAGCACTAGTTAATAGAGAACAAACAACACTGTCTTTAGGAACAGGCTAGATAAGCTTCATCAGTTGCTTTGTATTCGATCCTCAAGAAGCTCGTAACACTCATATTCCAATACTCGAATATTTTCCTCTTGCCGACGATAAAGGGACATGCTCATCTGCCAAGGTTCAGAAAAAACCTCGGGATCCTCGATAGTGACTTCATACAGCATGTGATCAGGCCCGGTCCGGGTATACCGTTCTATCACATGGAGGGATTCCCCATGAAAATTCCCTGAACGATCGAACCATGTCTCGTCTGTAAAATGAACCACGTCAACAACTAGAGTATCCCCTTCCCAACGACCACGAGAATCTCCCATATACCACTGAATAGGACCTTCCGGATGCTCTCCAGTCATAAAGATATTTCTGATGGTATGCACCCACTCATAAGTCATTACGACCTGATTGGGTGTCTGAAGAATCTGAATTGGATACGGCATATAAGTAATACGCGGCACGCCGACCATCTTGCAGTTAGCCTCAGTATCCTCCGTCATCCGATTCTCAAAGTTCTCTTCTCTTTGCTCCTGAGCCCAGGGTTGGTAGGGAATTTCATTACCAACTACAACACCCTGTCCAGCCGGCACCCCCCAGCTTGAAGAATGATCTTGAATATTCCAGACGGCGGTGTTTAGAGATTGCCAAATACCCTGCAAATCGGGCTGACCATCCATTGTTCTAGGAACCACATACCTTTCCTGGGCCACGCCTGTGAGAGGCAAAATAAGAAGGTGAGCCAATAAGACGCTAGTTCTTTTTATTCTCATTGGGGCCCCGAACCAGAAAATAATGATCGGCCATCAGCAAAAGTAATCTCATCGCCTTCCATCTGCCTCGAACCATCCCGCGCTGGCAACCCATGAATGGTCACCTCCACCCCAATAGGAAGGTCATCGCGCCGCCAGCCTCGACGGTACAAAGAATTCGCACTACCGAACTCTACCCTCCAAATCTCCAGGTCTCCCGACTCATTTTCCACCTCAACATGTAGCCAGGAGTGTGGATTGCGCCATTCCATTTCTAGAATGTTGCCTACCACAACGATTTCTGTCGTCATATCAAACTGTAAAGCTATCGAATGATGCGCACGAGCAAGGTACCCCGAAAAGAGCATAACCAACCCTGCAACCAACGCAGTTTTCACCAAGGGTGTCTTTACGGTTTCCATTCCAACTCCCGATCTTCCAGTTCCCAGGCGGATCTTAGACGCCGAGCTTCGTCGCCAGTAATTCCAGGATAGAGTTCATAACCCACATTACGATATGTTTCGGAGGCAAGATCATTGTCCTCATAACACGCCTCCTCCCACAGTTCGGTGCCTTCTGCTGAACGACGGCGATATGCAAGCGCTATCGTAAAGGCCTCAGAGTAAACATTGGGATCCTCAATGGTTGCCTCCCAATGCATTGTGTCCGGATCTATGAGGGTGAATCTTTCAGTAACAAGCGCTTCATCAGTATAAAATCTCGCACGTTGGTCCAGCCAAGCTCGAGCATTTTGGTTTCTCGTTTCAACAACAAACGTATTACCGATCCAACGGCCGATTGAATCGCCATTCCAGAGTTGAATATCTTCACCAATGTGCGGTCGACCGTCCATTGGGATCACTCGAAATGCGTGTGCTTCCTCCGATTGAACTAGCAAATAGTCCTCACTCTGCATGAACTGATACGTTCCTGTCATATACATAGTTCCGGGAATACCAGATAAGCGGCAGATGGCATTCTGATGGACATACGCAGGACGGTTATATCTCCGCTTTGCCTCTGCCCAAGGTTGCATGGGAGCAAAACCGTCCGCCGGGGCTACTATGATGCTTGGTGCCTCAAAATCATCTAGAGTTTGCGGGTGTGCGTGAAGACTCTCGTGGGCCCTCGCACGTCGAGCCCATATTCCCTGTAGATCAGGATGCCCGGCTGCGGTACGAGGCGGATCAAATCTCTCTCCTGCCTGTAAGGCACAGGCATGAAACGTTGCATGATCGTCATCTGCACAGACAGAATTTGACCAATCCTGGCCGGTTGCTGGCAACATAAAAAACAGCGCGGTAGATAGGGTAAAGACTAGGGTGACCTGGTCACTACTTGATATTTGCAACACACTTCTCCGCATTCCGATTGAAAACAATATCCACCCAGCGCACATACGTGTCAACCGGCAGCATGAACGGAAGAAGACATTGACGTTGGAGGGAGAGGTGCCGCCTTTTGGGAAGAGCCCACTATTACCCGAATAAATGATGATCTTGACAGTTAATCAACCTCGCCTGCATAGGGATTGCCTTCACCCATAATTCTTAGGCCGTCGTTTACCTGGTAGTCCAATTCATTCGGGCCACATCCAATCTCATTGGCCCAGTCCGTGAGGGCGCGGATGACCTCCCCTCGGTCATTCAATTCGAACTCCCGAGACTCACCGTTGGGCCCCCAAAGCTTCAGCCGCAATCCTTCCGCCATATCTCACTCATCTACGTCACTTGGCTTGTCAACATACACGAGCCCAGCTTTTTCTAGAGGATTCCGCATGTCATACATATCAAGACCAAGCTCCCCAGCCGCCAGCCGCTTCCTCTTTTCTGCCTCATTCGCTTCCCGAGCTTGACCTGCTTTGTAAACCACAGCAGCCAGAGCACGAGGAACGACTACGACCCCATCGTCATCAGCCACGATAACGTCACCTGGATTGACCTGCATACCAGCACAAACGATAGGAAGATTGACCGATCCGACGGTTGCTTTAACCGTTCCCTTAGCTGATACGGCGCGGCTCCAGACCGGGAACGCCATCTCAGTAAGATCGGCCACGTCACGACATCCTGCGTCGATTACGAGTCCGAGTATTCCCTGCGCTCGGTAAGACGTCGCCAACAGGTCCCCGAACATTCCATCAGCGTTTTCTGCACTGAGACCGATCACGGCAATATCACCCGGTTGCCCAATTTCGGGAATCACATGAAGCATCCAGTTGTCGCCGGGGTGAGTTAACGCAGTCACCGCGCTGCCCGCAATCCGGGTACCGGGGTAGATCGGCCGCATATAGGGCAGCATCAAACCCGATCGCTGCTGCGCCTCGTGCACAGTCGCGGTGCCCTGCTCCGAAAGCCCTTTTATGATAGACGGGTCAACGCGGTCGATATTTCGCACTACAACGTTTCTCATCTTGGTCACTCCCGCGCCATTTGGTTCCGACGATGGCGCGAAGCTTAATAGAACACTGGGTTACTGTCATTGTGGTCTTTTGACAACCGCGCTAGAGTCGCCGCTCCGAAAGTGGAGTGCCCAAATTGAGCAAAGACCCTGCCTTGAAAAATATTCGTGTTGTGGAGATGACCGAGGCGCTTGCAGGGCCCTATTGCAGCATGCTGCTTGGGGACTTGGGTGCAGATGTCATAAAGATCGAACGGCCGGAAACTGGAGATCAGTCTCGTGGCTGGGGACCACCCTTCCTCAAAGGAGAAAGCGCGTATTTTCTCTCAGTTAACCGCAATAAACGCAGTCTGGAACTAAACCTCAAGGATGACGGCGATCTATCGGTCTTGCATAAACTAATCAAAACCGCAGACGTTTTCCTCGGGAATATTCCCCGTATGAGCTCCCTCGTTCGGTTAGGTATTGATCCAGAGTCGCTCAAGGCTCTAAACCCGAGATTGATCTACGCCGCAATAAGCGGTTACGGGCATACCGGCCCCAAAGCAAACCGTGGTGGCTACGACATCATTGCCCAAGGTGAGGCGGGACTGATGGCCCTGACAGGAGAGATAGACGGCGGACCCATCCGCTTTCCAACGCCTATGGCAGATATCACCGCAGGAATTTATACGACTATAGGCATCCTGACGGCCTTATACGCGCGTGACGAAGGAAAAGAAGGTTCCGGCCGAGGGCAGTTCATTGATGTGTCCCTGGTTGACGCCCAAACGACTTGGCTTGCAAATCTTGGCGGAAGCTACTTCGCAACTGGGGAGCGGCCCCAACGTCTGGGAAACGTTCACCCGACTGTGACGCCGTATCAGCCGATGCAAGCACGGGACAAAATGATTATCGTCGCCGTAGGCACTGAGCGTCTTTGGGAGAGGCTTTGTAAGGTGTTGGATATTACGGAAACAGTGATGGAGGATCCTCGATTCTGCACGAATGCAGCACGCAATCAGCACCGAAATGAATTGATCCCTCTAATTGAGGACAAGCTAGCAGCCAGGGACTCCGAAGAGTGGGTGAGGCTTTTTGTAGAGCGTGGCATTCCTGCAGGCCCAATCAACTTTCCCGACCATACCTTGTCCGACAAACACATTCTGGAGAGGAACATGGTAGTCGAGCTTGAGCATCCCTTGGTGGGCATGGTGAAATCAATCGGTAGCCCGCTTCATCTCTCTCAAAACGGGCCAAGTTATAGAAGGTATCCTCCGTTGCTCGGTGAGCACAACGAGGAAATTCGGGCGGAACTGGACGCCCGAAGCTAGAGGATTTTCGATGCATTCCACTGCTACGTCACGCCGCACGTTTCTGCGCTATTTAGCTTCCAGCCCGTTACTCGGCGGGATACGGAGCGCATTCGGACAGTTCGACTACACGGTCTCCGACAACCTGATCGTAGACCCGAGCGAAGCAGTCAACGTATTTGACTTCGAACCGGTCGCACGTCGCAATTTAAGCCTTGCTCACTACATTTACCTGGCATCAGGAGTGGACGATGGTTCGACCATTGCGGCTAATCGTGCTGGATTTGACAAGATAGCACTTAGGGTCCGTCGGCTTGTAGATGTTCGCACTATCGATACGGGCATCGAGCTGTTCGGCACACAACATGCCCTCCCGATTGTGATAGCACCCTGCGGAACTCAACAAGCCTTCCATCCAGAAGGTGAGCTGGCCACGGCACGGGCATCTAGATCTCGGGACTGCCTCCAGATTCTCTCCACCGTTAGTTCATATAGCGTGGACGACGTCAATTCAGCGCGAGGAGCACCGGCCTGGTTCCAGCTCTATGCCACAGAACAATGGGACGTCACAGAGGAACTAGTACGACGCGCCGAGAGGGCCGGTTGTCCGGCAATTGCCTTAACGGTCGACCTGCCAGCGAGCAACCGCGAAGCTCTCAGGCGTTTTCGTCGGGATTCCAATGAGGAGTGCCAAACCTGTCATGTCCCAGGTTTTGAGAATTCCATCCAACGACGCCCTAATTTCAATGGCATAGATACGAGCACCTTGTCTGCCACTAGGGCCAGGAACCTCGATTGGGCCTTCGTTGAACGTCTCCGCGAGTTCACTTCGACGAGGCTGCTCCTGAAAGGGATTGTCACGGCGGAGGATGCAGCTTTAGCCGTCGAGCATGGTGTCGACGGGCTCATCGTATCTAACCACGGAGGGCGCGCCGAGAACAGTGGTAGGGGCACGATCGAGTCGTTACCCGAGGTGGTAAATTCGGTCCGCGGCCGAGTTCCGATATTGGTCGATGGGGGTTTCCGACGAGGAGTCGACGTTTTCAAGGCCTTAGCTATCGGCGCGGACGCAGTCTGTATCGGTCGTCCGTATCTGTGGGGACTGTCCTCATTTGGCCAGCAAGGGGTCGAGGCTGTCCTGGATTTATTGGGAAGCGAACTCGTGATGATGATGCAGCAGGCTGGCACGACGAACCTGGATGCCATCAACGACAACTATCTTGTCCGCTAACGGCTAGCCTGTATTCCACCCAGGAACTCAACGGCTCAGGTAGTATCCTAAGGCCGTCGCGTCGAGAAGCGCTCCCCTAGGAACCTGTAGAGAGAGCCGCTAGATAAGCGGCGAAAGCACGACCAATCTCCGGATGGCGCAGACCGCATTCAACGGCTGCCTCAAGGTACCCCAACTTTTTACCGCAATCGTAACGTCTTCCCTCGAATGGCAAGGCGTGCACGGGCTCTTCCGTTAACAGGCTCGCGATCCCG
>CAYLKA010000014.1:0-2526 GCA_964384125.1 uncultured Gammaproteobacteria bacterium | reverse complement strand
TCCCTCGAATGGCAAGGCGTGCACGGGCTCTTCCGTTAACAGGCTCGCGATCCCGTCAGTTAGTTGAATTTCATTATCGGCGCCACTGCCAGTAGACGCCAGCTTATCGAAGATCTTTGGTGTTAGAACATACCGCCCAACGACAGCGAGTTTCGAGGGCGCATCCTCCGGATTCGGCTTCTCAACGATTTTTGTCACCGTTTTTACACCAGGAGCAGCTTCGTGCGTAGCGACAATCCCGTAGTTGGCAGTTTGGTCTCTGGGCACCGTTTCGACGGCTAACACGCTCGCCTCATGGCGTTCGTAGTGCTCCCTCATCTGATCCAGACAGGGTCTCTCACTTAAAATAAGGTCGTCGACGAGGTGAACATAGAACGATTCATCCCCAATCTCAGGACGCGCGCAGAGGACCGCGTGGCCGAGGCCTAGAGGCTGAACCTGTTGTATATAAGTGCAGCTCACCTGAGGAGGGACTATGTCTCGAACAAGCGCCAGAAGTTCTTCCTTTCCGGATTTTCTAAGTACGTTTTCAAGCTCCGGATGGTTTTCGAAATGGTCCTCAATAGCACCTTTTGAAGCACTCGTCACGAAAACGAGTTTCTCGGCACCGGCAGCTACGGCTTCTTCCACCGCGTATTGCACTAACGGTTTGTCGACAATCGGAAACATTTCTTTGGGTGAAGCCTTTGAAGCTGGCAAGAAGCGGCTTCCTAGTCCAGCAACAGGAAAAACCGCAGCGCGAATTCTTGAACTCAAACTACCCACCCCCTAATTTAGGTAATCAGCCCGTCAAACTGGAATTTTTGCAATGGCCGAACGCTTTCCCATGTTTTGCAGCTCGGGCAATGCCAAACTAGACGTTGACTGTTATAACCGCAGGTTGTGCAACGATAACGCGGACTTGACATGGCCAGACGCCGAAGCCCGTTAGCAATTCTCAAAATCGCTGCTCGCCGCTCTTGCGACGGAAGCTCAGCGATACGATCGGCATCAAGAATTGAGGAAAGCAGATCGTCCTCGAGAATGAAATTCTCTATGCAATCGGCCATCACTCGGGGCTCAGCCAGTTCCCCCAGAATCGCGGCATAGGCGATTTCCTGTTTCACAACACTATCCTTGTCGATGATCAGGTTCAGATAAATTTCGAGCTCCTGTTCTCGACCGGTTTCTCTATAACAGGTGACGAGTTCAGGAAGCACCTCGACCATCAAACGACGATCAGCCTCCAGGACCTGTTCATACAGACGCAACGCTTGGGGGTAATCTCCCTCCTCCTGCGCAATCGCCGCCCGAATGAGAGAACCCCGAAAAGCGCCGCTCGCGCTGCGTACCGAGCTCTTCAGGTGTTGCCTGGCCATGTCTAAATCACCATCCAGCCTAGCCCGCTCAGCGAGCTCACAATAGTAATGCGCCACCTCTGTTGATTTATCCCCTGTCAGCATCTCTAACTCACGGTGAGCCTCGATCGCTTTACTCCAATCGCTCTGGCGTTCATAAATATCCACCAGATTCCTTAGGGCCGCAGGGCCCAAACTTGAACTTGAGCTAAGTTCTCCGAAGAGTTTCTCTGCCCGATCGAACAATCCCGCACCTAGGTAGTCCTCGGCTAATGAGAATAGAGCCTGGTGACGTTGGGCTTCGCTAAGACTAGGCCTCGCAAGCAAATTTTGGTGGACACGGATAGCACGGTCTACCTCCCCACGGCGCCGGAAGAGATGTCCCAACGCGAAATGAGTCTCCAACGTCTCATCGTCAACTTTAGCCATCCGCACAAAAAGCTCCAACGCCTCGTCCGTTTGTCTATTAAGGACGAGATTTAGTCCACGCAAATAGTCAGGACTAATAGAGGTTGGAGCTGAATCGTCGCGATTAAAATCGGAGTACCTGGCGAACGCCCAACCTGTAACGGCCGCGACTATGAGCAACCCGGCAAGAAGAAATGTGGCTTCAGTTGGCATCGTGCAGCGGAAGGCTGCGTAGGCTGCTTACCTCGGCCTCTGCGAGCCTTAGATTCCTCCGCAATTGTCGCCGTTCGCTAACTATTCTGATGAGTGCTATACCGGCTGACAACAGACCGAAAAGCCACCCGACAGCAAAGCAGACGGCGAATGCAACGGAAATCGAAACCTCATCGATCCGCACAAAACCGATATCCACGGCAATAGTGTCCGGGTTGCTGTAAGTGAAAACAGCTGCCAGGAGGACAATCACGAGCAGTGACAGGAGCAGACCGATCTTGCGCATCGTGGCCAAACCCATATCTCCTCAGCTGAAGAACTGCGGCCTATTAACTTTGAAGGATGCGTCTACGACAACTTGGGAGCAAAAAACCAGTTGCTCCGTTTTCTAGTTGCGCACGGGCAGATGTCGGCCGTTGTTGACTCGTTCCCTCAGATCCTTCCCAGGTTTGAAATGCGGTACGTGCTTCCCGGCCAGAGCAACACTCTCACCGGTCTTTGGGTTTCTCCCCATGCGAGGTGGTCGATAATGCAGTGAAAAACTGCCAAATCCACGTATTTCGATTCG
>CAYLKA010000013.1:28712-49373 GCA_964384125.1 uncultured Gammaproteobacteria bacterium | reverse complement strand
CGGGGAAGACTTATTTCTACGAGAACGTTGGCACCACCAGCTCACCCTCAGTGCTTTTCGACGGTTACGTCCCTCCAAAAAGCAATGCGCTGGTGGTAGGTGATGCGGAGACCATGGAGATCGTTGCGCATCACGAGATCCCCGAGATTCTGCGGGCGGTCGTGCACACCTCCGCTATGTCACCCGACGGGAAATACGCCTATATGGTGGGTCCTCGGGAGCCGACCGCAGACGGTATTCCCGATCCCGCCGGCGCTTGGACCATGATCAAGTTAGACGGGTTGACGTTGCAGCCGGTCTCTCAGATCACGATCGGTGCCCGACTTCATCACGGCCAGGTATTCCGAGACATGGTTTTGTTCGACGTGTTTGTGAGGGACCCGGACGGGCTCGGCTTGTTCCTGTTCGACCCGGAGACCGACGAGATCGTCGGCGGCGTTAGAGATGCCGACATGGGCGGGTTCATATACACCGTGTGGTCGGATAAGGACTACGAGCACATCTACGCCCTCATGGAGCCCGCCGGATACGCGCCGGGTCGAGGCACGGGCATGCAGGGTATGAGGCGGATCTATCAGGGCAATCTCATGACCATGCGCCCTTTCTGGATAGCAAAGATTGATCCCGACACATGGGAGGTGGTTGCCGAGTATCCGATCCCGGGTTATCGGGGGAACTGGGCCGTGGTGGACTCCGCGAATGAGTACATTTACCCGATCATGAGCAGCTCGATCGCGTCCAAGGTAGACGTCAATACGGGTGAGATCATTTGGACCAACGGCACCGGTATCGGCCCCTATGGTGCATCGCTCAATGCAGATGAGACGGAGCTTTGGGTCGCGGACAAGGGTGAGGCTGCCCATCATCTGGGTCGCACAATCACAATCATCGACACGGTGTCGGGACACGCTACGGAAACGCTTTACGGGGCCTATAAGGTCGATCACGTGCTCCTGTCACCCAACGGCAAGGAAATGTGGGCCACCAGTAACGGTGAGGGTCGGATCTTCGTGTACGACGCGGAGACCAAAGAGTTGATCAAGATAATCGATATGCCGGGTAACGGAGACGCACACGGACTAATCTGGGTGCATTACGACGAGGAAGGCGAGTCCCGAACGGTGCGCGATCAGGGTAATTTTCACGGCAGCATCAACCCGGCCGACGGGCTGATCTTGGATTACTAGGCTGCGGAAGATGTGGTGGCGCTGAAATCTGTGGGTGAAGTAAGGGTTTTAATGATTGGATTCAAGGTGTCTTGGGTTTATGGCAAGGACTGATGCGAATAGGGTAGCAGTGGTGCTGGCGAGTGCCATGCTGTGCTTGCCGAGGATTGCCGCCTCACAGCACAGTGCTTCCGCCGTGACTGCAAGAGGTGCGCACGATTCACACGAAGACCACTTGGTCACAGGCGCGCGTGAGTTCAGTGATCCCTTGAAAGACATCGTCGTTGAGTTCGAACTGACAGACCGTGACGGCAACGTCGTGTCCCTGAGAGACTTCCGCGGCGGTTATGTACTTCTAGGCTTCGGTTTCACCCACTGTCCGGCTGTCTGCCCAATGATGGCGTTGAATATGGGCAAGGCCCTGAGGGACATGGAGAGCGAAGCAGCAGGCATTTTCGTTAGCGTTGATAGAGAGCGCGACACGCCGGCTGTAACGGATGACTACGCCTCAAGATTTGGTGAGCAAATGCTAGGCCTCAGTGGCAGCATTGAGCAGATAAACGCTGCGGCAAACAACTTCAAGGTGAGTTACGTAGTCACTAAGACGCAGAACAACTACACGGTGCAGCATACATCGAACGTTTTTCTCATCGATCCACAAGGCAGTCTGGCGGATGTTTTTAGTTTCTCGACGCCCGCCGAGACATTGGTAGAGGCGATGCGCTAGGGGCCAGATCAGATGGACATCGCGACCCGCACCAATCCTGTAAAACTGAGCGCACTCCTATTTTTTGGGTTGGCGATCGCCTCCTCATGGTTGGTCTTTCCCTATTTCATTCAGGGTCAACAACTATTGAGGGGCGTGGGCGACGAGAGTCGCATGATCAAGGCGGGCGGGGTGTCTCGCTACCTAACACGCGAGCTCATCCGTACCTCGGACTTGGAGATTACTGCAACGCTGGCGACAGACGAGTACTTCCAATACGTTGATCGAGCCGCCATCGTAGGCAACCTTCGACCGGACAGGAATCTCATCTTCTTCGTCGCCGAGACGATTCACCGGGGCGAATTGCCGGCCGATGTACCGGCGGCGGTCTTACGCGTGGGTGACCAGGAGTACTTCCCGTCGATTTCGGACGGCCCAAGCCTCGTGGAGCATCACCGCCTCAGTGTCTACAGTTTTCCGAAGCGCGATACCGAGGGGAATCTCTTAGACATAGAAGGGGCGGGGAGGATGCGCCTTTATATCTCCAACCGTTACTTGGAGAGCGAGCGGCCGTTGACCTTCGTCGGTAGCTGGGACGCGCCTTACAGCCTGCCCGATGATCTAAAGTCCCGCGCGGACATTACACCGGTGGCGGTGCTTGCGTTGGGGGCCGGGCTATTGTCTTCTGTGTTGACGCCGTGTCTGCTCCAACTCGTCGTAGTTTTTGGAGGCGTGATCGCGGGGTTCTCCACAGTACCCGGACGTTCGGCTGGCGGAGTCAGTCAACTGACCCCGGTCATACGTCGGAAGATTATCCAGCTTGCGATCGCCTTCGTGCTGGGCTTTGTGTCGCTGTACGCACTGGCCGGCGCGGTTATTGGTGCCCTTGGGCACCAGGCCCAGCTCGCTTTCTCGGAATACAGTCGCATGGTGGCGGTCTTGTCCGGCGCGATCGTCATTCTGCTCGGCCTTTGGGTCGGATTCAGGGGTACACGGGACTTTGCGTGTCGCGTTCCAGATCGTCGCGCTATGGATTCTCTTTCCTTGCGGGACACTGTGGGAACCGTTTTGACTTCTATGGGATACGCTCTGGGGTGCACCGCGTGTTTTGGTGGTGCGATCGTTGCGACGCTAGTGGTCTACGTCGGCGCAATCGGGAGCGCGACGATTGGGGCGGGCATCATGCTGACGTTCGGGATCGGCGTCGCGATTCCCTTCTTGCTCTCCGCCTACTACATCTCGAAGATGGACAGCATTCTTATGTTCCTCGCGAGAAACTCTAAGCCACTGAGCTATGCGAGTATGGCGATCATTGTCACGTTCGGATTGATACTGATCACCGATAATTTTCATGTCGTGAGCGACATGATCTACCCGTATCTCGGTCTGAGCTAAAAGGGAGGGGTGGCTGCCGTGCTAATCCCAGCCTCGAATAGATCAAGCAGGCGTTTACCCAAGGGATTTCTGATCGCCCTGTTGGTAGTGAGCCAGCTTCCGTCGAGCCTGGTCGCCCAGGTGGACATCTCCAATCCACAGCGGTTGATGTTCGTTGCTGATGCCGAAGATCCGGTTATCGACGTAATTGACCTTCAGGAAAACGAAGTAGTTTTCAGGATCGAGACGAAACACAAAGTTGATGATCTGGTCGCGACCCCGTTCGCACCGGTCCTTATCTACACGAACCTAGAGCAGCGGCTCGTCAGTATGTACAACTTGGAGAGTCAGGAGCTCGCCAAGGAGGTTGTATTGCCCGTGGTCCCGCGTCACATGGTGCTGGATACTACGGGTTCAAAAATCGGTTTTACGGACAGCGAGGCGGGCGGGTTCGTGCTGTTCTCGGCGTACGGCGGGCAAATATTGTTCACGCTCGAGGATTTTCCGCCGACCACAGACGTTCTCTTCGACCCGAACGAGGTCGATATCTGGTACAGCAACAACCGTGACGGCACGATCGGGTTGATCGACACTAACGTTAAGCGGACGTTCGAGATAGAGGTGACAGACGAGCCCGGACAGATGCTCTCATCTCCGAGCCGAAGTCTGGACGGGCGTTACGTCTATGCGGCGAATGCGACGACGGGAGAAGTCTACAGCGTCAATTCGTTTTCCAAGGTGATCTATCAGACATTCAACATCGGTGCGCGGCCCGCTCGGCCCTACACCACACCGGAAGGCGTATTCCTGTACATGATGGATAAGGCCTCGGGCCGGTTCGTCTCAATCGAGCAACACCTTTTCACGGAGTTCGACGACAAAATTATCGGCGAAGGCATCGACCTCGTTACCGTTGGACGCTTCGACCGCATGAATCTTCTGGCCAGCTCAGAGAATCGAAGTTTCTACATTTATGACAACAATCGAAAATCGGTGATAGAGACTGGTGAGCTCAACTTCGTTCCATTGGACGCACAGGGCTCGTCGGACGGGCGCCGAGCGTATCTCGCTTCGAGTGATAGCCCCGAGGTGGCCGTGATTGATCTGGAAGCTCAGGAGGTCAGCTACATCTCGGCTGCGAACGGCCGAGTCGGCGCGTTCACGATAGGGCTCTCCAATAACGTCTGTCACTGATCGGCAGTGGGTACCGGCGGCCATGGCCGCAAGTTACGGTGTTGCTCGAGATTGTTCTCTGCCTTACCGAATCCTCGGACCCCCGTGCTCGATCCCACCTGGTAGCCGGTGGTCTACAGGCTCCCGGCTCGGTAAGATTCACCGGTTTTTGAACCAGGCTTAAGTCTATGTCATTGCAAGCAAAGTTCGTCAGCCTTGAGGCTCATCTAGCGGAGCTGGTCGTCGGGCAGACTACGCTCCTTAATCGCATGCTGGTAGCATTGCTCTGTGACGGACATCTGTTGGTGGAGGGTGCGCCAGGTCTCGCTAAGACCAGAGCGATAAAGGTGCTGAGTCACAGCGTGGAGGGGGACTTCCACCGCTTGCAGTTCACCCCCGACCTGCTGCCCGCTGACCTCACAGGCACCGAGATCTACCGTCCTCAGGACGCCTCTTTCGTGTTCCGCCAAGGGCCTTTATTCCACAATCTGGTGCTAGCCGATGAGGTCAACAGGGCGCCGGCGAAGGTGCAGTCGGCGCTGCTCGAGGCCATGGGAGAGCGGCAGATCACCGTGGGGTCGGTGACCTATCCGCTCCCCGAGTTATTCATGGTGATGGCGACTCAGAATCCCATCGAGCAGGAAGGCACCTACCCCCTCCCGGAGGCACAGCTCGACCGATTTCTAATGCATGTGTTCGTAGACTATCCCGACGCTGAGGGTGAGCGGGCGATACTGGCTCTGAATCGCGCTGAAGCGAAACGCTCGGCCACGGATGCGGAGCTATTTAAGCCGCAGAAGGTATTGACACAGGGGGAGCTGCTGGCGGCACGTCAGGATGTCCTGGGGTTGCACCTCTCGGAGCCTTTGGAGGAGTACATTGTCCAGATCGTGCTCGCCACTCGGCAGGCCGATCGCTACGGAGATGATCTGGCGGGGGTTCTCCAATACGGCGCCAGTCCCAGAGCCACCATCGCACTCGATCGATGCGCTCGCGCCCACGCCTGGCTGGCCGGCAGGGATTACGTGACGCCGGAGGACGTCCAATCAGTGGCGCATGACGTACTGCGGCACAGGATCCTGATGAGTTTCGAGGCTGAGGCTGCAGGCCGTAACCCCGACGAAATCGTTGATATGCTCGTCGCGCGGATTGGCGTCCCCTGATGACCCTGGCGCCCGCAGCTTTGGCTTCACCGGCTCGAATCGAGCTAGCCGAGCTCATCGGGCTCAAACAGTCTGGCGAATCCCTTCGGGTAGGTTCGTTGCGGGTCCGAGCGCTGGAGTCAGGGGGGCATCTGTCCCGATTCAAGGGCCGAGGGGTGGAATTTGACGAGGCGCGACCGTACCAGCCGGGCGATGATCTGCGTACGATCGATTGGCGTGTTACCGCGCGCACTGGAAAGACACATACCAAAGTTTTTAGGGAGGAGCGCGACCGTCCTGTCATTATCTGGCTGGATCTGCGCAAGCCCATGATGTTCGCAACCCGTGGCGCCTATAAGGCGGTCAGGGCGGCGCAGACTGCGGCTCTTATCGCGTGGAGTACGGTTGCCAATGGTGATCGCCTGGGCGGGCTTGTTTTCTCCGAGCGTGAGCAGTTCGAACTCCGCCCCCGGCTCGGATACCGAGCCGCGCTCCGACTCTTTCGTGTGCTGACTGAATCGAGCTTCTGGGAGCCCGTGGACGAGGGTGGCCAAGAGCTCGAGAGGCAGCGTTCTCTTTTGCGCCTGACGCGGGTTGCGCGCCCGGGAAGTCAGATCTTCCTGCTCAGTGATTTTCGAGCACTGGCGGAACCTTTCGAGCGCCACCTCCGTCAGCTCGCGCGCCATAGCGACGTCTCCCTGGTTCAGTTCTTCGACCCAGTGGAGCCGGATCTGCCCCCACCGGGAAGTTACCGGATCCACATGGGTGGGGGATCTGTTGCCATCGACACCGAGCGGGCTCGCTCTCGTGAGGCCTATCGTGAGCGTTTCCAGGCTGTGCGGGCGCCGTTGGAGAACCTGTGCAGCCTCCCAGGTGTCCAACTGATAGAGTGTTCAACCGCGGTGGATCCGCACACGGTACTTACGAGACACTTTGAAGTGCGATGAATCCGAGCTTTGATCCCAGCACGATCCCTTTACGGGATATCCATCTTCCGGAGGCTGTCTTCTGGTGGCCTTTGGCGTTTGGTTGGTGGCTGCTCGCGGGTCTGGTATTGGTCGTGGCGGGATTCTTTGCGGTACGTTTTTACGCGACTCGACGTCATCGTGCGGCTCGCCGTGGGCTCAAGGCTGCCGTTGAAGCGCTACGAGCAGGCGAGGAACCGGTCTTTTGCGCGCAGCAGGTATCCACAGCACTTAGGCGTTTCGCGATGACGATGAACCAGGACCCGGCGCGAGTCGCTGGCCTGGTAGGTGAGGGCTGGCTCGCGTTCCTGGATAGCTGCTGGGAGCAAACAGGTTTCAGCCGTGGCGCCGGTCGGCTCTTGCTGTCGGCGCCCTACACAACCGTAGGGAGCCTCGAACGCGAGCGTTGCCTTGAGCTGAGCTCGGTCTGTATCGCCTGGATCAAGGCCCAGCCTGCAAGGATGAGGAGCTGACGATGTGGCAGCTCGCATGGTGGTGGGTGTTACTGGCGCTACCTATCCCCTGGGTGATCAGACGCTTGTCGAGTGCCGATCCCGTCGATCGCGACGCAGCGTTGAAGGTCCCTGATCCGGGCGAATTCGAGGGGCTGACGGGGTCCGGCAAGGTGCGAACACCTTCTGTCGGTAAGCTACTTTTACTCTCGGGTATCTGGGTCTTGGTGGTGATAGCGGCGGCGAGGCCACAGCACGTCGGAGAGCCTACCGCCTTGCCAATAACAGGCCGGGACCTGCTCGTTGCGGTAGACCTTTCCGGCAGCATGGAAGAGCAGGACTTCCAGCTTAACGGGGACTGGGTAGATCGGCTCACGGCGACCAAGGCCGTTGCCAGAGAGTTCATCGACCGGCGAGTAGGGGATCGTATTGGGCTAATTCTCTTCGGTCGTGAGACTTACCTGCAGACTCCGCTGACTTACGATCGCGAAACCGTGCAGACCTTATTGGATGAGGCGGCCATCGGCCTCGCGGGAAAAGAAACGGCTATCGGCGATGCTATCGGTCTCGGTATCAAGACGCTAACGGATGCGGGTATCGAGGAGAATCGCCGTGTGTTGATTCTCCTGACCGACGGTGCGAACACATCAGGGGCGGTCGATCCCCTCAAGGCAGCGGATCTTGCGAGGGATCGTGGGATGGTTATCTACACCATCGGAATTGGCGCGGATGCTCTGATGGTGCGATCTTTGTTCGGGGTGCGACAGATCAACCCTTCTGCGGACCTGGATGAGCAGACGTTGACCACGATCGCTGAGGGCACTGGGGGCATATATTTCCGCGCTCGCGATACCGAAGAGCTGCAACGCATCTACACCATTCTGGACGAGCTCGAACCCGCCGCGGGTGAGGAAGAGGGGTTCAGACCCGTGGCGGAGTATTTCTACTGGCCGTTGGGTCTTGCGTTGAGCCTGAGCCTCGCGTGGGCGGCGACCGGCATCGGGCGACGGGTTGGCCTTCGCGCGCTGGAGGCTGCCGGTGGCTGAGTTCCATTTTCTGCGTCCGATTTGGTTAATCCTGTTTCCTCTGGGTGTCTGGTTCATCTGGAAACTGACCCGTACCGGCGGGTCTCTGGGGCGCTGGCAGGCTTTTGTGGACGAGGCCCTGCAACCCTACGTGCTCACCGCCCCCGATTTGGGTTTGAGGCGGCATCGGTTGCTGGCTGGGGGCGCCATGGTGGCTTGGGTACTGGCGACGTTGGCACTCGCCGGGCCGACCTGGGAGCGCTTGCCGGTCCCTGCATACCGCTCGTCGGAGGCGCTGGTGGTCGCGCTCGACCTATCACGGTCGATGGACGCCGGTGACCTTGAGCCGAGTCGGCTGGCGCGAGCGAAGCTCAAGCTCATGTCACTCCTAGAGCGTCGGGATGCAGGTCAGACGGGGCTGGTCGTTTTCTCCGCGCATGCTTTTACGGTGACACCGCTCACGGACGACACGGGTACGGTCGCAGCATTGGTTTCGAGCCTGTCGAGCGACCTTATGCCGAGTCGGGGAAGCTTTCCCGAGGCGGGTGTCAGCCGGGCAGCTCAGCTGATGCGCCAGACCGGAATCGATCGAGGCGAAATACTCCTTATGACCGACGCCGAGGTGTCGCCGTCGATGCAAGAGTTGGCCCGAGAGCTTCGGGCTGACGGATTTGCACTGCACGTGCTCGCGGTGGGCACCGCAGAGGGAGGGCCTATCGCTCAACCTCGTGGCGGGTTTCTTACCAACAACACGGGTCAGGTTTTCGTGAGCCGCGTTGATCTGGGCGCTCTGCGAAGCCTCGCGGAGCTAGGTGGGGGCCGCTTCGCCAGCCTGACTCCAGATGATCGGGACCTGGATTCGCTTTTTCCGAACTCTTCCGCAGCTGGAGAGGACGTCTCGACAGAGGGTACGGATCTGCGGACTGATGTCTGGCGGGACCAAGGTCCCTGGCTTGTGCTGCTGCTGCTACCGTTGGTGGCGTTCGCGTTCAGGCGCGGTTGGGTTGTCTTGTGGCTGCTCGCGATTTACCTGCCGACCCCCCCAGCGCAGGCGCTGACCTGGATGGACCTGTGGCAACGACCTGATCAGCAAGGCGAGTTGGCCTTTCAAGCAGAGGATCATCAACGCGCGAGCGAGCTTTTTAGGGACCCGGAATGGCGTGCTGCTGCTCAGTATCGTGCAGGGGCTTACTCGGCTAGCGCTGAGGCCCTCAGCGGCATCGAAACGCCGGACGCACACTACAACCGGGGTAACGCGCTGGCCCGGGGCGGGGCTATTCCCGAGGCGATACAGGCTTACGAGCGAGCGCTGGAACTCGATTCGGAACACGAGGACGCCCGGTTCAATCGAGATTTGTTGATGCAGCAGCAGCCCCAGGAATCACCGAATCAAGGGGGAGAGCAGGGCGGAAATTCAGAGCAAGCTCCATCCGACGAAGGTCAGAACGACTCGCAGAGCGAATCTGAGGAATCCCAGGAGGGCGCCGACCCGGAGAATGCTGAGGCAACTGAGTCGGAAGATGCCGACTCCGAGCAGGTTGCGGAATCCCAACCCGAGCAAGAGCCAATCGAGGGAACCCCGATGCCTACCCCGGGCGAGCTCGAGGAGTGGGCCTCGGAGGAGGCCGCGGAACAATGGCTCAGGCGGATACCCGAGGATCCAGGCGGGCTATTGAGGCGCAAGTTTCTGTATCAATACCAGCGGCTCGGGGTCGATCAAGACGGTAACTACGTCTGGCCCGGGGATGAGGAGCAACCTTGGTAGGCTGGCGGACAGGTATCAACGCTATCTCGTGCGCGTGTCTCGTCATGAGTGTCGCCTGGGCGCAAGAGGTCCAACTCCGTGCTAGTACGGACCGCACGACTGTCAGCGAGAACGAGTCCTTCACCTACATCCTACTCATGCAAGGTCGAGGCACCGGTGAGCCGGATCTGGCCCCGTTGTCGGGAGAGTTTGATGTCCTGCAGCGATCCAGGAATACCAGTATTCAGATGGCCGGCGGGCAGACGACACAGCTTACGGAGTGGCGTGTGCAGCTAATGCCACGCGCGGCCGGGTCATTTACGATTCCACCGCTCGAGCTAGCCGGTTCCCTGTCTAATCCAATACAGATTGAGGTGCTCCCGGCTGTCGCGGCCGACACACCAGGGGATATCTTTATCGAAGTGGAGATCACTCCGTCTACCGCTTACGTTCAGTCCCAAGCTACATACACACTTCGGCTGTTCCGCGCAGTTAATACTGGGCGTTCCAGCCTGACGACCCCGGAGGTGACGGGCGGAGAAGCGATCATCGTGCCTTTAGGGGAGGATAGGGAGTATCGAACTGTCCGAGATGGTCAGGATTTCGTGGTCCTCGAGCGCCGCCACGCGATATTTCCTCAGACAGCTGGCGAGTTCATGATTAATCCTTTGACCTTCGAGGCGGTCGTCATAACGGCGTCCGGATTCTCGAGTGTGCAGCGATTTCGCTCAGACGCGTTGGCGTTGTCCGTGCAGGCAGCGGTTCTGCCCCCCCCAGAGCATCCCGACGCCAACTGGTTGCCGGCGCGCGACCTGGTTCTCACCGAGAGCTGGGGCGCAGATCCTGGGGAGTTCACTCTGGGAATACCGCAGACCCGAGCATTGACAGCAGAGGTTGAGGGCGTGCTTGAGACCCAGATCCCAGAGTTCGCAATGGTTCAGACCGAGGGTGTCAGGCAGTACTCCGATCAACCCGAGCTCAGCCGTGAAAGTGATCCCGAGGGAATTCAGGCGGTACGGACGGAGCGTTTCGCTGTTATCGCGCAATCACCTGGTCGGCTGACGATTCCGGCTGTGGAGTTACCCTGGTTCAACGTCGTTGACGAAGTTTGGGAGATCGCGCGTGTCGCATCTCGCGCCGTGACCGTGTTGCCAAGTCAGGAGACCGTGGCCAACTCTGTAGCGCAGGACCTCGTGCAGCAACCGGATCCCTCGGCGACCGTCCTCTCTGGAAACGAACGGTTGTGGCAAGGCGTGAGCGTAGCGCTTTTGGTTGGGTGGCTTCTGACGGTGGTGTTCTTACGTTCCAGTAGGCGCGGCAACCAACCTATTGCCACAAACACGGTTGCGGAAACGCCTCAAAAAGAGACCCACCGGCAATTGGTTCGGGGGATTCGTGCCGCCTGTGCGAATAATGATGCCCAGACGGTGCGAGATTTGTTGTTGGAGTGGGCTCAACAGTGCTTACCCAATGCGCCAAAAACACTTGGACACTTAGCCGCGGAAGTTTCAGACGATATGGCTAGAGCTGTCGTTGATCTTGAGAGAAGCCTCTACGGCTCCAGCTCTGGTAGCTGGGACGGTGGAGCGCTAGCCAACGCGCTCACACAACTGGGCTCGGTGACGAGAAGCAGTGAAGAATCACCTGAAGAGGTGCTGCACCCGTTGTATCGGTAAGGACTGTTTTAGTCAGTGCCAGCTGCTTAGAGGTTGGTAAGACGCGAGTAGGTTACCAGTGCCCGATGTTTTCCATGGAGGACCATGGCTCTGAAGGTTGTAGCGGCTTGCCCTTTTGCAGGAGCTCCACCGAGATGTCGTCTGGGGAACGAATAAAAGCCATACGCCCATCACGCGGGGGGCGGTTGATCGTCACCCCGGCATCCATTAGACGCTGGCAAGTCTCGTAAATGTCATCCACCTGGTAGGCGACATGGCCGAAGTTTCGACCTTCGTCGTAGGGCTCAGGATCCCAGTTGTAGGTCAGCTCTAGGGGGCACTCTTCTTGGTCCGGCGGCGCCACAAAAATGAGGCTGAATCGCCCTGCTTCGTGGTCTACTCGCCGGATTTCCTTGAGTCCGAGCTTATTACAGAAAAAATCCAACGACTCCTCTAGGTCACTGACTCTCACCATTGTGTGCAGGTAACGCACGCCTTTCCTCCTTTGCAAAAGAATTGAAACCGCCGCAGAGGCGTCACTTGGTGGCTAGCCGATACTGAATCCTGCCGATTTCTTTCTAGGTAGATTCCTTGAGCAGACCGGCCCGAATCATTTTTCTCCCCGGCATGAAGCCGAAGCCACCACCCGAAGTTCATATGAGAGAGATCTATCGGTGCCTCCGGGCAGGTCTCGAACGGGTGTCACCGGAAACGGCCCGAGCGCTCTCCGACGAGTGTCTAACGTTGGTGTCTTGGACATTTCTTTTTTACGGACAACACCGCGACATCGAGCTGGATCGACCCGGGATCGAGCGTGTCCTCGCGGTTCCTGATCCGAGCCCTGACGACATTAAGGAGATTGAGTCACTGGCCATACGGGTAACGCGCATGCTCCGTGTTCTTGGTGACGCTTTGCCCTTCTTCGGCCGCTTAATCGCCAAAGAAAGAATGCGGCTGACTATTGCCGAGGCGCATCGTTACCTTCAGGACAGGCGGGGCGTAGCGACGGCTATCCGTGGTCTCCTGCGGGATGTGTTGCGGGAGGCTTGGACTGCTGGGGAACGGGTGCTTCTGATCGGTCACAGCCTTGGATCGGTGATCGCCTACGATACGTTGTGGGAGTTGTCTCGCGATGAGCCAGAGTCGGGCCAAGTCGAACTTTTCGTGTCGCTGGGAAGCCCTCTTGGCACCCGCTTGATCCTCAATGGGCTCTGTGGAGCGGGGCGGCATGGCAGGGATTTTTATCCGACGAACATTGTCCGCTGGCAGAATTTTTCGGCTAGAGGTGAGCTAACCGCGCTGCATCCAGAGCTCAAGCCGTTCTTCGGAGAGATGGTGGATTTAGGTTTGCTCGAATCGTTCCAGGACGTCACCGGGTTCTACAACCATTTCCGGGGAAGCGATGGCCTGGACGTGCATATGTCCTACGGTTATCTCATCAACCGGGCGGTCGCTGAGTCGGTCGCCGACTGGCTGGAGCTTTGAATTACTCTTGCTGTGGTTCGATGCGGATATCGATTCTGCGATTCCGCGCGCGTCCCTGCTGGGTCTCGTTGTTGGCGATCGGCCGAGTCGCGCCGTAGCCTACGGCACTGACCCGGACCGTTGCGATGCCCAACTCCGCACTGAGATACTCGCCTACGGCCTCGGCCCGGGAACGAGATAGCGCAAGGTTCGATCGGTCACCGCCATAGGAATCGGTGTGGCCTTCCACGACGACCTGAGATCGTGGGAATATCTCTACGGCCTCATGAACCCTCTCAAGTAACGGTCCGTGGACTGGGTCGATTTCGGCCTCGCCGGACCCAAACCTGAGGCCGACAAGGCGTACGATGATACTGTTTCCTTCTCTGGAGACCCTGGCCTCCTCGGGCGCGAAAATATTCTCGGCTCGGGCGAACCGTTCCCGGATACGCTCCCCCGCCTCGAGTCTTTGGACCAGTGCAAAGCGCTCCTGTGAAACGCCTCCCAGTTGTTCATCTAACTCCCGGATCTCTTCTTCCAGACCGACTAGACGTCTGCGGTTATCTTCCAGATCAACCTGCAATTGCAGCTCGCGTTGGTGAGCATTCTCTATATAGGCAACGAGCTCCTGGACGACAGGGTCGCTGCCGGTGTCTAGTTGGGGGACAAGATCCGTGACCGCTGCGATCTCGGTTATCTGCTCCTCGTAAGTCAGAATGATGTCCTCCACGGTCCAATCATCATCGACTAGACTCCGAATGCGTTCAGTCAGATAAATTGCCCGCCGAGCTTCGTAGTTGGCTTGCGGAAGTAGGCTGAGAGGCAAATCTGTGTCGTAGCGATTCTCGTCGAACGCTTGCTCCGCCTGAGTCAGTAGTGCGCGCGCTCTGGCGTAGGTCTTTGGAGCATATCGAGGAACTTGCGCCTGATCGGCTTGTGCTAGCAGTCCCCGGGTATTACTGAGGTATTGGGCCTTGATGGAGGTTAATTCCGCATCACGGAAAAGAGCCTCGGCCGCCCTGGCGAGGTCGCGGGCGTCTTCAATATCTCCGGATTCGAGACGGCGGCTCGCACCGTTCAACGCCTCTTCAGCCTCTAACCAGAGATCTGATGCGAAGTTGTCGGCTAAAGAATTCAGTGCATCGTCGCGAGTCTTGAGCAGTGGGGCGAGCGTTGTGCTGGCCGTTTTTGCGGCCTCGGTAGCCTCATTTAGTGCGATGACTGCGGTGTTTAGGCGGTAGCGAATCCGGTCGGTATCTCGTCCTCGGGCGTGATCGTTTTCGGCGTTAACGTAAGCCGACAGACCGTCCCCATAGGCTTGGGGCGCGAGCAGCTGTGCGTTCGCAGTTCGTGCGGCCTCAAGGGCCTCGTCTGCCGCCTGGAAAAGTGTGCTTCTCAGGTCCTGAGCCGCTGCGCCCTGTGCCAGGGTAAGTGCGGTCACCAGTGTGAGCCAGCGCTTCATATCGGTGTCCGTTGCAATATCTATCCCCCTCTATATAGCCTGGCTGAAATATGTCAAGGAGTTCTTTAATTTCGAGGGATCTGAGCCAGTGCTTCGCCTGCCCATTGGCTGGGGTTTTTTACAATTTCTCATAGCTCACCCGGACTAGGGTATAGCGCACCTGACTGTCTGGCGTGTCGAAAACGACTTCGTCTTTCAGGGACTTTCCCATCACGGCGAGGCCTAGGGGCGAATCCATACTGATGTTCTCCGCCGCGAAGTCGAACTCATCCGGACCGACTAGACGAAAAACTTTTAGTTGCCCTTGCGAGTCGCGTAGTTCGAACCATGCTCCGAAGTGGACCGTCTCGGTATCGCGGGGCGCCTGAGCTACGATACGGATGCCGTCGAGGCGTTTTCTCAAATAACGGATGCGACGGTCTATTTCACCGAGTTGTTTCTTTCCATAGATGTACTCGGCGTTCTCCGAGCGATCGCCTTGAGCGGCCGCCTCAGCTACGGCGCGCGTAACCTCCGGTCGTTTTGTTCTCCACAGAAAATCAAGCTCTTCCCTGAGAACGACCTCACCCTCGGGAGTGATGTACTTGGAGCTTTCCTCGGGTGGTGGCCTGTAGCGACCCATAAGACGCTCTTTAGAAACCATGACATAATCTCGAGCCTAAATGATAAGTGATCGATTCCTTCGGTGAACCAGTTTCGCGGTATACCCGTGGTGGAAAGCGGCTCAAAGTACCGAACCACCCACGGGTTTAAAGCTATCAAGAACGGTGTGAAGCTGCGTGAAGTTCGCGGAGAGGCTGCTGCTGCGCGCAAGCCTTCGTGGCTTAAGATCCGCATCCCGTCAGGTGCCGAGTACACTCGCGTGAAGCGGACAGTGCGCGAACATAGACTGGCAACGGTCTGCGAGGAGTCTATGTGTCCCAATATCGGCGAGTGCTGGTCCAACGGCACTGCTACGCTGATGCTGATGGGCGCTGTTTGCACACGCGCCTGCCAGTTCTGCGCTGTGGATACGGGAAACCCTCAGGGGTGGTTGGATCCGGAGGAGTCTGCGCATGCGGCTCGCTCGGTCGAGCTCATGGGGTTGAAGTACGTCGTTTTAACCTCCGTGGACCGTGACGATTTGCCAGATGGAGGCGCTTCCCATTACGCACAGTGCGTCGCCGCGATCAAGGAGCGTTGCCCCAACACGGCAGTGGAGGCGCTGACTCCGGACTTCGCCGGGGATCTTCGGAGCGTGCAACGGGTTGTAGACTCGGGGCTCGATGTTTTCGCGCAGAACCTGGAGACGGTGAGGCGATTGACGCACCCCGTTCGTGATCCGAGGGCTAGCTACGATCAGACGTTGAAGGTGCTTGCGCACACCAAGCAGCTCCGTCCGGAGGTGCTGACCAAGACGAGTCTTATGTTGGGATTGGGTGAAAGCGAGTCAGAGATTCGAGAAACGCTGGAGGACTTGCGCGCGATCGACCTGAATATCGTTACCTTAGGCCAGTATCTGCGACCGACGAAGAACCACCTTGCGGTGGAGCGCTATGTGTCCCCAGAGGAGTTCGAGCAATACCGAAAATGGGGTCTTGACTTGGGGTTCCTCGAGGTCGTAGCGGGGCCTCTGGTACGCTCGAGCTATAGGGCCGATCGGGTCCTAGAAATGAACAACGTTGGTCTTTGAGATGACGGCTAGAAGCCTGAGCTCAGATCGCCCTATGGGATGGCTATGATCGAGTTTTTTTTCGACTACGGTCTTTTTCTAGCGAAGCTTGGGACTGTTGCGGTTGCCATAGTGGTTGTGGTTGGAGTGATAGTCGCATTGACAAAGCGTGGCGCCCATCAGGAGGGGCTCTTAGTCGAGCATCTAAATAAGCGTCTTGAGGGATTGGGTGACACTGTACGTCTTGCGGTACAAGGAAAAGATCAATTTAAACAGACTTTCAAAGAAAGGAAGAAAGAAGCGAAGGAGCTTGCAAAGAAAGGATCTCAGCGTAAGCGTGTTTATGTTATCGACTTCAAGGGAGATATACGTGCCACAGCGACTACGTCGCTGAGAGAGGAAGTTTCTGCAGTTCTTGCAGTCGCCTCAGAAGATGATCAGGTATTGGTTCGCTTAGAGAACTCGGGTGGCACTGTGCATGAGCACGGTTTAGCGGCATCCCAACTCCTGCGTATCAAGGAAAAAAATATTCCTCTTATCATCTCGGTGGATAAGGTTGCAGCTAGCGGCGGTTATTTGATGGCTTGTGTGGCGAGCCGCATTATTGCTGCGCCATTTGCGATTGTTGGGTCAATTGGTGTCATTGCACAACTTCCCAACTTTAATAGATTCCTAGAAGATAAGGGCGTGGATTTCGAACAGATAACAGCGGGACGTTATAAGCGAACCGTTACAATGTTTGGAAAGAACACGGACGAAGATCGCGGTAAGCTCAAAGAAGAGATAGAAGATGTGCATGAACTCTTCAAGATGCAGATCTTGGGGCATCGACCTCAGATCGACATAGAGCGAATCGCAACTGGTGAGCATTGGTACGGCACGCGGGCGTTGGAACTCGGTTTAATTGACGAGATTCGTACCAGCGATGACTTTCTTAGTGAGGCTGCTACTGAGTGCGATCTCTACGGCGTAACTTTTAAACGCAAAAAGTCTCTTTCAGAGCGTTTGCTAGGTGGCGCGGAAAGTCTTCTAAGTCGCTGAAATCAAATAGGTTGTCCGTAACCTCCTCCGCCTGGCGTCTCTATCACAAAGCGATCGTTAGTGAGGAGTTCAACTTCTGCGGTCCCACCCAGCTCCTCAACGACCCCATCGGCCCTGACGATGTAGTTTCTTCCGGGGGCCCCATCGTTCCCACCGTGCAGGCCGAAGCCGCACGTGGATCTGCGGTTCGAGAGTATCGAAGCCTTCATGGGTTTAAGGAATCGAAGCTCTCTTATCGCGCCGTCGCCACCGTCATGTAGGCCCTTACCACCGCTGCCGACACGTATACGAAACTGCTCGACTCGAATGGGATAGCGCCACTCCAAGACCTCGGGGTCTGTGAGTCGAGAATTTGTCATGTGGGTATGAACGGCCGTGGCCCCATCGAAAGTCGGTCCCGCACCCGCCCCGCCGCAGATCGTTTCGTAGTACTGATAGTTGTCATCGCCAAAGGTGAAGTTATTCATCGTCCCCTGAGACGCGGCACACTCGCCGAGCGCGGCCAGTAGCGCGTCCGTTATACACTGGGAGGTCTCGACATTTCCTGCAGCGACTGCCGCAGGATAGTTCGGGCTCACCAGAGATGATGCGGGCAGGCGTATGGTGAGCGGCCTCAGGCAGCCCGCGTTCAGCGGAATGTCCGCGTTGACGAGAGCACGAAACACGTAGAGCACAGCCGCGCGCGCGATCGAGGCAGGGGCATTAAAATTTCCGTCGGTTACCGGTGAGGTGCCATGGAAATCGACAGTGGCGCTTCTGCTCCGACGGTCGATCGTCACTTTGATACTAATCTTTTCACCGCCGTCCAGGTCCAGAGACCAAGATCCATCCTTCAATGTTTCTATCGTCTTGCGAACGCACTCTTCTGCGTTCTGCTTAATGTGATTCATGTAGGCGTGGACGACGTCTAAACCGAAGTGCTCGACCATGTGATTGATTTCTAGGACACCCTTCCTTGTTGCAGCGATCTGCGCCTTCAGGTCGGAGATGTTCTGGTCGGGATTGCGTGCGGGATACTCCCCGCTCGCCAGAAGTGCGCGTACGGCGTCTTCCTGGAAGACACCGGAATCGACAACTTTGATGTCGTCGAAGAGCACTCCTTCTTCTTCGATGGTTGTGCTTCCGGCTGGCATGGATCCAGGTGTTATTCCGCCTATGTCAGCATGATGTGCTCTGCAGGCGACCGAGAAGATTAATTCCCCGCCGTTCTTATCGAAGACCGGGGTGACCAACGTGACGTCGGGCAGATGGGTTCCGCCGTTGTACGGAGCGTTCAGCAGGTAGCTATCGCCCGGTCGTATTGTGTCGCCACGCTTCTTGAGTGTGGCCTTAACACTGTCCCCCATCGAACCGAGGTGCACCGGCATGTGTGGGGCGTTGGCAATCAATTCACCAGCCGGGTCGAAAACCGCACAGGAGAAGTCCAGGCGTTCCTTTATGTTTACGGAATGCGCAGTTTTCTCTAGGACGAGCCCCATCTGTTCGGCTATGTGCATAAATAAATTGTTGAACACCTCTAACATGATGGGATCCGACTCCGTACCCACGTCCTCCGTGCGTGGGCGCGGTGTGGACCTTGTCACCAGCAGATGGCCGTACTCATTGATTCGGGCTTGCCACCCGGGATCGATAACGGTGGTCGAATTTGGTTCGACGATGATGACGGGTCCGAGCGCCTGCCAGCCGGCGACGAGCTTCTCGCGCTGGTAGATGGGGGTGGGCATGAGCTTGCCACTAAACCAGACTTCTCGAGTTGTTTCCGGCTCCGTGTCTGCATTTCCTCCTGTCCACAGAGGTTCTTTAACTTTCGCGCCGGACGCGACAGCTTCGGATTCGATGGTTTCTACGATCAATGTTGTCTCGGACGCCTCGAAGCCGAAATGTCCACGATGAGACTCGTGAAAGGCTTCGATAACAGCGCTCAAACCTCCATCGTAGGGAACGGGTAGGGCTGTGTCGGAACCAGCTACCTTGACCATCAGTCGTCGCGTGAAGTGAATCATGTCAGGCATGATGCCTTGCTCGGCCAGCCCGCCGGCATTGGTGGATTCAAGATCGCAGAAGACCTTTTCCAAATGAGGTACGAGCTCATTCGTCAAAGGCTGCTCGACGCTGGCTTGTCTGAGAGAACGCATATCCGCCAGGCCCATGCCGTAGGCCGAGAGCACTCCGGCCAGGGGGTGAATGAATATGCGGTTGACACCCAACGCATCCGCGACCTGGCAGGCGTGTTGACCTGCAGCGCCTCCGAAACAACAGAGGGCGAACTCGGTCACGTCGTGACCTCGCTGGGTAGATATCTGTTTGATGGCATTGGCCATCCGCTCCACGGCGATTCGCAGGAAACCGGCGGCGAGTTGCCTAGTCGGAACATCACGACCGGTTTCGAAGAGTAGTTCGGCTGCGATTTCGGTGAACAGTTTTGAAACGACTTCGAGATCGATTCCCTCTTTACCTCGTGTGCCAAACACTTTTGGAAAAAAATCGGGCTGTATTCGCCCTAAGAGCACATTCGCATCAGTGATCGTCAGGGGTCCGCCGTTTCGGTAGCAGGCAGGCCCTGGGTTGGCGCCAGCCGACTCTGGCCCAACCTGCAGTCGGGATTCGGAGAGTTTCAGGATTGAACCGCCACCGGCTGCCACCGTCTGCACTCTCATCATGGGAGCCGTGAGCCGAATCCCCGCGATGATCGTGCTCGTGGTCCTCTCGAATTCGCCGTCATAAAGAGAGACGTCGGTGGAGGTGCCACCCATATCGAATCCGATGAGCTTATCTAGATCGGCAGTGAGCGCGGTTCCAACCATGCCGACTACGCCGCCGGCGGGGCCTGAGAGGATACTGTCCTTTCCTCGAAAGGATTCCGCGCTAGCAAGTCCCCCATGGCTCTGCATGAAAAGCAGAGGAGCATCCCCAAGTTGAGTCGAGAGTCCGCCCCGTACCTGCTCAATGTAGTGGTCCAGGATGGGGGAGAGATAGGCATCTGCTAACGTCGTGTCCCCCCGGGAAATCAGTTTCATCAGCGGGCTCGTCGTGTGGGACACGGAAATCTGTTGGAACCCTACCTCCTCAGCGATCCGCGCCGCAAGACGTTCGTGGGTGGGAAACCGATACCCATGCATTAGGACGATGGCAATGCTTTGGATGCCCTGCGCGCGCGCGTTCTCGAGATCTCGTCGGAGGTTAGATTCATCGAGAAGCTCGATCACTTCACCCTGCGCAGATATTCGCTCGTCGGTTTCGATGACCTGGGCGTAAAGCATCTCCGGGAGCTGGATGTCGAGAGCGAAGATGTCTGGCCGGCTCTGATAGCCGATTCTGAGCGCATCCCCAAAGCCTCGCGTTATGACAAGCGCGGTAGTTGCCCCACGACGCTCCAGGAGCGCATTCGTGGCAACAGTGGTCCCCATGCGGATGCCCGCGATCCGTCCGCTTTCTGCGTCGGCGACACCCAGGATTCCGTGTACGGCTGCATCTTGGTACTGCTCGGAGTTTTCAGACAGCAGTTTGACGGTGGATATCGCACCCGCTGGGCTTCTCGCGACAACGTCCGTGAAGGTGCCGCCACGATCGATCCAAAACTGCCAGCCTGTTGATTCTGCCGTCATACGAGTCCAAGAAATCCCGCTGCCCTACGCTGGGGG
>CAYLKA010000013.1:11418-28612 GCA_964384125.1 uncultured Gammaproteobacteria bacterium | reverse complement strand
ACAGATCCGACCCTACCAAAGCGACGAAGCGCCGCCGTGAATGCTGACCGACAGGAAGACCTGTCCTTTACTCGTCGTCGGAGGGCCTGAAGGCCTTTTCCAACTCCTTCTGTATCGGCTGGGGTGCGGTTTCGTAATGATCGAACTCCATCGTAAAGATGCCTTCGCCGCCGGTGAGAGACTTTAAAGTCGTTTGATAGTCGCCCAGCTCGGAGAGTGGCACCTGTGCGGAGATCTTCACGCGGTTGCCGCTGACAGAATCGCTTCCTGCAATTCGCCCTCTTATTCCCGACAGATGACCGGTGATATCGCCCACGGAGCCGCTAGGCGTTGTCACCTCGATTTTGGCAAGTGGTTCCAGAACGATGGGCTTTGCCTTTGAGATGGCGTCCATGAAGGCACGCTTACCAGCCGCCACGAAAGCAATTTCTTTAGAGTCGACGGCGTGGTACTTGCCGTCGTACACGATAACCCGCACGTCTTGAAGCGGATAACCGGCAACGGCGCCCTCGTCCAGTACTTGTTTAACTCCTTTTTCGACCGCAGGTATGAACTGTCCGGGGATATTGCCGCCCACGACTTTGTTGGAGAATTCATAACCGGAGCCACGCGGCAATGGCTCGATCTTCAGAAAAACCTCGCCAAACTGACCTGCACCGCCGGACTGCTTTTTGTGTCGATGGTGCCCCTCTGCGGGACGCGTAACCGTCTCCCGGTAAGCGATCTTCGGTGGGTGTGTCGCAACTTCGACGCCAGCCTCCTCCTTCATCCGCTCCAGCACCAACCTCAGATGTAGTTCACCCATGCCGCGCAGTATGGTTTCGTTAACCTGTGCATTGAATTCGAGCAGTAGGCTGGGATCTTCCGCAGAGAGTTTGTGTAGTGAATCGGAAAGCTTCTTTTCCTGTCCTCTCTCCAGCAACTCCAATGCTACGCCGTACATCGGTGGAGGTATCGCAACGGAGCGCATCCGGACCTCGTCATCATCGCGGCTGGAGTGCAGCACATCGTCGAATCCAATATCTTCGATCTTCGAAACAGCGCAGATATCTCCCGCCACGGCTGCCGGTATTTCTTCGAGATCTTTGCCCTGAACTCGGTACAGGTGTGCTAGCTTCACGGCCTTGCGCTGACTGCCGATATACACTTGGGCACCTGTCTTCAGCTCACCTTGGTGCACTCGGAATGTTGCGAGCCGACCGACATAAGGGTCCACGTTGATTTTGAAGGCGTGGCCTATAAAGTTCGCACCCGTCTTCGCGGGATCCACTTCGAATGACTTGTCCTCGTCGTCTTCGTAATAGAATTCAGGTGGATTCCCCTCCAATGGGCTGGGCATGAGCTGAGAAAAGACGCGTAAAAGCTGATTCAGCCCGGAGCCAGTCTCCGCGGAGACGAAGCAGATCGGAATCAGATGTCCTCTCCGAAGGGCCCGCTCAAATGGGTCGTGTAGCTGGTCGATGGAGATATCCGCTCCCTGTTCCAGGTAGAGCTCCATGAGGTCGTCGTCGAGTTCGACCACCTGATCGATCATCTCAGTATGCGCTGCTTCGATTGAAGCAAAATCCGGCGTTGAATCGGAAGGCTCGAAGAAACAATCCGCAACGGTTTTTCCATTGTCAGCTGGCAGATTCAGCGGCAAACAGTGCTTGCCGAAAGTATCTCTGATCTCGCGCAGAACGGCGTGTAGATTAATGTCGTCCATGTCGATCTGGTTTACGATGATCAGTCGGCAGAGGTTCCGCTCGGCAGTGAAATCCATCATTCGCTGCGTGACAAGTTCGACGCCCGCTTGCCCGCTGACCACGATGGCGGCGGTTTCGACGGCCGGGAGCACTCCCAATGCTCGCCCCATGAAATCGGGATAGCCTGGCGTGTCTATCAGATTGATGTGGCGGTCGTCGTGGTCCAGGTGACACGTGGCCGTGTCGAGAGAGTGATGTAGTCGCTTTTCCTGATCCGTGAAATCGCAGACCGTTGTGCCCTTTTGCACCGAGCCCGCGGAGGGGATCGCGCTTGCCTTTTGCAGCAATGCCTCGATTAGGGTGGTTTTCCCTGATCCCGCGTGTCCGACTACAGCAATGTTACGGATCTGTTCGGTCTTATAAGATTCAGCCACAAGGCCCCCTTGAAGTTCTTCTTTCTTGTTTTATTTAAGGTTTTTTTCTTGTTTTATTAAAAGAGGGCGCCCTTAGCCCCCCCTATATCCTAGCCTCAAACCCCGCCCCTTTGGCAAGTTAGCCTCGTCGGCCGGTTAAGGTGGCCAACAGGCGGCGGGAGTGGCGCAAAAAGTTAAATTAAAATAGTGATCTATATTGTCTCCCAATCACTTGGTGAGGTCTCTAGATCCTGGCAGTACCCGCCCGGCAAGTAGAGTGGAACTCCAGAATGGCAGACTGATCACCAGTAACTATGTTGCCGCTTCTCGCTGCTCCTGAATCCCGATGGAGATCGCCCCGGCGCTGTCCTCCTGCTCAGTTCTCTTGCTAAAGGCACGCCCGAGGTAGACGCCCGCCAAGGCCCACACGGCGGCGATACCCGCACCGATCCCCGCCATTGCTCCAACTCCGAACCCAATGCCGTCAGTTAGACCCGCGAACGCAATGCTGCTGGCCGCGTCGCCACCACGATAGACCGCCACGTCTATAACCGGCTTCGATTTGAAGCGAGTTTCTCGGTCCACACTGGTAAATAACATCTCCCGTGCCGGACGAGTGATGCCATAGTTGCCCGCTTGTCGTGCGACTTGTAGCGCTAGTAGCACCGTCAGAATCGGTGCAAACGCGAGGATTATTAGACCAGCACAAATAAACACTGGAACCAGTGCGAGGGTTGCGGGCATGCCGAGCTTGGTGACTAATCGGCTCGTCGCGAACAACCCCAAGCCGAAGGTCAGTATGTTAACCACGGCAGCTAAACTGGAGAGTATCGCGGTGCGTTCCTCGCGAGTGAATTCGCGCAATAAGTTGGTTTGTTCAAAATACACAAACGAGCTTATCGTCGTGTAGAGCAGTATAAAAGCGCCAATTGCTAGGAGATACGGATTTGTAAAAAAGCTCTTAAAGCCTGCGAACGGATTACCACCGATCTTTGCTGCGCTAAGGTCGGCTTGGATATTTTCATTATGTAAATCAACACTCTTCAAGCGCTGCAAATAGAAGATTATGGGAATTGGTATTAGCAGCATGGCGGACGCCATTAGCATGAGGTTGTCTGTTCCGATATCGCTTACGATCTGGCTTGCGACTAACGGGCCTACGGCAGCACCGGCGCTGGCACCGGCTGCGATAAATGCAAAAACGCGGCGCGATTGCTCCTTACTGAAGAGGTCTGCCATGAAGCTCCAGAAGACCGAAAGATGCATAAGGCTGAATAGTGTGACCCAGAGATAGAAGGCCTTGTCGAGCAGCACGCGATCGTCAATAGCGCTGGCGCCGAAATAGAAACCGACAAATGTAACCGCGAAAAACACGTAGACGCTGGGGACCAGATACTTGAAGCGCACGCGTGAGCAAGCGAAACCATACAACGCGACGACCGCGGTGCTTAAAACAAGCTGAATATTCCAGAGTACGCTGATCTCAGTATTCGACCAGTCGCTGGCCATGGCGTCCCGGACCGGCCGGAGAATGTAATAGGCAGCCATCAGGATGAAAACGAAAGCGAATGAGAGCGCAACGGTTCTTGCTTCGCTGGTTTCGATAAGGGTTGCAGATTTCAGGATCTGCGGTGAGCGGAGAATCAGAATCATTGCGCTTAACGCTGCGGTGAGCCCGAATAGTGAGGGATTCCCGATATCAAAGAGATCCGCGATGGGTACGCCCCGCAGTAGGGGTAGGACTTTCGAGATGAAATAGCCGGCAATGACTACAAAGCATGCGGTCTTTATCCAGTCCGGTCTTTTATTTTGAGGATGCCCTGTTGCCATAGCGTGCTCCTGTGCACTCGTAACGTCGACTATCCTATAACCGGTGGGCTCGTCGCACAGTCAGCAGACACCCCAGCACCTCGCGCATGCGGCTGCAATACACCTTCGACGCTGTCGTTCCCGACAACGTGCTGGCTGAACCTTGAGCCCGCGTTAAGCGTTCAGATCTGGGATCCGGTCGCTTTCGATCTGGGTGATCATGTCCTTGATCATGAGCTTGCGCTTTTTCAAGCGCCTCAACATGATTTGATCCACGTGTGGGTCGTCACCCAGTCGAGAGATGACCTGGTCTAGGTCTTGATGCTCGACACGCAACTCTTTGAGTCGCCCTACATTTTTGAAGACGTCAGTTTCGATCTTTTCTGCCACTACTCGCTACGAACCGCCTGTAGCCATTGTCGCTCAGGGTCCCCAAATGCCAGGAATTGGGGGTTTAACAAGTCATCCTTAGTGTTATAACTCAGCGTCTGACCGGCCAAGTCCATCATACCCCCACCGGCGCTCTCGAGGATAGCCTGCGCCGCCGCTGTATCCCATTCAGAGGTGGGCCCGAGACGGGGGTAAATATCTGCCTGGCCGTCCGCAACGAGGCAGATTTTCAATGAGCTTCCGATGGGCTTTAGCTCATGGGCACCTAACGCCTCCAGGAAGCTCGCGAGCTCCGCACTCGGATGGCTCCTGCTGCCCACGACCCTAAGAGGTCTTGAATGCGCCCTGGAGACCCGAATCGGCACGCTAAGCCCGTCGGCGCCACGGCGCCAGGCCCCCAAACCCAACGCTCCGCGGTATGCGATGTTAAGAGCGGGTGCTCCTACTACACCGAGTACCGCGCGGTTGTCTTCGATGAGCGCGATGTTGACGGTGAATTCGCCGTTGCGCTTAACGAACTCCTTTGTGCCATCCAACGGATCGACCAGCCAATAGCACTGCCAGTCGCACCGGGACTCGATTTCTTCAGCACTAGACTCCTCAGAGAGCACTGGCAAATCGGGTGTTAGGGAGGCCAGGCTATCTCGTATGATGCGGTGTGAAGCGCGATCGGCTTCTGTTAGCGGTGATTTGTCATCTTTGAACTCGACGGTGAAATCACCTTCATAGACTGCCATTATCGCGTCGCCTGCGGTGTCGGCGATCTTCGTTAGTTCCTCGAGTAGCTTCCGCTGAATACGCAGTTCCATGCTTCCTGGGTCTCCCTGTTTCAGTATCATAACCAGCTATGTCGGCGCCCCATACAAGGACACAGGCTTCGCCACCATCGATGATTTCCTGGGAGAGGATCGATACGGTGTTGGTCGATATGGACGGAACGCTGTTAGATTTGGCATTCGATAATTTTTTCTGGCTGGAGTTGATCCCCTCTCATTATGCAAAGCGCCACGGGTTAAGTGAGGATCGCGCGCGCGAGGAATTGCTGGCACGCTATAGAGCCCTAGAGGGGAGGCTCGCCTGGTACTGTATCGATCACTGGAGCCAGGATCTGGACATAGACATACGGGCTCTGAAGCGCGAGCATCAGCATCGTATCCGCTTCTTTCCGCGGGCAACGGATTTTCTGGCTTCCGTGCGGAGGAGGCGTAAGCGTCTGCTACTAGTAACCAACGCTCACCCGGATACGCTTGCCATAAAGATTGAGCAGACGGGTTTGGATAAGCACGTAGATGACGTGTTCTCATCCCACGAGTTCGATGTTCCCAAAGAGACGCACGAGTTCTGGGATCGGTTTCACGCGAGAGAGGGATTCGATCCGCCCCGAACACTGCTGATAGAGGATAGCGTCGCCGTGCTCAAAGCGGCTAGCGATTTCGGGCTAGGCTCGACTCTGGCCATCAGATGCCCTGATTCTAGGCACCCTCCCAGGACGATAGAGCAATTTCCCGCTGTTGATGGTGTGCACGAATTGACGGAGGGCTGACAAAAGCAACGGTCTAGCGCGCCCTCTATGGTCTTTTACGTTGACGATGGCCTTTCCTTCTACCCCCATCCGACGAAGAACGAGGTTTTTTCGAACGCGCTGTCTTTGGACGCCGAGGTGGGGTTTTTATCGGTACCAGGGCCTCAGGGTCTATCTGTTCTACGGGGATCTTCCGTCCTATGAACTGCTCGATCTCTGGTAACGACATGGCGTAGTTCTCGCAGCCGAAACTGATGGCGTCCCCTGACGCGCCGGCCCTGGCCGTACGACCGATGCGATGCACGTAATCCTCGGGATCCTGAGGTAGGTCGTAATTAAACACGTGGCTCACGTCGGGAACGTGGAGCCCACGTGAAGCGACGTCCGTTCCGATCAGGACTGGGAGATCGCCAGACAGGAAGTCTTTGAACATTCTGAGCCGCTTTTTTTGCGGCACATCGCCGGAGATTGCTCGGGCGTGAATGCCATTGAATTCGAGAAAGTTCTGTAGCCTGTCCGCTTCACGGCGCGTGTTGACAAAGACCATTGTTCGCCGCGCATCCATTTGGCTAAGGAGTGTGATCAATAAAGGAATCTTTTCTTGGTTCGATGGGAAGTAGATGCTCTGGCGCACCCGGTCGACCGTCATCTTGTCAGGCTCGATCCGTATGAGTTCGGGTTCGTTCATGTGCTCATAAGCGAGCTCTAACACCCGGTGCGAGAGCGTTGCCGAGTATAGGAGGTTGAGCCTCCGTTCTCTCTCCGGCAAGCGTCGCAACACGAAGCGAATGTCCTTGATGAAGCCCAAATCGAACATACGGTCCGCCTCATCAAGAACCAGCACCTGAGTACGGCGGAAGGAAAAGACCTTTTGCTTGAAGTAGTCGATGATCCGCCCCGGCGTGCCGATCAAGACGTCGACCCCCGCTGCTAACTCGTTTCTCTGCTTCTCGTAGTCAGTACCCCCGAAGGCGAGTCCGAGTTTGAAAGGCATGTGTCGTCCGAGCTGAACCGCGTCGGCGTGGATTTGCACCGCGAGCTCCCTAGTAGGGGCTAGGATGAGCGCCCTCGGTCCGGGGTCCCGAGCCCGAATCGGCTCCGAGTTGGCGAGTTGATAAAATAAGGCTACGAGATAGGCAGCGGTTTTGCCCGTTCCGGTTTGAGCCTGCCCGGCCACATCACGGCCAGACAGAGCTAGCGGCAGGCTGCTTGCCTGGATGGGAGTGCAATGATGGAAACCCGCCTCAGCTATAGCCTGATGGAGTTCTTGAGGAAGTGATAGGGAGCTGAATTCGAGCTCGGTCAGGTGGTCTTCCGGCTCCGGCGAGGTGGCAGATCCGCTCGTAAAAACTTGCAAATTACGTTCTCAACGGTTAAAAACAGCGTTAATTAGGCGAGAGAACTCGCCTCCTCAGATACCCACTGTATTCCCGCAAGTGTCGTAAGGAAGCGATAAGCAGCAACATTATTGTGCCTGACCGGGCACCCGCCGTCACTTTAGCTTAGCCAAGGCTTTTATGGACTTAACCGTCCGGTGGCAACTTTTTCGAGAAGAGACGAATTAGGATCGGAGGATCTAGTAGGTGAGCGATCATATTCTGCACACGACTGACAGCCAGTTCGAAGACGATGTAGTTAAGTCCGATTGTCCAGTGCTTTTGGATTTCTGGGCGGAATGGTGTGGGCCTTGCAAGATGATTGCACCAATCCTGGACACGATCGCGGAAGAATACGAAGGTCGTTTAAGGGTGGTAAAAATCAATATCGACGAGAATCCGCAGACTCCGCACAGGTACAGCGTCCGCAGCATACCGACATTGCTCCTGTTGAAAGGTGGTTCCGTCGAGGGGCAACAGGTGGGCGCGATCGCTAAAGGGATGTTGACCTCCTTCATAGACCAACATATCGATTCAGAGGCGTAGTTTTTTTCATATTGGTAGGCAAACCGTGAGGGGATACTTGGGTAATTCAGCACGAGCCCGGTCGAAAACCGGCCAGAGGCAGCAGCGAGACGGCAACGGAAAAAAGAGAAATTCCCGCAGGAGGAAACGCGAAGAGTTTCCCGATAACGAGGATCTCAGTGTCATCCCGGCTGCGGAACTCGAACTGACTAAAAGCGCTATGAATCTGGCCGAGCTAAAGACTCGTCCGGCGTCAGAGCTTGTCGATCTTGGGCGGTCCATGGGACTGGAAAGCCTGGCACGCTCCCGTAAGCAGGACATCATCTTCTCGATCCTCAAGGCGCACGCTCAGCAAGGCGAGAACATCTTCGGTGAGGGCGTCTTGGAAATCCTACAGGACGGTTTTGGCTTCCTGCGCTCTGCCGACAGCTCGTACCTGGCGGGGCCCGATGATATCTATGTTTCACCGAGCCAGATCCGACGATTCAACCTGAGAACCGGGGATACGGTTTCCGGCCTGATTCGCCCACCCAAGGACGGGGAGCGATATTTCGCCATGCTCAAGGTGGGCGAAATAAACCATGACGGGCCCGAAGATGCGAAGAATAAGGTTCTCTTTGAGAATCTGACACCGCTCTTCCCGACCCAGCGATTGAAGCTCGAGCAGGGAAACGGTAGCACGGAAGACCTGACGGCCCGGATTATCGATATGGTCGCCCCCATCGGCAAAGGGCAGCGTGGACTGATCGTTTCTCCGCCTAAGGCCGGAAAGACGATGTTGCTGCAGAACATAGCAGCCTCTATCGTCGCTAACCAACCGGAGTGCGACCTCATCGTGCTGCTGATAGATGAGCGCCCCGAAGAAGTCACCGAGATGGAGCGGACCGTTAGGGGAGAGGTTGTCTCTAGCACCTTCGATGAGCCTGCGACCAGGCACGTTCAGGTCGCGGAGATGGTCATCGAGAAGGCCAAGCGGCTTACAGAGCACAAGCGTGATGTCGTGATTCTGCTGGACTCGATCACTAGATTGGCGCGAGCCTACAATACGGTCGTACCGTCCTCAGGCAAGGTTTTGACGGGCGGTGTCGATGCTAACGCCCTGCAGAGGCCAAAGCGGTTTTTCGGTGCGGCTAGAAACATCGAGGAGGGTGGTAGTCTCTCCATTATCGCGACTGCGCTGATCGACACGGGTTCGAAGATGGATGAGGTCATCTACGAGGAGTTCAAGGGAACCGGTAATTGGGAGACCCATCTGGATCGCCGGGTTTCCGAGAAGAGGGTTTTTCCGTCAATCAATATAAACCGCTCGGGGACAAGGAAAGAGGAACTCTTAACCGAGCCTGATGAGTTGCAGAAGATTTGGGTGCTGAGAAAGGTTTTGCACCCGATGGACGAACTGGCGGCTATAGAGTTCCTGTTGGGCAAACTACAGGACACCAAAACCAATGCAGAATTCTTCGAAGCAATGAAGCGCTAGCTTCCCCCTTCAGTGCGTTCGCGCTCTATGGCCCGATACCCGATATCCCGTCGGTAGAACGCTCCCTCCCAACTGATTCGGTCCACGACCCCGTAAGCGCGCGTCGCGGCCTCGGTGACGTTTTTGCCGAGTGCTACGGCGCAAAGTACCCGACCGCCGCTGGTCACTATGCGCCCATCCTCGAGGCGTGTGCCCGCGTGAAACACTTTAGTATGTTCCCCCGACAGCGCATCGAGGCCAGAAATCCCAACGCCCTTGGTATAGCTTCCAGGGTAACCACCGCTCGCCATCACGATCCCGAGAGCAGCTCTAGGGTCCCAGCTGATTTCGATTGATTCCAGTGACCCATCGAATGCAGCCAAACACAGTGCTGCGAGATCCGAATTAAGTCTTGCCAGTACGGGTTGCGTTTCAGGGTCGCCGAATCGACAGTTGAATTCCAGCACCTTCGAATTGCCCGATGGATCGATCATCAGTCCAACATACAGAAAACCTCGATAAGCCATACCCTCGGAATGCATCCCCTCGACGGTTGGTAGGATGATCTGCTGCATGATGCGCTCGTGAATTTGGTTAGTGATGATCGGGGCAGGGGAGTAGGCGCCCATTCCGCCTGTATTCGGACCCCTGTCTCCCTCGTCACGTCTTTTGTGATCCTGAGAGCTCGCAAGCGACACGATTCGCCTGTCATCTACCATAGCGATAAAACTGGCCTCTTCACCGTGCAGAAACTCTTCAATCACTACATTCGAACCGGCCTCCCCAAAGACGTTTTGCTCGAGCATGCTTCGAAGCGCGTCCTCGGCTTCTCGAAGTGTTTCGGCAACGATCACGCCTTTTCCAGCGGCTAACCCGTCCGCCTTCACGACCAGAGGTAGATCGTGTGAGCGGACATACTCAAGGGCCGCATCGAGTTCATCGAAAGTCCGGTAGGCGGCGGTAGGAATCTTGTTTCGTGCTAGAAAGGCCTTCGTGAAAGCCTTCGAACCCTCTAGACGTGCAGCAGCGGCGCTGGGACCGAAGCACTTTAGTCCGGATTCTTCGAAGAGGTCGACGAGTCCTGCTACGAGCGGCTGCTCCGGCCCGACAACCGTAAGCTCTACACCCTCGGTTTGCGCGAGTTTGAGCAGACCACTGAGATCTTCGGCGCTGATATCAACGTTGCGAGTTTTAGCCTCGCTTGCGGTGCCGGCGTTTCCCGGTGCCACGAGGATTTCGGAAACTAGCGCAGACTGCGCAAGCTTCCAAGCCAATGCATGCTCGCGGCCTCCGCCACCCACGACCAGAACCTTCATGACTCAATGTCTCCTGTCACGGCGCCAATTAGTGACGAAAGTGCCTCATACCTGTTAGAGCCATGGCGATGCCGTGCTCATCCGCGGCCAGAATCACCTCTTCATCGCGAATGGATCCGCCTGGTTGAATGACGCAGGTAATGCCGTGACTGGCGGCAATATCAATACTGTCCCTGAACGGGAAAAAAGCATCCGACGCCATGGCTGCCCCCTTTAGGTCCAAGCCCTCTTCGCCGGCTTTCATTGCGGCAATTCGGGCACTGATCACACGACTCGTTTGTCCCGCACCGACCCCCAACGTCTCTCGTCCACTGGCATAAACTATGGCATTGGATTTCACGTACTTCACAATCGTCCAAGCGAAACGCAAATCCTCGATTTCCGTAGCGGTTGGCTCGCGCTTCGTGACAGTTCGAAGGTCGACGTCGTCCAAGGTCCCGAAATCACTTTGCTGCGCCAAGAGACCACCGGCTACACTGCGAAGTTCTAGGTCTTCGGTTTCTCCGTCAGTTGCCCGTATCACAGCTTCTAAGGCGCGTATGTTCGGCTTCTTTTCGAGCACGCTGCGGGCGTCATCATCGAGTTTCGGTGCAACGATTACGTCCACCAATTGCCGTTCGATAATGGCGCTGGCGGTCTCGCCGTCTAGTGTGCGGTTCAAAGCGATGATGCCTCCGAAGGCCGATGTCGGGTCCGTTCGGTACGCTTTTTCATAGGCGTCGAGCGGCGTCGACGCCAGTGCCGCGCCGCAGGGGTTAGCATGTTTTACGATGACACATGCACATTCTTCGAATGCTCCGGCGCACTGCAGCGCGGCATCGGTGTCCGCAATATTGTTGAAGCTCAAGGGTTTTCCCTGGACCTGGTGCGTATCCGCGATCCCGGAACGATGAGCTCCATGCAGTCGATAGAGCGCTGCTTTCTGATGAGGGTTCTCTCCGTACCGGAGACTGGTGGTTCGGGCCGCGGTGACCGAGAGCGCCTCCGGGAAACGGTCCTCGAAAAAGGTTTGGTTGAGATAACTGCTGATCGCTCCGTCATAAGCGCAGGTATGACGAAAGGCCTTGACGGCCAGCTCTCTTCTGAGTTCCAAGGGAGGTTCACCTTTTTCCAACGCTTCTAGAACTCGCGGGTAGTCGCCTGGTTCAATGACCACTGTGATCCGGTCATGGTTCTTTGCGGCGGCTCGGAGCATGGCAGGCCCACCTACATCGATGTTCTCTATCGCTAGTTCGAGAGTGGAATCCGGGCGGGTTGCAGTGGACTCGAAAGGATAGAGATTGACCACCAAGAGATCAATCCACCCGATGCCGTGCTCGGCCAACACGCTTTCGTCGATTCCCGTGCGTGCGAGGAGCCCACCGTAAACGGCAGGGTGAAGAGTCTTCACTCTCCCATCCATGATTTCGGGAAAATTGGTCAGAGCCGAAACATCCGTTACCGCTATACCCGAGGCACGCAGAGCCTTGGCGGTGCCGCCGGTTGAAACGATCTCGAATGAGAGTTTCGTCAACGCTTGAGCTAACGGGATCAGCCCGGATTTGTCAGACACGCTAATGAGGGCACGGCGAGTCTGGTTTTCTTGGCGGTTCATCCGCCCAGCAGCTTGTAGTTCTTCAGCTTCTTACGCAACGTGCCACGATTGATACCGAGGATTTCGGCCGCTTGACTCTGATTTCCAGCCGTATAGTCCATTACCGTTTTGAACAACGGTTTTTCCACCTCACCCATTACGAGCTGATATAACTCGGCAGGCTTGTGGCCATTGAGGCTCTTTAGGTAGCTCCTAAGTGCCTCATCGGTCAGCGCACTAAGCGGCATTTTTGGTAGTCCAACACGAGCCGCTGCCCTTCCCGTCTTTTCCTTTTTCTTTTTGGGCGTTTTTTTGCTGCTCGTCGATCTGGTCACCGCGTTCTCCCCGCGGATGGCCGCACTCGAAAATGTCTTTGTGCGGAATTTTTTCTAAAAACAAACGCGTCAGTTCGAGTTGTTCTCGAGCTGTCTCCACACGCACAACTCGTTGACGAAAGTCGTGCGCACCACCTTGACACTGTGTGTACCAGGTCAAATGTTTGCGACCAACGCGAACCCCCGTGAACTCTCCGTAGAAGGAGTACAGACTGTCGAGGTGGGAAAGGATGATATCACGGACGGAGATTAAGGGAAGCTCAACGTGCGACTTGTTAGTCAGATGCGAATTAATTTGAGTAAATATCCAAGGTTTGCCGCGCGCACCTCGACCGATCATGACTGCATCAGCGGAGGTGTAGTCAAGAACTGATTTTGCCTTTGCCGGTGAATCAATGTCGCCGTTGGCAATAACTGGAATGCTCACTATTTTTTTTATTTTCCGAATCGTGTCGTACTCGGCGTGGCCGGCGAATCGGCACGCTCTTGTGCGCCCGTGAACCGTTAGTGCGGCAACCCCACAGTTTTCGGCGATGCGTGCAATCTCGGTCCCGTTTCGAGATTCGGGGCACCAGCCTGTTCTGATTTTTAAGGTCACCGGGACCGCGACACGAGCAAGGACTTGATCGAGAATGCGGCATACCAAGTCGGGATCTCGCAGTAACGCTGAGCCCGCCAGTCGACGACAAACCTTCTTCGCCGGACAGCCCATATTGATATCCACGATGTCGGCCCCAAGCCCTTCGGCAGCGATGGCCGCATCGGCCATCATTTCGGGATCAAATCCCGCGATCTGGATGATCCGTGGGCCTATGGTGCGCCACGCGTTCAGACGTCGCTGCGACTTGTCAGTTTTCCAGAGTCGAGTGTCGGCCGCGATCATCTCGCTAGGCGTCATTGCCGCACCGAGTTCTGCGCATAGGCGACGGAATGGTGGATCGGAAATGCCCGCCATCGGTGCCAATGCCAGGCGGTTGGGAAACTGCACGTTACCGATTCGGATCCCGGCGCTCATTGACAGGATGGTGCTTCTCGGCGTGGCGCAGATAGTAAGATCCACCCATCGGAGTGCTTTTCCACAAAGGGGCCAAACCGATGACCACAATGTCGGCGCACTTCCTCACTCTGACATTCCAGGATGCCACTGAGCACTAATCGACCTCCGGGCTTCGTTGACTGATAGAAGACCTCCGTGAGGTCCTTCAGCGTGCCCGCAAGAATGTTCGCCATGACTAGATCGGCTTGCACGGGCGATAGATCCTCGGGTTTGCCGATCCAGAGGGTATCGTTAATTTCGTTCAGGCGTGCGTTTTCCCGTGTCGCAGTCAGAGCCTGCCGGTCTACGTCGACAGCCCAAGCGTAAGTTGCGCCCAATTGTAGGGCCGCGATCGCCAGGATCCCTGAGCCACAGCCGTAATCCAACATTCTCGCTCCCGGCTGAAGCTCGGCATCGAGCCATTCCAGGCACAGCCGGGTCGACGGATGCTCGCCTGTCCCGAAAGCTAGCCCCAGATTGAGGCGCACAAGTGTGCGTGTGTTGTTTTCGATGTCCGCGTCCGCTGCCGTCAACAGGAGCTGATTCCCAACGTGCTGAGTCTTGGGGCGCCGTGCCCAGGAGCCTTCCCAGTCCGTGTCAGAAATGTCGCGAGATGTGATTGCCGTACCCGGAAGGTCACTGCTCAGAATGGTGGCTACTGCGTCGAGGGATGTCCCCTGAGAGAATAGTGCTGTGAGAGCGACGGAAGACCACAAAGGCGTTTCTCCGGGAGGCGGCTCCAGCAACTCCTGTTCACTTTCACCGGCCAGACTGAGTGCCACGGCGCCTGCAAGTTTTAGAAGGGCTTCCACTCGCGGTACCTCGGGCCCGCCGACAACGATCCGCAGCTCTTGCCAAGACATGAGAGCGTTACTTGAGTCCGAGCCTCTTCTCGAGGTAATTGATATCGGTTCCTCCAGCCTTGAAAGTGGCGTGCTGAAAGATTTCCTGATGGAGTGGCACGTTAGTTCGAATACCCTCCACTACGAGCTCACTTAAGGCTGCGTTCATCCTAGCAATCGCGGTTTCTCGGCTGTCCCCGTGAGCGATCACCTTAGCAATTAGGGAGTCGTAATTGGGTGGAACGGTATAGCCGCCATATAAATGGCTGTCTATACGTATTCCAGGGCCGCCTGGCGCATGCCACAGACTGACCGTGCCGGGGGATGGCATGAAAGTCTTTGGATCCTCTGCGTTGAGGCGGCACTCGAGCGCATGGCCGGACCATTGAACTTCGTCTTGTCGCTGGCGTATTGGCTCGCCGTCGGCAATCAGAATCTGAGCTTTGACGATGTCGATGCCGGTGACCATCTCGGTTACCGGGTGCTCCACTTGAATCCGGGTGTTCATCTCGATGAAGAAGAAGTCCCCATCCTGATATAGAAACTCGAACGTGCCTACTCCGCGATAACCAATGTCGAGGCACGCTTCTGTGCACCGGGAGCCCATCTCCATTCTGACCTCGTGAGAGATCCCGGGAGCGGGCGCCTCTTCCACTACCTTCTGATGTCGCCTTTGCATTGAGCAATCCCGTTCGCCCAGGTGGATTGCGTTCCCATGGTTGTCAGCAAGGACTTGGAACTCGATATGGCGGGGACGCTCGAGAAATTTCTCCATGTAGACCTGTCCATTACCGAACGCTGCCAACGCCTCGCCCTTTGTGATAGAGATAGCGTTAAAAAGGGAGGCCTCACTGTGCACGACACGCATGCCCCTTCCACCGCCGCCGCCAACGGCCTTAATTATGATTGGATAACCGAGTTCCTTTGCGATTCTCGCGTTCTCCTGGTTGTTGTCCGACAAGCCGCCCTCTGAGCCCGGCACGCATGGGATACCCGCTGCCTTCATTGCCTTAATCGCCGAAAGCTTGTCACCCATGAGGCGAATAGCCTGAGGTTCGGGGCCGATAAAAACGAAACCACTTCCCTGCACACGCTCAGCGAAATCTGCGTTCTCGGATAGGAATCCGTAACCGGGATGGATGGCAGTTGCATCAGTGACCTCTGCGGCCGCGATAATGGCGGGCATGTTGAGATAGCTATCGGCCGAGGGTGGAGGCCCTATACAAACCGTCTCATCTGCGAGGAGGACGTGCTTGAGGTTCGCATCGGCCGTGGAGTGCACGGCAACGGTCTTGATGTCCAGCTCCTGGCACGCCCTAAGTACCCGCAGGGCGATTTCCCCACGATTCGCAATCAGGACCTTATCCAACATTGGGATTATTCTTCTATGATGAAGAGTACCTGGCCGAATTCCAGCGGGTCGCCGTTCTCGGCTAGGATGCTCACGATTTGTCCACTGACGTCGGACTCTATCTGGTTCATCATCTTCATGGCCTCGACGATGCAAAGCGTATCGCCTATTTCGACCTTACTGCCTATCTGTACAAAGGGTTTAGAGCCGGGGGCCGATCCTGCGTAGAAGGTGCCAACCATGGGAGCGGTAATCTCGTGTCCCTGCTTCGAGGTCTCAACAGGGGCCAAAGTGGTTGCCGAGGCTTCATTTGCTCCAACTGCTGCTACAGAGATGGCCGGAGGCACCGTGTCTTGGACGATGGTCGGGGTTGGCTGTGCGGTGGTGGAGTAGCGGCTGATGCGAACCGACTCCTCGCCTTCGGAGATCTCGATCTCGGCGATTCCGGATTCCTCGAGCAACTCTATTAGCTTTTTTACTTTTCTAATGTCCATCAGTTGTCGCCTCTAGCCCAAGTGACGTTCGGCAGCAATGAGGGCCAGCTCGTAACTCGTTACACCAAAGCCTGCGATCGTGCCTACCGAGATATCCGAGAAGAACGAATGCTGCCTGAAGTCCTCGCGAGCGGCTACGTTGGATAGGTGGATCTCAATGAACGGAACCCTGACCGCGAGCAGCGCATCTCTGAGTACGATGCTGGTATGGGTAAAGGCTGCAGGGTTAAAGAGAATGAGATCGATATTTTCTTCAGGAGCATCGTGGATGCTCTTGAGGAGCTCATGCTCGGCGTCGCTCTGGAAGCAGGTCAGCTGGTGTCCCCGTTTCTTGGCCAGCTTCTTGAGGTGCGTCTCGATTGCTTCCAGCGTGGTTGCGCCGTAGACATCGGGCTCTCTATTACCGAGGAGTCCCAGATTTGGACCATTGATCAACAGGAATTTTGCCATTGTGCAAGATCGCCGAAAATATAGGTTATTTTACACAATTTAGCCGCATTTAGCGGCATTTTAGAGAAGTTTCAGTTATCTGAATCCGGTCAGCCTGGTCCGCGCGACAGCGCGGTCGATAGCCCCGGATCCGAGTTCGGCAAGGGTAGTGCTCAGGTTTTCGAGATCTTCCGGATGGATCTCGCCCGTGTGGACTCCCAGGATGGCCCCCTCAGTATCAGTAAACACCGTGAAGGGGAGTGCGAAGAAATCCACGCCAAATGAGGCAGCCGCATTGATGCCTTCGGTCTCTCCGACCAGGATCGGGTAGTTGAACTCTATCTCGCGCGCGAATTCCTGTACCGGCTCCAAGCGGTCGACAGCGATACCGATGACTTGGACGGGGCGCTCCGCATGCTGTTCCTGGAATTCTTTTAGGAGGGGGATCTCTCTCAAGCAGGGCGCGCACCAGGTTGCCCAGAAATTGATGACCAGGGCCTCGTTGGGCCAGCTGCGGATGGATTGCATTCCTCCGGAAAGGTCGGCGAGCGAGAAGTCTGGAAGGCTCTCCACGGCCCCGGCAGTCTCGGAGGCCGCTGGTGCGGAGGGTTGGGGTAGCAGAACACGGTAGCCGAGGTACGC
>CAYLKA010000013.1:0-11318 GCA_964384125.1 uncultured Gammaproteobacteria bacterium | reverse complement strand
CGGAGGCCGCTGGTGCGGAGGGTTGGGGTAGCAGAACACGGTAGCCGAGGTACGCCACGATAGCGGTGGCACTCAGTACGAGCGTCAAAAGTGCGGTACGTGTCATGAGCTTTCGCCGTTGTGATCTTGATTATTGATTATAGGGAAGCGAGTTGACGAACGTGGGCGTTGAACTGCTCTGCACCGACGAAGCCGACGAGCTTGTACGCTTCCCGCTCCTGCCCATACCGATCAAAGAAGGCAATGGTTGGCGGTCCGAAGCTAGAAAAATGCTGGAGCAGCGCCTGGTCATCATCGTTGTTTTCGGTTACGTCTATCTGCAGTAATGCGAAAGGATCCAGAGCAGCCATGACCTCGGCATCAGGGAACGTGTACTCCTCATATTCCTTGCACGCGACACACCAGTCTGCCGTGAAATCCACCATCACCGGCATGCCGGCCTCCTGTGCCGCCGCCAGTGCGACTTCGAGCTCTGCGACAGATTCGATGGGCTCGAAAGCGAGGTGAGCTGTTTCTGCACTGCCCATCGGGCCTGCGAGTAGAGATCCTCGCGGGATCGGCTCTAGCGGATCATCGCCGCCGAGTGTGACGCCCACGATCATCAGCGCCCCATACAGGCAGGCGAGCACGCCGAGCCCCTTACTTAGCCGTCGTGCGGGTGAGGGCGCAGCGGGTAAAGGCTCGAAGGCCCCCAGAAAGACGCCGCTCAGGAAGACCAAAAGTGCCCAAAGGGCCAGCGTTACGCTCCCTGGTAGGACGCGTTCCATCATCCAAATCGCGAGCCCTAACATCATGACGCCGAAGGCTGCTTTCACCGTATTCATCCACGGGCCTACCTTCGGTAAGAGTTTCCCGGCCGAGGCTCCCAACACCAGCAATGGTGAGCCCATGCCCAGACTCAGTGCGAACAGTGCGCCCGAGCCGCGCACCACGTCGCCGCTCTGACCGATAACCGCGAGCGTGGCGACCAGCGGGGGGGCCACGCAGGTCGTGACAATCAGGGCGGATAACGCGCCCATAATTGCCGTGCCGGCGAAAGTCCCAGTCCGCTGATTGTTTGAGAGGTTCGTAATCCGAGTCTGGATGGCTGCGGGCATCTGCAGCTCAAACAGACCGAACATCGCCATGGCAAGCCCCACGAAGAGCCCTGCGAACAGTGTCAGAATCCAGGGCTGCTGGAAAGCGGCCTGGACCTGCCCGCCCGCCAGTGCGGCCAGCGCACCGCCGGCCGTGTACGTAACCGCCATACCCATCACGTAGGCGAGGGATAGTGCGAAGCCTCTGGTTGGGGTTACGTTGGCTCCCTGCCCGGCGATGATGCCCGACAGGATCGGCACCATCGGTAGCACGCAGGGCGTGAAAGCTAACAGCAGCCCAAGGCCGTAGAACATCCCGAGGACGGCCCACAAGGGGTAGTTGATCACCACATTGGCCAGCCGATCTTGTTCGGAGACCATGAGAGGGGCCGAGCTGGTGGACGAGGGGGCGGTGAACGAGCTAGAGGCCAGTAGTCCGAGCTCGCGCGTTCCCTCCATTACCGGGTAGCAAATGCTGTCGACCTTGCAGCCCTGATAGAGTGCAGTCAGTTGGATGTCGACGGCATCCGGGGAGGCTCGTGAGAACGGGAGCTGAGCCTCGACGTAGTCGTAGTAGACTTCAACCTCACCGAAGTACTCGTCTTCAGTGGCCTCCCCATCGGGCAATCGCGCCGTTCCCAGCTGAATCGGGCCATCGACGCTGAACTCGAACTTGTCCTTATAGAGGTAGTAGCCGGGCTGGATAATCCAGCTCACGGTGATTTCGTTGGAGCTGTCCACCCGAGTGTCCATGACAAAGGCCTCGTCGGGTGGGAGGACTTCATCGCTGCTAGCAGTCCCGGCCAGGAAACCGGACAGCACGGATCCACCGCTCGCGGATCTGGGAGGCAGGGTAAGGGCGCTGTCCCATCGCTGGGGCGGATAGCACAAACCGATATCCGCGCAGCCCTGCAGCATGAGGCGGAATTGAGCCTCTTCGACATTGCCTGACCGCTGGTAGGGAATCCGAATCTCGAATTCCTCCCGATAGATCTCCATCACGCCGAAGAACTCGTCTTCGTAGATATTGCCCTGGGGGAAGATGGCTGCGCCAAGCACGATGCCGTCAGTCAGGCTCTCGAAGCCGAAGCGCTCGCGATAAAGGTAATAGCCTTCCTGTACCTGGAACGCCAAGGTGATCTGGTCTTCAGAGGTTTCCAGCGAGTACGGAAAAGCTGCTTCGGGCCTTAAGACCTCCTGGGCTGCCGTAATGCTCCCGGCGAGGGATGGGACAATTACAGCCAAGGCGGCAACCAGGGATAAGCGGCAGTTAATGCGGTAGATCATCAGTCTTTTACCGAGGCGTGCAGCCAGTCGAGATATGCCGATGAGCCATTACAGAAGGGGATAGCAATGAGTTCCGGTAGTTCATAGCTCGTTCGGTCGCGAATCACACCCTCCAGCTCATCGAAACATCCTTCGGTCGTCTTTATAAGCAGCAACGTTTCCTTGTCCCGCTCCAGTTTCGATTCCCATCGATACGTGGACACGACGCCCTCCACTCTGTTGACGCAGGCGGCCAGGCGCCCTTCCACGAGGGCTGCCGCGAGTTCATCGGCCTCCGTCGGATTGGCGCAGGTCGTCAATACCAGGAGCGGACGTGACCTCAAGACTGACACCCCCCCCTCATTATCAACCGATAAGCATAGCTGGGCGACCTCGCCTTGTCATGACTTGGATCGCGAACCCTTGAAATTCGCGAGACCGTCCCTATTATTAGCACTCCATTCGGTCGAGTGCTAATAACAATCTCGGCTAATGCGTAAAAACATTTAGTCAAATCATAGGCTTGGAAAACGGAGACCCATCCCATGAAGATTCGTCCCTTACATGATCGCGTCGTCATCCGGCGCACCGAGGAAGAGCGAACGTCCCCAGGGGGCATCGTGATCCCCGACGCTGCGGCGGAAAAGCCCATCAAGGGCGAAGTTATCGCTGTGGGTAACGGAAAACTGCTGGATAACGGCGAGGTTCGGCCCCTGGACCTCAAGACGGGAGACAACGTCCTGTTTGGCAAGTACTCGGGCACCGAAGTCAAAGTGGAAGGCGAGGAAGTGGTGGTCATGCGCGAAGACGACGTCATGGCTGTGATTGAGGGCTGATGCCCGGCACACACCCGTTACCCATTTGTAGAGAATTCCTTTAGGAGACATGAAATGCCGAAAGAAGTGAGATTTGCCGACGAGGCGCGCCAGCGCATGCTCGCAGGCGTCAACGTACTGGCCGAGGCCGTAAAAGTGACCCTGGGGCCGAAAGGTCGCAACGTCGTTCTGGAGAAAAGCTTCGGTGCGCCCACCGTTACCAAAGATGGGGTATCCGTGGCAAAAGAGATCGATCTCGAAGACAAGTTCGAGAACATGGGTGCCCAGATGGTCAAAGAGGTGGCGTCCCAGACTTCGGATGCGGCCGGCGACGGCACGACAACGGCCACGGTGTTGGCACAAGCCGTGCTGAGGGAGGGGCTCAAGGCGGTCGCAGCAGGCATGGATCCGATGGACCTGAAGCGCGGCGTCGACAAAGCCTCTATTGCTCTGGTCAAAGAGCTCGAAAAGCTTTCCCAGCCCTGCGAGGACGACAAAGCGATTGCTCAGGTGGGCACGATATCGGCGAATGCCGATCAAGAAATCGGCTCGAACATCGCTGAGGCCATGCAGAAGGTGGGCAAGGAGGGTGTGATCACCGTCGAGGAAGGCTCGGCGCTCGCCAACGAGCTCGAGGTGGTCGAGGGCATGCAATTTGATCGTGGCTATTTGTCCCCTTACTTCATCAACGATCAACAGAGTCAGGCGGTGCAGCTTGAAAGTCCGCACATACTGATTCATGACAAGAAGATCTCCAACATCCGTGATCTCCTTCCGCTACTTGAGAGTGTTGCCAAGTCGAGTCGCCCGCTTCTGATTATCTCGGAAGACGTTGAAGGCGAGGCACTCGCGACGCTGGTGGTGAACAACATTCGCGGTATCGTCAAGGTGGCCGCCGTCAAGGCGCCTGGATTCGGCGACCGACGCAAGGCAATGCTCCAGGACATTGCGATCCTCACGGGTGGTCAGGTCATCTCCGAGGAAGTTGGGCTGTCGCTAGAGAAGGCGACGCTTGAGGACTTGGGCGAGGCCAAGAAGGTCCAGATCACCAAGGAGAACACCACGGTCATCGACGGTGCGGGTACCGCAGCGGATATCAAGGGCCGAGTCGATCAGATTGCCAACGAGATTGAAGAATCGAGCTCCGACTACGATCGCGAGAAGCTCCAGGAGCGTGTTGCGAAGCTCGCGGGCGGGGTGGCAGTGATAAAAGTCGGTGCCGCAACCGAGATCGAGATGAAAGAGAAGAAGGCTCGAGTAGAGGATGCGCTGCACGCAACTCGTGCCGCAGTCGAGGAGGGTGTCGTGCCCGGTGGCGGTGTGGCCCTCGTCCGAGCGCTGTCCGCCTTCGATAAGCTTAAGGGCGACAACGCCGATCAGAATTACGGCATCAAGATTTTGCGGCGTGCAGTGGAAGAGCCCCTGCGCCAGATTGTATCTAATGCTGGCGAGGATGCCTCCGTCGTGTTGAACGCTGTCCTGAACGAAAAAGGAAACCATGGGTTCAACGCAGCCACAGGCGAGTATGGTGACTTGGTGGCGCAGGGTATCATCGACCCCACAAAGGTGACACGCCTCGCGCTCCAAAACGCCGCTTCTGTGGCAGGCTTGCTGCTGACCACTGAGGCTATGGTTGCCGAGCAGCCGAAGGAAGAATCGGCGCCGGCCATGCCGCCGGATATGGGTGGCATGGGTGGTATGGGCGGCATGATGTAAATAGTTTAGGCGTGTTTCGCTGATAACGAGAAAAGCCCCGCACCATTTGCGGGGCTTTTTTTTGGTGGCGCTCAACGAGGGCGGACGAAATATCTGCAACGATTCGTTCACCGAGGAGTGTGCTTGGGTCGGCGCTCTATGGGCGGAGGTTCTGGGTGCGTAGTGGGTATAATCCAAATCCGGTGATTGAGGAGACAAGCGTGCGAAAGCGGTCTGGAAGGGTGGAACAGGACTTGAAGACCCCGAACGCGGAACAGCACTATCGCGTCGCCCGGCACAAGCTCCCGTTACATTGTCCGTTACCAGACATGTATCTCTGGAACTCTCACCCCAAGGTGTTTTTGCCGATAGAGGCAACCGGAGCCGCGAAATGTCCTTATTGCGGTACTAACTACAGTCTGATTCCCGACGACGAAACCTGATGACATGATCATCGTGACCGGAGCCGCCGGCTTTGTGGGGAGCAACCTTGTGCGCGGACTCAACCACGCGGGCGAGTGTGAGATTCTCGCGGTGGATGAGCTCACTGACGGTCACAAGTTTGAAAATCTGGTTGGATCTGAGATCGCGGACTACTGGGACAAGGATTTTCTCCTGTCGCGCCTGAATAGCGGTTTGGGATTTAAGCCCCGATGCGTATTTCATCAGGGGGCTTGTTCGGTAACGACCGAATGGGACGGTCGTTACATGATGGAAACCAATTATCGTTATTCGACAGAGCTCTTGGAGTACTGTCTAGGTGCTGCTGTGCCGTTCATCTACGCGTCATCGGCTGCGGTGTATGGAGCAAGCAACTCGTTCAAGGAAGACGTTGCTGTCGAACGACCACTGAACGTTTACGGGTACTCCAAGCTTCTCTTCGATCAGTATGTCCAACGGATACTGCCGAAGGCATCTTCGCAGGTCACGGGGCTGCGCTATTTCAACGTGTACGGACCCGGTGAGGCTCACAAAGGCGAGATGGCGAGCGTTGCCTTTCACCTAGATCAACAGGTTTGTAGTGATGGTGAGGCGAGGCTCTTCGAAGGAAGCGACGGGTATGCCGAAGGCGAGCAGCGTCGAGACTTCATCTACATAGACGATGTGGTAGCAGTCAACCTGTGGTTTTACGAGAGACTCGAACACTCGGGGATTTTCAACGTGGGTACGGGTCGGGCAACGACCTTTAACGAGCTGGCGGACGCCGTTCTCGAGTGGCACGGCAAAGGAAAGAAACGCTATATTCCTTTTCCCGAACACCTCGAGGACGCATATCAGAGCTTTACGGAGGCGGACATCACCAAGCTCAGATCGGTGGGCTACGATAGCGCCTTTCTCGACGTGAGGGCGGGAGTAAAGTGCTATTTCGATACCCTCAAAAAAGCCGAGTGAGCGCAGGCGCGAAGTATCTCGTTGTGGGCCCGTCGTGGATCGGCGACACGGTGATGGCACAATCTCTCTATAAGCTCCTCGTAAGTCGAGATCTGAGCGCTGAGATTCACGTCGCTGCCCCCGCTTGGTCGGTTCCCGTATTGGATCGAATGCCTGAAGTGACTCGCGCGTGGGAGCTTCCAGTGGTGCACGGTGAACTGGGTATCGGCAAACGTTGGAGGCTTGCACGCAAACTTCGCCAGGAGGGCTTCCAGCGCGCGATCGTGTTGCCAAGGTCTCTAAAGGCGTCCCTTGTGCCTTTCTTCGCTTCCGTTCCCGCACGTACGGGCTATCGTGGAGAATGGCGTTTCGGTTTGATCAACGATATTCGTCCGTTCGACGCTGAGCGACTGGACCAAACTATCAAACGGTTCGTCGCGCTCGGCCTCGGTCTAGAAGAGACAGCGTTACCGAGCATTCCCAGACCTCGGCTGAATATCGACAGAAACAACCTGCGCGCCGCGACTGAACGTCTTGGCCTCGACAGCGAATCGGATGCGGTAGCACTCATTCCGGGTGCGGAGTATGGTCCTGCGAAGCGCTGGCCACTGAAATACTATGCCGATCTCGCCTCGCGGCTGGTAAGGGTTGGTTTGAAAGTTTGGATCCTTGGATCCAAGAAAGAGTACGAGCTTGGAAATGCAGTGAGCAGTCCCGCCAATCATCCCAACGTGATCAATCTGTGTGGCGAGACCAGTCTAGCGGATGTAATTGATCTTCTCGGTGCCGCGAGAGTCGCGGTTACCAACGACTCAGGGTTGATGCATGTTGCGGCGGCGGTCGGCACACACGTGATGGGCATTTACGGATCATCCTCGCCTCACTTTACGCCGCCGCTTACGGACTCGAAGGACGTTTTCTACTTAGACCTCGAGTGCAGCCCCTGCTTCCAACGTGAGTGCCCACTCGGGCACTTTCGCTGCATGACCGACCTTGGCGTCGATGAGCTCTGCAGCGCCGTGGTTACGGCGCTCGGTGGTCCCGAGACTTTCCGGGAGCCAGGGTTCTCAGAACCGTTCGGACGGGCACACTGAGAGGAGGATCCGGTGGCTGATCTCAGGGTCCAGAGGACTGGTGCAGCGTTCGCGCTCTTTGATGGTGGATTATTCGATCGTGTGCCCGACGGGTGGTTCGTCGAGTCCTTTTGGCGCGAAAAGAACCTCGTTACAGCTGAAAGGCCGGGGCGGGGCAATGTCTTATTCGTTCGCCACGCAGACGAGACATGGGTTCTCCGACACTATCGTCGAGGTGGGCTCATGGCACGGTTGAACGAGGATTATTATCTGTGGGCGGGCCTGGAACGGACTCGTGCCTTTCGCGAGTGGCGTCTTTTAGACGAGCTTTCCAGGCGCGGGTTACCGGTGCCTCGGCCGATCGCCGCTCACGTTATCAAGAAAGGCCTGAGTTACCAGGCGGACATCCTTACGGCCTGCATCGAGAATACCCGCTCCTACGCATCCATGATCAGTTCGGGCGACGTGGATGATGGTCACTGGGCGAATATTGGACGTACCCTGCGTCGATTTCACGATGAGGGTGTTAACCACCACGATCTAAACGCTCACAATATTCTGATCGATGATCGGCAGCGGGTTTTTCTGGTGGACTTCGACCGCGGGGGGCTGCGCGATCGGGGAGCCTGGATTCAGAGCAATATCAATAGGCTTTTGCGTTCATTGCGCAAGATCTCACTCGAGACCGGAGTGGCGTTTGACGAAGCTGGCTGGAGTCGGCTGGTGTCAAGCTATGAGTCTGCGCGATAGATGTCCGGATAGGGCTCGGGTCGTCCTTTGAACCGCCGGTAAGTCCACATGTATTGCTCTGGAGCCAAACGGATGTAGTCTTCTAGGCGCTCCACTAACCGGCGAGTATCCACAATGGCGTCACCTGTCGGGAAGTCATCCAACGGGGCGCCAATGTTTGCAACGTACCCCGCTTTCCCAGGTAGACGCCTGAAGAAATAAGTGAGTACAGTGGCATCGGTCATCTCCGCCAGCTTGCTGACAGTCGTAATGGTAATAGCGGGCTCGCCGAAGAAAGGAATGAGTTCGCTGTTACTGCCCCTGTTGGCAAGATCCGCAAGGTATGCGACGGATCCCCTGTCCCTCAGTGCCCTTACCATCACGCGTATGTTGTCTTTGGGAATCTGCTGCTCCGATAGACGGCTCCTGCCCCGATAGATCATTGCATCGAGCATCTCGTTCGGCTGGGGGCGATGAACCGTTTTCAAATTCGGAAACAGCTCTCCTAGAATTGAGGTGCTTGCCTCGAGACTTGTGAAGTGGGCACAGAGAACGATGACGCCCTTCCCGGCGGCGCGCGCTCGCTCGAGATGTTCCATCCCTTCGACACGTACGAGTCTGAGTAGCCGTTCCGTAGGGGAGTACCAGCCGAGCCCCATCTCAGAAAACGCCGCACCCACTGCTTCGAAGTGCTTTTTGAGGAGCCTTTCGAGCTCCTCGTTCGAGAGCTCGGGGAAGCAGGTTTGGAGATTCCGTCTGACGATGTGTCGAGTTCTTTTCGCGAACTGCAACCCAACGCGGCCGAACCACATGCCGATCGTAATCTGCCAAGGATAGGGTAGAAGCGCCGCGAGCCTTATCCAGCCGAGAAGAATCCAGGTCGACCAGTAACGAGGCCTCAGGAAACGCTTATACGGAATACTTGCTTGCTCGGAGCTCATGTGCTGGATCGAATTCCGGGCGCATCAGGCGGGCGCGCTCCGAGCGTAGATATCGGGATAGGTCTCGGGGCGCCCCTTGAAGCGTTTGTGCATCCATGCGTATTGCTCGGGACAGGTGAGAATGTAGTTCTCGATCTCCTTCATCAGTCGCTCGGTATCCTGAACCGGATCGTCTGTTGGAAAGTTTTCAAGCGGTGGACTGATTTGGGCAACGTAACCGGCATCGTCTTCTCGGCGTCTGTAGAAGAGGCTTAACAATGTTGCGCCGCTCATCTTTAGTATTCGGCTGGTTGCTGTGCTGGTCATGGCAGGCTCTCCGAAGAACGGCACGAGGGCGCTGTGCTTGCCGGTATAGCACTGATCAGTCAAGTGGACGACGACCGCATTCTTGGCGAGGCTCTTAACGAGCGATCTGGCGCTGTACTTCGAGAAGAATTCATCGAAACTTCTTGCACGGCCCCTGCACATAAGCTCGTCCAGCATTTTGTTGCGCATCGGGCGGTACATCCCGGTCAACCGCGGGCACAGCGGTCTCAAGACCGGATAGATAAACTCCAGCGGTGTAAAGTGGCCGCAGAATAACAACACACCTTTGCCCTTATTCAATGCCTCGTCGAGGTATTCCTCTCCTTCGAGTTGAACCGCGTTACGAACGACCTGTTCTACGCCAAACCATCCCATGGCCATTTCCGGAATCGCGGCACCCATGGACTCAAAATGGTTATTGCGGAGGGTTTTCCTTTTCTCCGGCGAGAATCTTGGGAAACAAACCTCCAGATTTTTCGCGGTTATCCGCCGCTTTTCCGGGACGAGAAGGCTAAGAAATCTACCCGCCTTTTTACCGATGAGGATCTGCAAGCGTAGCGGCAGGAACACGCTGATACGCATCCACGTGTAAAGGAGCCAGGTCGGCCAGTAGCGGGGTGCCCAGAATTTAAGAAGCGAGGAGGGTTCGTGCGCTGTCATCGTTAGCACAGGTTCGGATAGTCCGAACGAATTCTAACAGCGCCGACCCGGGTTTTTCGGTATCGGCTCGCTTGGTTGTGTTCTGACTCCCCTCCTCGGTGCAAAAAGACTTGAAATCGCCGCGATTACCCTTATTTTTATCGAAACTACCGTCGTTTTCGGTAGGGCTTTCCGGAGGTGAAATGAGCCGTATTCTCTTATTCCTGGGCACCAACATAGCTATTTTGGTGGTTCTTTCTGTGGTGATGCGGCTTCTGGGCATCGAGTCTCTGCTAAACGAGCAGGGTACGGAGCTGAATCTCCAAGCACTATTGATCTTTTCTGCGGTTGTCGGTTTCGCGGGTTCCTTTATTTCATTGGCCCTATCTAAATGGTCGGCGAAACGACTTACGGGTGCTCGCGTAATTGCAACGCCAGGAAATGCAAAAGAGAGCTGGCTTGTAAATACCGTAAAAAGACAAGCGGAAGTTGCCGGTATCGGAATGCCGGAGGTAGCCATATACGATGCACCAGATGTCAACGCTTTTGCTACGGGAGCGAATCGCAATAAGGCTCTTGTGGCTGTCAGCACAGGTTTATTGAATCAGCTCGGTCAACAAGAGGTTGAGGCGGTTCTCGGCCACGAAGTCAGCCATGTGGCAAATGGGGACATGGTTACGCTTGCCCTTATTCAGGGTGTGGTCAACACGTTTGTAGTCTTTCTTTCGCGAGTTGTCGGCTTCCTGGTCGATCGTCTTATCTTTCGAACGCAACGGGGCTACGGACCGGGATTCTTCATCGCCAGTATCGTTGCTCAGATCGTATTGGGCATTCTTGCGAGCACAATCGTTATGTGGTTTTCACGCCGCCGCGAGTTTCGTGCCGACAGGGGTGGGGCAAGGCTCGCGGGGCGTGAGAATATGATCAGCGCCTTGGAGCAGCTTCGCCGAGCACACCAGCCTTCCGCCTTGCCCGAATCTATGCAGGCGTTCGGCATCTCATCGAGCAGGGCGTCCGGGTTCAAGCGATTGTTCATGTCGCATCCTCCTCTTGAGGAGCGAATTGCAGCGCTCAGGAACATGTAGAGTGACTAAACGGACGATTGGAAATTTAAGCTTGACCGCAGCGGGACCTCAGCCTCGCTAAGCAGCGATGGGGTTATCGTGGTGCATCACAATAATGGCAACGTGAGTGAATTGGGCCATGCCCGGATTTGCCCCTGGTAGTAAGGTAACGACACTGGCCTACCGATAGCTTAAGTTGCTATTTTTATCCGTTGATCTGCAGCGAAGATTTGCTTTAGAGTGTTCAGCCTATGAGATTGTCGTGTATTGGCTGTTTGTTGCTTGCGGTCCCATTGCTATGGACTGGGGGACTGAACGCCAATGACCTGTCGCCCCACTACGA
>CAYLKA010000012.1:0-49774 GCA_964384125.1 uncultured Gammaproteobacteria bacterium | reverse complement strand
TCGGAGACTCCTCTTCAGGATCTTCGCCATTCCCTATAACCCCCACTATAGATCCTTACCGCGCCGACAGACAACAGCCCTCAGAGGTGCCAGCCCCATCGTTGACACGTCCCGCGCTGTTCCTGAGATAATCTCGCCCACGACATGCTTGGTGGGGCCAGAAGGACCAGAAAAATGGCAAGAAGACAGAGAATCTCAGGGCCCGACATACCGGAGCACGCTCATCCGTTCCCAGCCTGCGTGAAGATCGGCGACTTGGTTTTTTCCGCCGCAATCGGGGGTCACGACCCGGAGACCCACGAGATTCCCGAAGACGAGGAATGTCAGATCGCGAACGCATTCCAGACGATGCACAACATGCTGCGAGCCGCTGGCGCCTCTCCAACGAATGTCGCCAAGGTGACTGTCTATGTCGGCGACCGTTCCATACGACCCAAGGTGAATCCCCATTGGGTAGCGATGTTCCCCGATGAGAACGACTGCCCCGTAAGACACATGGTTCCATCCGATATGCCTCCCGGCCTTCATATTCAGCTGGAATTCGTCGCCGCGCTCTAAGCATTCACTGGAACGCACTCACATGAACCCCGAACTCGACCAGCTTGTCCTGGACCAATTGTTCTTGAATGCGCGAAGCTACAACAGCTGGCTGGATGCGCCCGTCACGGATGAGCAGCTTCGAAAACTCTATGACATTCTCAAGATGGGCCCGACGAGCTTCAACTGCTGTCCTGCGAGATTCGTTTTCCTGAGAACAACGGAGGGAAAAGAACGAATCAGACCACACTTAAGACCGAATAACGTCAAGAAAACGCTGACCGCCCCCGTGGTCACGATCATCGCTCATGACATGGAGTTCTACGAAAAAATGCCCAAACTTGTGCCCCACAGGTCCGACGTCCGGGACCTTCTCTCGGACAATGAGGCACTGATAATGGACACTGCCTTTCGCAACGCCACGCTACAGGGCGGTTACTTCCTGCTGGCCGCACGCGCCATAGGGATTGACTGTGCCCCCATGTCCGGCTTTGACAACCAGGGCGTCGATGAGGAATTCTTTCCGGACGGGCGTTTGAAATCGAACTTCATCTGCGGCCTCGGACGGGGCGATCCGGAAAGCACCTTCGATCGACTACCACGCTTACCCATGGAAGAGGCCTGCACGTTTCTGTGACTAGATGACCTCCAGCGGCGGTTCGTCCAGCGCCGCCGCTTGCTCCATCAGCGCAAGCACATGTTCCTCCCAGTACTTGTTCTCTGAAAACCAAGGAAAGGCTCGCGGAAACGCAGGATCGATCCAGCGCCTGGCAATCCAGGCTGTGTAATTAATCATTCTCAGTGTGCGAAGTGCCTCCACCAGATGCAGCTCACGGTAATCGAAGTCGTAGAACTGTCCGTATCCCTCCAGGAGATCTCTGAGCTGGAGCGTACGCGACTGACGCTCACCAGATAGAAACAACCAGAGATCCTGGACAGCTGGGCCGCTCACACAGTCATCAAGGTCTACGAAGTGTGGTCCGTCATCCGTCCAAAGCACGTTACCAGGATGGCAGTCGCCGTGAATCCGAAGCTGCCTGACCTCACCGGCACGTGCAAATGCTTCTGTCACAGCGACAAGTAACTGGCTCGTGATAGCGCGATAACTATCCACGAGGTGCTCGGGCACCCAGTTGCTTTCAAGCACATAATCTGAAGCCTCTTTGCCCATACGCCCTACCGAGATGGTTTGACGGTGCTCGAAACGCGCTATCGCGCCAATCGCATGAATACGCCCCACGAACCGCCCCATCAAGACGCGCTCCTCCGCTCGACCCAATTCGGGCCATCTCCCACCCTGTCTCGGGAACACCGCAAACCGAAAACCTGCATGATCGTGGAGTGTCCTGCCGTCGATCTTAAAGGGAGCGACGATGGGCAGATCACGCTCGATCAGTTCATGTGTGAACCGATGCTCTTCGATGATCCCCTTGTCCGACCAACGCAGCGGGCGATAGAACTTCACCACGACGAATGCGCCATCTTCCGTACCGAGCTGATAGACCCGGTTCTCGTAGCTATTCAAGGCCAGTATTCGCCCGTCGCAGCGAAAGCCAACGCTCTCGACAGACTCGAGGACGACGTCGGGAGTAAGCTTTGCGTAGGGTAGTTCTGGCGGCATGTGATCCTCGCGTTGTAAGCGGTTTACCGCTCGAGCTTCGACCCGCAGGTTGCACCCATGATACTGGCCTCCGCTCCAGCTAGCACTGCGGTTCTTGTAACGCTTACTATTGAAAACGCGGGGTCCGCCAACTGATGCCAGGAAGAGACCAACCTGATAGAGTCGCCCGCCATGACCCATCCCACTATCAACTTGCTGCTTACCCGGCGCTCAGTTCTCGCGAAAGCTCTCGGTGAGCCAGGGCCAAATGATCAGCAGCTCCAAACCATTCTTCGAGCCGGTCTTCGGATTCCAGATCACGGGCGGGCAGAGCCCTGGAAGATCCAAGTACTCGATGCGTCCGCTCAACGCGCGTTGGGAGAGTTCTCGGCCACGCTGTTTCGAAGTGAAAACCCGAAAGCCAAAGATGTACTAATCGAGTTTGAGCGCGAACGCCCGCAGCGTTCCCCCGTTTTGCTCATCGTAAGCTTTCACCCCAACAAGCAAAAACTCGCGAAGATCCCCGAGGTAGAACAACTGCTCTCAACAGGCGCTGTGTGTCAGAACATCCTCGTCGCGACTCAAGCGCTTGGCTACAACGCTCAGTGGGTCACGGACTGGCCCGCTTATCACCCTGAAATACGCCGCTTCCTGGGCCATGACGAGGAGACACAGATTGTCGGCTTCATCCACATCGGCACAGCTGCGGAACCGCCGAAAGAGCGTCCCCGACCAGACTTAGACTCGATCGTCAGTGAGTGGAAACCAAGCTCATAGCGATTAATCGACAGCCCCAGGAAACGCCGTCACAACCTCATCCAGGGTCCGCTGCAGTGTAGAGTCGTTCCGAGAAAAGGGACGTGGTTGAGACCGACCAGGTCTACTCTCAGAAATCAGTCCGCCATAACGTAGTTGATGCGAGTCGTAACACCTTGATCGTTCGTCGTGGTAATGGTGAGCGTGTCACCGCGCCTCTCGTACTCGGACTCCAGGGTGACTCCCACGTCACGTGGATTTCCAGCCAACATGAAGTGTCGGATCAATCTACTTCCCAAGACGTTGTAACTGCCAGCGTTAGCACGAAAGGTGCGGAAGGAGGCAAGCGCCAGCTCGTCCGAGATGGGCCCCACGCCCTCGGGAATATCCGGCCTCTCCCCGAAATTACTGACCACACTGTAGTGCTCCTCCGAAAAGACAATCATTGATTGAACGTCCGCATAAATACCGGGGTTCTCGCCCCCCGTGACTACGACCTCCATGGCCCGCCACGCACCGTTCAACGAAGCTTGAGCGTGCGCCCCCCCAGAAAGGCAAAAACCCACCATCGCGACTACCACTATCACCAACTGCTTCATGAACATCCTCTCAGTTAAGACCGCTGCCCCGCAGCGAGCCATCAAGCCTTAATTCCTAGTTCGAGCCAGACAGGAAACGCCGCGTCGCCTCAGGATCACAATCAAACGGCTGCGACAGCAACTGGGGCGAGTAGATAAGCTCCCTAGAATGGGTGAGCGGCTCGGCAATATATTCCGGATCTTCCAACATGAAGTCGACTGCAATCCGCGTGCCGTCATCGATCAAACGGTATCGCTCCACCACATGCTTCTGAATGCCTGATGGCACACCGATCTGATACGGGGAACGATGGTCGGTGAAATTACGAGTATCGACCACCAGCGTATCCCCATCCCAGCGACCGGTGGAGTGACCTGATCGGAAGCGCTCGCTGAGCTCCGGATGCCCGCGCCCATCCATGTAAATAGTCCGCGTTTCGTCAAAATAGTCGGTGCGTATGATGATGGTCTGGTCATCGTTGAATATGATTTCCACCGGATACAGGTTACTTGAGACGAGCATGCCAGGCGTCGGGCGTCCGACACACGTGGCTTCAGGATTCTCCGAAGACAACGGATCATAGTCGGCCTGAGCCTCCCGCCCCCTCTCAGTCAACTCGAGGTTCGCCTGAAAGAAACCGTCGAACCCGCCCGGGTAGCTGACCAGCTCGGAGGAGTTTGCCATCCACTTCCCGTCAAGGCTTGTCGTGCTGGTGGTAACCTCAACCCGGTAGGCCCCGGTAGCTTCGATGGCCCCGTCTTCTTTCTCAACCGACTCCGCAATCCCGTAGGGTCGTCCGTTGATGGCGGGATGCAATTCCACAGTCACCCGGTCACCCACCACCAGGGTGTCCCGCGCCCAGCCCCTGCGCTGCATGGTGATCGTGGAGCCCATCTGCAGTTCCCATTCCACGGTTCCACCGGCCACTTCCGTAGTCTCCATGGTGAAGTAGGCGTGAGGATTGCGCCAGTAATATCCCGTGACAGTTCCGTCCAGTACGATCGCGTTCTCCATGTCGAGACCGGCATCGCTATGGTGACCAAAAACGAGGGCAGCAGGCGCAAATACCGCCACGAGTGCCGTCAAACCCTTCACGAGGCATCTCCGCTGAAGATGGCGCGAGGAGCCACTTCAATCATTTTCTTAAGTGACTCGACGGATGGCCGTTCCCTCATACCTTGTTCCGTTAACGACCTCACTCCTCTCTGCCATATTCGAGGTACGCATAGCACTCATATTCTAAAAGGCGGGCATTCTCTTCCTGCCGTCGGTACAACGGCATACGCATCTGCCAGGTTTCGGTGAAGATCTCCGGATCTTCTATGGTGACCTCATACAGAATGTGATCCGGACCCGTGCGAGTGTAGCGCTCAACAACATGTAGATTTTCGCTGTGAAAGTTGCCCGATCTGTCGAACCACGTCTGATCCGTAAAATGGATTACGTCGACGACGAGCGTGTCGCCCTCCCAATAGCCACGGGAGTCCCCCATCCATAATCGCTCCACTGGATCCTCAACATGATCACTGTCGATATAAATATTACGTACGGTATGCGCGTACTCGTACAGGATCGAGATCTGGGTTGGAGTCTGAACAATCTGGAATGGATAAGGCATATAAGTAATGCGAGGCACACCAACCATTCTGCAATTCGCTTCCGTGTCCGCGGTGAGGCGATTTTGATAGTTCTCCTCTCTCTGGACGAGGGCGGATGGCTGGTAGGGAATCTCGTTCCCCACAACCACACTCTGTCCTGCCGGGATCCCCAATTCGGCTGTATGGTCCTGGATGTTCCAAACGGCCGCGTTCACAACCTGCCATATACCCTGTAAGTCTGGGTGACCAAAGGATGTTCTAGGCGCGGTGTAAACCTCGCCCGCCTGATCTTGAGCCTGTCCAGTAACGGCCAGCAGCATGAGTACTCCGCTGACAACGAGCATTACGCGGCGCGAGTTCATTGCTGCACCTCAATGGCTTCGCGCGCCTCTGCCGGACTTATCCCCGGATAGGGAGTAACGCCGACTGTGCGATAGAGCTCCATCAGACCCTCGTTATTTTCATAGCACGCGCTTTCGGGCATTTCGAACCCCTCCACGGCATTGCGCCTATAGGGAAATACTACAGTGAAATGTCTCGTAAATACGTTGGGATCATCGATCGTAGCCTCGTAGTGGATCGTGTCCGAGTCAATAAGAGTCAGGCGCTCGATCACGTGCACGTCCTCCGTATAGAACGTGCCGCTCTGGTCCAACCAGGACTTTGCGTTCTGATTTGTCGTCTCGATAACCAACGTATCACCTTCCCAACGCCCACTCGAGACACCTTCCCAAAGACGGATGTTGTCTCCCACAGGGGGACGGGGGCCGAGCGGGACAACGCGATAGGTATGGGTGTTTCCAGTCAGAATCACGAGATAATCAGGTGTTTGGAGTAGCTGACGCTCCTCACCGTGGTACATATCATTGGGCACACCGGAAAGGAAGCACGCCGCATTGTGATGGATATACCGCTGGGGGAGTTCGCCCCTTCGGGCCTCAGCCCACGCACGCATCGGAATCTGCCCGTCCGGCGGATCCACGATCACGGCGGGACCTCCAGAGAAGTCGAGTCCCGGGCCGTGTTCTTCGAGGTCTTCATAAGCACCACCGGCATCGCCATTTGGAAGACGCCAGTAGCCGGCCAGATTGGGTCGACCGCCCGGAGTTCTCGGCGGATCGAACGATACCGCAGCCTCCAGCGCGCATCGATGGAAAACCGCGGGCACATTATCGGGGCAGACCGACTCGGTAACCCAATTCTGGGAAAAGACTGTTGACGCAGGCAGCAACAAGGTGATGATGGCCGCCGAAGCCGCCATTATCCTGGAGATAGGCTGCGTTCTCACGTGTAATCTCTCTACCGCGACTGAGTCTTCGAGTTAGTTTTTACAGTCTCAACAGTCGATATTTTGGATAATAAGCGAACGCGCCTGGATCACCTACGATTTCTAGCAAAAACGGTGCGCGAAATCGCCAACTCTAGGTTTTAGGCGGGACGTTAGGTATATCAGCGGATCGAGATACCCTGTAAAATTTCTGATACGTTCTATGTGAAGAACCCTAGGAGATACACGATGGGCCGTCAATGCATCGCTATCCTCTCGGCTGGATTTGGACTGTTGTCTCTATCCCTCCCTTCGTTCGCACACCACGGAACCTCCATCGTTTACGATCTGACGAGTTCGATTACCATCTCTGGCACTGTCACTGATTTTCGATTCGTCAACCCACATGTCCTCATCCACGTTGAGGTAACGGCGGAAAACGGTGAGGTCGTTGACTGGCTCGGCGGAATGGCGAGTCACACGACCCTGACGCGAAACGAGGACTGGGACAGAGACACGTTAAAACCAGGCGATCAGGTCTCGGTCAGCGGAGCCCCCGCAAGGGGCGGTGCGCCTTCAGTGTGGGTGCAGCAGGTCATCCTTAACGGAGAACCGCTGATCCGCGGAGATTATTCGGGTTAAGAGGGAAGAACTGGCTCGCCTGCTAGTTTAGCGAGGCCGAGCCCAAGCTTTTGCCTCTAGACGATAGCGGACTGAATCACCTCAAGCATGGGGTCATCGACTAACGCCTGACCGTTAACTGTTCGAAGATTCGCCGGCTGCCCATTTGAGAGGTCTTATGTGTGTACCGCTGAATGCTATCGAACGACAAAAAAAGCTCACTAAATTGCGCTGCCTAACCCAGTGGGCATTTTGGATACTCCCTCTCCTTTGGCTGCAATCACCGGTCGGCTTGGCTCAAGACCTAGCGGCCACTGACTTCGACCCCCGCAATCTCTCTGGCTTCTGGTACGGAGTTGGTGGTGGCGGCGTTCCTTTCGGCCCGGATAGGCCGCCCATGACGCCTGAAGGCGAAGCAAAGTACCTAACACATATTCCGACCCGCAGCGCCGATCCACGCGTGCCGGCCGTAGATGATCCTGCACTTTCAAACGACCCAGCCTTCACATGTAATCCTCGTGGATTTCCTCGGATCATGTTTGACAATCGCGGAGAGACATTCGAATTCATCCATATTGATGGCAGGGTGCTGCAACTTCTACAGCAGGAACGAACACTGCGTGAACTCTGGATGGATGGTCGGGAAATACCATCCCCCGAGAACATGGATAACATCGGACCCTCCTGGTATGGACACTCGGTTGCAAAGTGGGAGGAAGATGAACTAATCGTCGATACAGCCGGCATGGATGATCGTGCCTGGCTTGATCACAATGGCAACGTGAAGAGCTTTGAGGCACGGGTACAGGAACGGTATAGAAGGATCGATGAAAACACCATAGAGCTTCAAATGACGCTCTACGATCCAACCAGTTATACCGCGCCCTGGACCAGCGTAACAAAAATTTTCAAACGTGAATCCTCAGAGAGACTTACCTTCTTTGGTTGGTACGGCATGTTCTCCGGGGTGGCAGACCTTATGTGTGCACCGCTCAACGCGGTCGAACTGAGAAGAGACGGAGCTTACTAAATCAGTTCCTGAAAATCTGCCGATTAGTTTTATCTAGTTTGTTCGACCATCGCGAACGTATCGTCCGTTCTCGAATCTAGAAAAAAAGCCATGGAGCATTGGGTGATTAATTGGGGCAGCGCTCTCAGCGTGATCTAAGTTCTTTTCTGCAACGTACGTAGTGTGCATCGCATCATGAACCAACACGTGGTACCAGGGCCTATCTTTTGGAGGGCGAGATTTCGCGACGGCCTCGTACCACTCGTCGGTTGATTGGAACTGCGGGTCGACATCGACGATTACACCGCGATATTCAAAAATCCGGTGATGAATTAGGTCGCCGATAGCGAACTTCGCCCGAGAGATATTAGTTACAGTTCCCATAGTTATTTCACTTAAATGCCATTTTGGCCCCTGGCTCGCCCTATATACGGCAATTCTACCGATTTGTGACTCATCGGCATGTTAGATCCAGCCTGATTAGTCCTGGTTCAGATCGACTCCGCACGGACTGCCCCCCACGGTGCGGATATCGGTAGAATTCGCCTAGTCGAGAACCACATCACATCACTAAGGGGAACGAAATGTCCAACCTGAGCCGCCGACTCTCAGTCCTACTTGTCCTGGGGTTTTCCGGGCCCTCACTCGCTCAGGGTTGGATTGAGTTCACCAGCCAGATTGATCGGTTCGGTGTAAATTTTCCAGGTGAGCCCGAGGTGCAAGAATTCGACTATCTGTCTGCGTTCGACGCCGTCTTCCCGGCGCGCACCTATTCCGCACAAACGGGCGAGAACCGTTTCTCTGCGACGGTTGTCGACTTCTCCGACTCTTTTCGGATCCACTCGGAAATGGATAAGACCGAGGCGGCAACCGGGCCGACTAATTGGTTGTATGACCAAAGGGCTTCCGTTGCCCGTGCAGCGAGGGAATTTCGCCAAAGAGGTGGGGAGGTAACCTACGACGCCTGGTCGCACATCGATCGCGCCGAGGGCCTTCAATTACAGATCACAAATACCGATGGATCCCGGACCTTCGCCGGAATCTACTTGAATGGCAACACGAGTCGCCTCTACGTTCTCGAAGCGACGGTGGCAGCACAGTCTCCGTTACCCGGCTTGTTTCAGCAATCGCTAAGGCTCCTCAACGAGGAGGGGACTGAGAGGATTCGTTATTTGCTATCAGCGAACGGCTGCACCGTCGAGCGCGACTAGCCGCAGTAAATCACTTTGTAGAAAGCGGTGAATATCAAGGGATTTTTGTGACTAATCTGTCGACGGGATCGAAGCAGAATTTTTATTAAGACCATGGCCTTCTTCGATCAGCTACTGAAGCTGTTCCGCCGTAATCCGAAACCCGGATCCACGAAGAACATCATGCTTACCGGTTACTGGCCGCCAACGAACAGCATGCTCCAGCCGTTTAGTACCAACACGGAACTAAACCCCGAAGGCTGGGCAGGGGAGAATTGGGAAGGAAGAGGCTACGATCTTCACGCATTTTTTCCTCAGTTTGATTCCTATCCAAATGACAAGCTTGGTTTCGGGGATTTTCCGGTAGACTACCAGAGCACCTCATCCGACTTTTGGCGAATCACGGAGGCGCTTCATCCCTGCGCAATCATCACCTTCAGCCTGGGACGTAAGGACGTTTGGGTTATCGAACGTCTGCAGCGGAATCTGGCTGAATGGAGAGACGACTTTCGCGCACCTTGCCAACCGACACCGGCACCTCCCGACGACAGTATCCCTGCGGACAGCGTGCGTACATCGTCGTTGCCCATCGAGGCCATCGAACAAGCCATCAATGACGCCGGGATTCCCAACATCGCAGCCGGCATCAGCTCGGACGGCGGCGGCAAGTTTTTGTCCGAGTACATTGCTTATCACGGCGTGTGGTATCAGGCAATTCACACCCGAGAATCATCCCCTCGCCGGTGCGTAGCCGCAGGCCATATACATGTCGGGAAGTTCCCGACGTTGGATGCAAGGAAGGCAGCCCTCATCACAGTCCGCACTGTCATCGAAACCGTGAATCGAATCCTGCAACCAGATGGGGACGAGGTGGGAACGCTCGCGGACACAGCCGACGTTGACGTTTCGGCGCGTGCTCCCGACTAAAGCCTTGGGGGCAGAGGAACCTCGCTCAGAGTACTGAGCACGCCGTTGATACATTGGGCACGGGCTCCCTCCTTCAACCGTACCGTCAATGCAACGGCTTCGCGATCAGGGTACGTTGCGAGTTGCACAGCAACGAGCATTGCTTGTAGGTAAGCCCGCTCCAAGAATGCCTTCTCGTAAGGATAAAAACTATTATCGATCAGGCGCCGGCCCTTCTCCGAATAAGCATCCAGATCAGCAAGACCCTCCTCCATATCGGGCGCGGCAGCCCGTGCCCACTGAAATAGCAGATCCCATTTTTGAATGAGGTTGTCGCAATATTCATCTGCAACGGCGACATCAGAAGGCTGTTGCGCGGACGCAGACAGCACCATCAATAGACTAACTAGTAGAGCGCTGTGCCTCATGGATGACCCTAAACTCGTTAACTACTGAGTGTACCCTTAAGCGGCACACTCAGCAGCCATTCAAGACTCGTCAGGCACCAACATCCGAATCATTCCATCCTGGCGCGATGTGACGAAAATCTCACCATCTCGGGTGCGGCTCAGATGCATGTCGGCTCGCAGCGCTTGCGCACCATTGGTGCGCTCGATCAGCTCGCGAAAACTAACGAATATACGATTACCGCTCGCATCAAGCGTATAGAGTTGTATCTCCTCGACGGGCGCTACCGTGCGGGGCACGCCGTCATCGGCGGCTTTTAGTGCGGCGAGATCTGAAGCGAATAACCGCCCCCGCTGAAGATCGCCGAAGACGAACTTGCCGCGTAGTGCTTCGATGCGCCCGTGATACGCAAAGCCACCGCTGATCGCACGCCCATCATTGTGATCATAGATCGCCACGGGATAGACATATTCGTCTTTAGTTTGCCCGGCCAACACATCCTCCGGTAGCTCGAACAACTGATTGAGAGCTCCACCGGGACGCACCATGCCATTTTCCCAATACCCTTCGCGGGGCATCCAGCCGTAGTTACCACCCTCGTGAACGATATTGACTTCCTCAATATGGTTCATACCAATGTCCGTCGCGAACATCGTTCCGTCGGTCAGGTCCCACGAAATCCGGTGCGCGTTACGAAAACCGTAAGCGTAGATCTCGCCCAGCGTATCGGGCTCGTCATCATCTGCGAATGGATTGATGCCCGGAATCGTGTAATCCCCGAGCCCCTTAGTACCATTCGTCTCAGTAGGACTACGCGGGTCGATTCGAAGAATAGCGGTGATAACTGAATCGAGACGCTGTGTCTGGGTGGGATTCTCGGAGTTCGGTCCAGCACCGTTACTGAAACCGAGATCGCTACCGCTCGTATAGAGCAACCCGTAATCTGGATCTCCCGGCTCGGCCGTGGGATTGAAGCCCACGTAACCGAAGGGGTGTGACATATTTCTAGTCACATTAGCAACGCGCAGCAACTCCCGCCGCGTACCATCAAACATATTCGCCGCAGGGTCATTGGCGTGCCACTCGGTGATGATGTTGTGATGCGTAACATCCGCATCGCTGTATCCAGGCGGGATGAAATCAGGTAGACGAGAGTTCGTGAACGCGCGCTCCCCGTGCACCGTATAGAAGAGTCCGTTCTGAACAAATTCCGGGTGGAAGCCAAAACCGATGAAACCACTCTCGAGGCGATTGTAGACCGTGAGTGGAAACAGGGAACCAAAATCCAGATAGACCGACGGCTCTGCGTCGTCATGCAGCAGATAGAGAAACCCGCGTGAGTCATTAGCAAAACGACGGCCATCCGGGGCATCGCGCACGAAACTGACTCGGGCCCACCCAGCCGGGTTCACGTCCTGATCGGGATGGAGGTGCCCAAGGGTCCGAGGCAGCCGAACGACATCGCGAATCTGCACCATCAAACCCCGTTTCTCCACGGAAGCAGGCAAAGGGTCGGCGATCTGCGCGTCACTGGCACGCATCAGAGACAGAACAAGCAATACGATTGTGAGGAGAGGAGTCCGTTTACGCATGTCGAACCTCTTCTTTTAGTTGGGTCCCGAATACGCTTATACCAGATCTAGGTAGCAACTTGACCCTTCACCTCCGGGGCAAACCACCGAGCCGCGGGTTTCTCAATCCAAGACGAGCTTCGCGCCATCATGGATTAAGAGCTCACCCTCCTTTGGGGCCTTGCCGACGGGCACGGCCACCCCTCTCGGGATGGCAGCGAAGCTGAAGGTCCTCTTATCGTTGCCTCTCCGCACGCATCTCAAAAAGGGTGCGGGCGGCATCTCGGTCCTCAACCTCTTCCACGGCCAGAATCAGGCAGCTCTCTCGCCGTCCGCCGACACCCCGGAACGTCACGTCCGCCTGACTGTTGGAGCAAACACGATCCTGGTGATTCTCTATCGCAATGGCTCGAGCATTGCGCAGGCCGAAGCAGCTTGGAAACATCGTTAGGAGAAAGTGCGCATTTCCAGCTTCCTGTACATAGAGGTACTCGTCGCCCAGACTGGAGAAATCACGCACGCGCCTGATGCTGAAACACCCCCGTTCGGTTGATGGCGGCGCGTTGGGGTCAATGACGACTTCCTCCGCTTCGCTTGCGATATCGGTCAACTCATCGCTCTCTTCAACCTCTTGCGCGAACACCGCTACGGCGACGAAACAGGCGGTCAAAAACAGCACCCCTATTTTGTTTCTCATCTGCATACTTGCCGGTCTAGGCTAAAATTCCAGGCTCTAGAAAGGGCGTTTGTAAATAGCCAATCCACCAACGAGAAAGGCACCGAGTAGCAGACTGCTGATACCTGCGCCGAGCCGACCGACGAAGGGTAACTTGAGGGAGAATTGCAATGGATCGATGCCGAAAGTGAGCCCGAACAGATTGATCTCTAATCCCTCTTCTATCGCCGCCATAACACCGACAAGCCCAAGGACACTGAGCTGGATCCCGGTGCCGCTCGGGGCCTCAGCGATCAGCCGATTACCCAGGTAGTCCTTTCCGATCGCGGTCGCTGGAAGGTCAACCCTGAGCTCGGGAACATCGCGCAGCACGAAGGCCGTAAAAGTGTTTGAGTTCGGGCCCGGCCAGACGCGGTACTCGTGGGCGAACGGATACTCCCCCACAGCGGTCTCGATCCGCTGAATCGCGGATTCGGCGGGGTCGCCGCGCAGATCGGCCAGCAGCTCCGGCGCTTTGCCGAACCAGCGCCCATCGGGCGGCCGATCGCTTACAACGACCGCGGATCCGCTGCGCCGTAAACGCCAACCATTCACCTCGTAGACCGTAAACGCCGCCGCGCCGCGGGGTTTGACCGCGATCCAACTGTGCACCCCGACATAGCCACGCCAGCTCACAGCTCTTGCCGAGTAGACCTGGACCACCGCCTCACCCGTAGTCGCCGGGTCCGGTGCGAGCCCCACTGGTGCGCGACTCGCGTTCCGCCAGCTCTGTGCACTGCCCTTACCCACGAGTAACACGGAGCCGATCACCACCATGGTGCAAAGCTGGATTGTCCGCATGGGTCTCATTTGACCGAGTATATTTCACGGATCGGTCGCCGTCTGTTTGGCAAGCGCTGTCATGCCACGGCGGTTACCCCTTTTTCTAATAATTCTATCCGTCGGGTGGCGACTCGTTACGAGCTGGTGCAGGGACGATGATCTAGGGTTTAAGGGCCCTGTACAAGAACGGCAAGCTTCTATCCATACGATGGTCAATTCCGGAATGAGTGCCCGGAAATTCCTCGTAACGATGATCGATCCCCGCCTGCATCAATCGCTTTGAAAGAATTCGAGTGCCATAGTGAATTCGATACTGATCACGCCAACCACAATCGATAAAAATGCCATGAAGTGTCTGCAGGTTTTTACGATAACGCGTCACGAGGTTAACAGGATCGTGTTTTAACCACGTCCGCCAACGCATCGGGATGAGCTCACCGGTCTCGAGATTAAACGGTAGGCGGAAACCATTCGGCGCGTCGGGATCGGGATCATAGGTAGCCGCCATAGCGACGGTCATAAGTGCGAGCACTTCCCCATGCGTCAGATTTCCCTTGCGCCAGACGTGCTCCAAGAATCGGCGCACGCGCCCGTCGTCAAAACCTTCGCTGCAGGCTTCTTCTTCCCTCTCAACATTGATGGCACCCGCTTTACGCACACGTCGCCGGTGAGTCGCGAGTGTATTCAGAACGCCCGGCCAATCACACCGATACACGAAGTCGAAATACGCGTCTCCGGAGTGATTCCCGATCGCTCCCCAGTACTTGGGATATTTCATCCCATGAAGCATGGCACCGTAACCGCCAGAGGACTTTCCGAAACAGCCTCGGTGATCCCTCGATGCAAGCGTTCTAAACTCCTTATCAACAAACGGGATGAGCTCCCGCGTCAAATAGTCGGCATAACGGCCCAACGCCGAGGAGTTGATGTACTGATTACCGCCGAGAGCCGTGAAGCAGTCTGGAAATACCAGGATGCACGGGCCCATACGTTTTTCACTGACCAGTCGGGCGGCTCGTTCGGGAACGTTCTCTTCGAAGTTGCGCCAATTGGTGTGAGATTGGCCGGAGCCCGCATAACCAACCAGATCGAACAACACAGGAAACCGCTTCCCGCGCCCCCGCCCGGCGTGCTGGTCATAGTGCGGCGGTAACCAGACGTGGAGCGGGCGGATATGAGGATCGCGCAGTGGATTGCCCTTTAGAATCTTCGAGGCGTGCTCGAGGGTGACAACCCTGCCGCTAGGCCAGTTGGATCGTTTCCTTGCCATCAGTGCCGCCCCCTAGCCACTTACCTCACCCCCAACGCCGAAAACTTCCAGTAACCCAATCAGTTGTTCCAATCAGGTGCCGGTTCGGGCGGTGAGGCTTCCAATCCGGCCGACTTGATACCGCTGATAGCGGTGAATTCGTCCCGCGCTGACGTGTCACCTGTCACACCAACCGCTCCGATCACATGACCATCGTCATCACAGACTAGAACGCCCCCAGGCACGGTAGCGAAGCGGCCACCGGAAATCGCACTCAATGAGTTCCCGAAAAGGGGTCGATCCGCGACATGCGCGCCCAAGTCCCGGCTCGACTTGCCCATTCCCAGCGCACCATACGCTTTCGCGCACGCGACCTGCACCCGAATGATCCCGGCGCCGTCCTCTCGTTTGAGTACGATCTGATGCCCCCCGGCGTCAAGAACCACAACCGTTAACGGCTGCAAATCGTGCTGCCGGGCAAGGCGCAGCGCCTCATCAACGATGGTGCTCGCGTGTTCGAGGCTCAGTGAGGCTTTAAGCGGGATCGGTTCGGCCATTCTCTTTATCTCCAGTCGGAATTCGAGTGATATTATCCCCCCGCCGCCGGGTCAAGAACAAAGAATTTCAAGGGATATCAATGCTCGAAACAATGCTGGAAGCCCTGTTTGCGGGACTTGCATTGATCTTTCAGTGGGAGGTCCTCGCCCATTTCGCGCTCGGCTGTGTGATCGGCATCCTCTTGGGCGCGATCCCCGGCTTGGGCGGAGCCATCGGCTTGGTGCTGTTACTGCCCTTCACTTTCAGCATGGAGCCCGTTTCCGCGTTCGCGCTGTTGCTGGCATCGTGGGCCTCAACATCCACTAGCGGTGCGATAACCTCGGTGCTACTGGGCATCCCGGCCACCGCGGCCTCCCAGGCAACGGTTCTCGACGGCTACCCGATGGCCAAGCGCGGTGAAGCCGCACGGGCTCTGGGTGCGGCGTTCACATCCTCTGCAATTGGCGGTGTCTGCGGAGCGGCAGCACTCGGTATCTCGCTGCCGCTGATCCTGCCAGTCATCCTGGCTTTTGAGTCCCCGGAAACGTTCATGCTCGGAATGCTCGGACTAACCATGGTGGGCTCGCTCTCCGGTCGCTCCATTATGAAGGGTGTTGTCGCAGCCCTGCTTGGCCTGCTGCTCGCGATGATCGGGTTCCCCGAATCCCAAGCCATTCCCAGATATACGTTCGGCACCCTATACCTCCTGGATCAGCTACCGCTAATCCCCGTGCTTCTCGGACTTTTCGCAATTCCGGAGATCATGGAACTCGCTATCAAAAACGTCTCTATCGCGAGAACCGGCCAAACGGGTGATACGCGTGAGGGGCTGCTAAGCGGCGTTCGGGACGCACTTAAACAATGGTGGCTAGTCGTACGCTGCAGCGTTATCGGCGCGTACATAGGGATGCTGCCCGGCCTAGGCGCCTCGATCGTCGGCTGGGTGACCTATGGACATGCGATGCAGGGCGCAAAGGATCAGTCTGAGTTCGGGCAGGGGGACGTACGCGGAGTATTGGCGCCGGAAGCAGCCAACAATGCGTTGCGCGGCGGGGCGTTGATTCCCACCGTTACTATGGGGATTCCCGGCAGTGTGGGAACTGCCGTGTTGATGGGCGCACTCATCATGCTTGGACTACGACCGGGACCGAGCATGTTGGACGCAGAGCTGCCTATGACATTCAGCTTTGTCTGGATGATCGCCTTTGCGAGCGTTATAGCCACAGTCATTCTATTAATGACTGTGGAGCAGGTCGCAAAGGTGGCTCTGCTCCCTGGCCACATGGTGGTACCCGGTGTGCTGCTTTTCGTGTTCATGGGGGCATGGCTCGGCGGCGCATCTTACGGCGACTGGGTGAGCTGCACGTTTTTCGGCGTTCTCGGTTTCTTCATGAAGCGTGGTGGCTGGCCACGACCCCCGGTCATACTCGCGCTCGTACTCGGCGGGATTCTCGAAGGCTCGTTCCAAATCAGTCTAAGTGTCCACCAAGGTATTGGCTGGCTTGGCAGACCGATCGTGATCTTTCTGATACTGGTGATTGTGGTGACGTTGATCTTGGCCGGCCGAGGAATCGCCAAACAGAAACTCACCGGAAAACCAACCGCGGGCGAAGCCGCCGAGCAAAACCCAGCCTTGTCCCTGCCATTCTCCTTGATTCTCTTTCTCCTATTCGCGTGGGCAGGTTATAGCTCCCTGCAGTGGCCGCCACCGGTCCGGCAGTTCCCGCTGGCCATATGCATACCCGGTGCCGTGCTGGCGTTCGCTGTCGTCATAAGAGACCTAACGCATCTGCTCGAGCAAAAAACGGGGCTAGGGACGTGGCGAGCTACCTTAAGCAAAGCTTACGCCGACGCCTGGCTTAGCGAGGCACTGCCCTTCTTCGCCTATCTGTTAGCGATCCTGGTGATGACGGCCTTAGTTGGACAGAAGCTGGCCATGCCTATTTTCATCGGTGTCTATCTCCTTCGCTGGGGGCACTACGGGAAGCGCTTCTCGTTTGCCTACGCGCTAGCGGGATGGGCAATCCTAGTGTTCTTGTACGATCAAGTGATGGGGCTTCTGTTCCATCCGTCCTATCTCACCGTTTGGCTCCAATCGGTGCTGCCTGACGGCACGCCCGCTTGGCTCATTATCTAGCTAAGTCCCCGCTACCGAATCCGCTAGAATCAGGGACACCGGAAATTCGCGAGGAAAGCCATGACACACAATCTAAGAATAACCATAGCCGCACTCTTAACGCTGAACCACGGCGTATCGGCACAAGAGAACACAACACCGGTGCCCGAGCTGACCGGCCTCAAGGCCGAAGCAGCAGATTCAGTCGAAGACATGGAAAAGTTGGTTCAAGAGATAATCGACAGTCTGTTCTCATTCTCGGAGCTCGGGTTCCAAGAGTTCGAGACACAACGTTACCTTACGGAAATTCTGGAGAGCAACGGCTTTAACGTAGAACAGGGGGTCTCCGGGATTCCTTCGGCTTGGTGGGCTACGTGGGGGACAGGCAGCCCGGTGATCGCACTCGGCTCCGACGTAGACGGCATTCCCCAATCCTCACAGTTTCCGGGGGTTGCCTATCGCGAGCCGATGATCGAGGGAGCCCCCGGACATGGCGAAGGGCACAACTCAGGCCAAGCGGTAAACATCGCAGCAGCACTGGCAGTCAAAGAGATCATGGAACGCGAAGCTCTGCCCGGCACCCTAGTGCTGTGGCCCGGTGTCGCCGAAGAATTGTTGGGAACGAAGGCCTGGTTTGCGCGCGACGGTCGCTACCGCGGCGTAGATGCCGTGCTGTTTACACACGTGTCAGACAACCTAACCGTCAGCTGGGGGAATCCGCGGGGCACCGGGCTGGTATCCGTAGAGTACTCGTTCGAGGGTGTAGCGGCGCACGGAGCGGGCGCGCCCTGGCGGGGACGCAGCGCACTAGATGCGGTCGAGCTGATGAACGTGGGGTGGAATTTTCAGCGTGAGCATCTTCATCCGTTACAACGCTCTCACTACGTAATCGTCGATGGCGGTGATCAACCCAACGTGGTACCACCGAGCGCCACGGTCTGGTATTTCGTCCGAGAGATCACGGCCGAGGGAATCCGCGAAAACTTCGATAAGTTACATCGCATCGCCGAAGGGGCTGCCATGATGACCGACACTGGGATGAGCAGGCGCATCGTAGGAACCGCGTGGCCCAGACACTTCAACAAGCCCATTGCATTGGCCATGGACGAAAACATCAAGGCCGTCGGTCTGCCCGTGTGGTCGGAAGACGACCAGCGATTCGCAAAAGCCGTACAAACACTGGCGCAGGCCGACGAGACCGACGGTCTCGCTGTGGGGTTGGATGGCATACAGGAGCCTCCCATAGAGCCAATATCCGGTGGGTCCGATGACATCGGTGACGTGTCCTGGAACGTGCCGACGGTGACCCTGCGCTATCCGTCCAATATCGGGGGACTCCCTGGGCACCACTGGTTGAATGCTATGGCCATGGCCACACCGATTGCACACAAGGGAGCAGTGATAGGCGCGAAGGTGCTGGCAGCCACTATGCTCGACCTGCTAGAGGACGAAGCTCTTCGAGAGGACGCTTGGCGCTACTTCCAAGAGGTACAGTCGATCGACGTCGATTACGAGCCTTTTATTGGGCCCGAAGACCCGCCGGCCATCGAAAAGAACCAAGCGACGATGGCGGAGTTCAAGGAACGACTTGAGTCGTTCTACTACGACCCATCCAGATACGGAACGTACCTAGAGCAACTCGGCATCGACTACCCACAGATCGAGCGGCCGGATTGAAGTTTTCAGTAACCGCTATTGCGTGAGATCTGAGCTTCTATGAACGTGCGCACTTCCGGCGTAACGTCGGCGGTGGCGCTCAAGATCTCTGTGGCACGCTCTGCGCTCACTGCGTCAGGCACGTAGCTCAGAATGCGGGTCGCTTCCTCGGCGAACGCATCCGTCATCGTGGCTGGACCGATCGCAGCCCTGAAGGTCTCCACCGCTTCGGTATCCATCCCCGGTGGGCCCAGAAAAACGTGCTGCATAGTCTGATCGATCTCGATCATGGTCTGGATGGCATCCCAATTGACTCCAGAGGGCGGCGCCCCGTGGATCTCTTCGTAGAGCTCGTGAATGGTGGGAATATCCGGCACTAGAGAGCTTTTCACGAGCTCGCCCTCTTCGGTCAACAGCGGCAGGCTAAACAACGGTGCATTCAGCCCCTGCTGCTCAAGCGTGGGAACGACCTCGTTGAGATAAGCGTGGGCGGCGTCCGTGGCCATGTTCACCTCACCACTAAGCACCGCAGCGCGAATTTTACCGCTACCCGGATACCCCCCAACGAAATGGTATTGCGCTCCGATCAAGTCCAAACCCATCGTGCTGGCTATCATTCGGCCATGCTGTGCGGAGATGCCACCAAAAACCAGGCCGTCGGCCCTGAGGACATCGGCAGGGGTCTGTATACCTCCCTCCAACATATCCTTACGCACATAAGTCACTAGCGGTGCCAGCTGCACACCGCCCAATACGGTGAACTGGGAGTACTTGAAAGAGTGCCCAGGAAATTGCAACAGCTCGCCCAAGGAAGAACGGGGACCGTAGTAGACAGTCGTACCATCCTTCGGCGCCTTCAAAAGCACGAACAGATGAGCGTTCATCATGGAGGCGCCGGGCATGTTTTTGACGATGACGGTGGGATTGCCTTCGAGAGTCAGCTCCAAGTGCTTCGCCAGCAGGCGACCAACCGTGGTACCTCCGGCAGAGGCATCGAGCCCCATGATCAAGGTGACAGTCTCACCCGCGTAGTACCCCGACGAGGCGCCCTCGGCGCCTGAGGTCGAGGCCGTCGATCCTGACGGTGCCGTGTCCGGACCGCAGCCGAGAAGCAAAACAACCGCGCCACAAAGTGCGACGCACCTAATCATTAGATATGCAGCGTTCAACATAAGCGGAATTGTCTCCCAACCACATGGATCATCACAAGCGCGCCAACCACCCTTGGGCCCCTACTCGCAGGGGTGTGGCCATATTGCGAAACCTAGGACTCGGAAAGCATCTCAGTATCAAGCGATTCCGCGAGCTCAGCCAACGAGTCAAACAATGCGTCGGGAATGGGGATCCCGGAACGTTCACGCTGGCAGCGGACCTGGAAGCTTCTCTCACCCGGCACTCTTACCGCATCGAAGCCCGGCAGGGTTGGCGACCCCTTCATGCTGCGAATCGCCGCATCCACGTTGCGCTTGAAAACCGCTATGTCCGAGAACGCTTCGACGGCCAATGCCACAATAAAATGACCCGTGTTCGTAAAAGAAATCGAGTCTGCGTTGAAATCCACGACGTCTTTGCCGAATGCCGCCCCATTTAAGGTCCCCGCGAGCAGGCCGAACACTAGTGAGAGCCCATAACCCTTCGGACCACCAATAGGCAAGAGAAACCCTTCGTTCGCTCTAGCGGGGTCGGTCAGGGGATTTCCGAACTCGTCGATCATCCAACCTTCCGGAATCTGCTCCCCGCGCTGCGCGGCCGTCTTTACCTTACCGTAAGCGGCCACTGTGGTTGCCATGTCGAGAACAATTGGCGGCTCCTCATTGGAGGGAATAGCCACAGCAATCGGGTTCGTACTGAGTAACATCTCGGTGCCACCCCAAGGGGGAAGGTGATTAGCATTACCCACCGCAACGTAGATACCGATCATGTCTCGTTTTAGTGGCATCCTCGCATAAAGCGCGGCCGGCCCCGCATGATTGCTGTGTCGAACACCAACCCAAGAAACACCATGTTCCGCTGCTCGTTCCATGGCAATCTCAGTCGCGAAGCGCATGACCAAATGTCCCATTCCGTTGTCCCCATCCACCAGCGCCATCGCACCCTTGTCTTCGGCGAGATGGATGTGCGGCTGGAGATTCAGACCACCGCTCCGAATACGTTTTACGTATTGGGGTAACCGGAACACACCATGACCGTCCGAGCCATTTAGATCGGCGTCGGTCATCAGCGCGGCAACGATCGTAGCGTGACGCTCGGGCATCTTCAGTGCGACAAGACAGCGCCGAACAAACGCCTCCAGCTGATGATGGGACACGGATCGCATGGGCTCGGCCGACTAGCGGACGTTGAGCATGCTTCGTCGCACCGAACTACGGTGCGATGGATCGGACGAAATCAAGCGCCTCGCGGGCGACCTCATCGTCCGCGGTATTGATGCTCATCACGTGAGAGACGTGATTGTGCCCCTGAAATTGAGTGAACCGAGGACAATCAGCGTACTTCATGCACAGCTTGGCATACATAGCGCCCACCGGAGCCTCGATGCTGGCTGGATCAAACTCCGCACTCCACATGAAGATGGGTATCTCAGGTCCGTCATAGGAATCTACGAGACCTAGCGGTACGAGCGCCTCACGAACGGCGAGATCCTCCCCGTAATAAGCCCGGTGCACCTCCGAGTTACCGTTGCTATAGGAACTCGAGCTTAGCAGGGCGCCGATCACACCTGGTCCATTATCGAAGTGTGATGGCTCGTGGAAAAGGTAGCTCGCCACAACCCGTCCACCAGCCGAGTTACCCATCATGAAGACCTTTTGCGGATCGCCACCATAGTCCTCGATGTAATCCCTAATCCAGGCCAGAATCGAACGGATGTCCTCCGGACCGGCGGGCCATCGTACTTCCGGCGCAAGCCGGTAGTTCGCATTGATACCCACAATGCCATTGCGGGCAAAAAACGTGGGGATGTTGCTGGAGATCAAGTCTGAGGATGCGAGCAGCTTATCACCCCTAACGAGGGCGCCACCATGGAGGTAGACGACGACCGGCGCTGGCTCGGACGGTCGACTCTCTGGCGTGAAAATATCCATCCCTTGAAGCGCATGAGGACCGTATTTCACATCCATCGTGGCTTTTACACCGGAGCGATCGGCGGTGCGATGCAACTCCAACAACAAGGCCTGAGTCGCAAGGTTGACCTCCCCGTTCCACTGCTTACCGATCTCGGCCACGCCTGCGCGCGCCTTAGCGACAGCCTCCTCATCGGCCGAGTGGGCGGATAGCGCCGCAAACGCGAGAGCGCAGCCCGCGACGACTATAAAACCGCGACGTGCGTTGCTGTCATTCATTATTATTTCCCTCTCACTCCAAGGAAGCCCTAGTCTCCAGGCTACCGCTTTTGTGTATCTGATCCCACTCTGATTATTTCGGGCGCGGCATAGCAAACACCCCATCGACGACCGAATAGTCTAGGTACCCCAATCGCCCGACGGGCCTGAGTCCAGCCGTATCAATGAAACCGTCATTGAGGGCGTCATCGGCGATATGCACTCCTACGACCTCCCCGAGCACCATAATGTTATGAACGTCGGGTTCCGCCGCAGGCAACTCTATGGTCTTCCACGTCTTACACTCAAAACTGATGGGTGCCTCGGCAACCCTCGGCGGCTTCACCAAAACCGACGGTGCCTTGGTGAGACCTGCCAGATCGAACTCGTCGTCAGCTCGCCCGACGTGCACGGAGGAAGCGTTCATCGCTTCGCGTGTCTCCCAGGTCACCAAGTTGTAGACGAACTCACCGGTCTCGCGTGCGTTCAACGCACTGTCCTTCACATCACCTTCCAGGTGCGCGCCGTTACAAGCAAACATAAATATCGGTGGTGAGGTGACAACCAGATTGGAGTAACTGAATGGGGCGAGGTTGCTCACATCATCCTGGCTGATCGTAGAAATCCAACCGATGGGTCGCGGCACGACACACGCCTTTATCGGGTCCCGGGTCAGCCCATGACCATTCTTAGGTTCGTAGAACATCTAGAATGACTTCCCTTGGTTAAAGGCCGAAAAACCTGCGCACCGCGATCGAGGAGAAAAAGAGCAGCACGCCGACTAGCGCGATGGAGGTCAGTGGGCGGTTCTTAAACCGGACTCCGACCCAGTCCGAGCGCCCGTTCCAAATCAGGAGTGCGAGGGCGAGGAACGGGAAGAACAGCGCCCCAGTGACTGTATAGAGCATCTGGACTTCCTGGAAACTCCAGAAAAGCCCAATCATCGGAATGACTCCGAGAACGACGAGATAGACCCGGTAGGGCAGTCCGCTGGTGTCCACCTTGACCGCCGGTGCGTCAGGATCGGGCCGCTCCCTCACTAAACGCCAGCAATCGGCAAAGAGGTACGGAACCGATTGCCAAACACCTAGCAAGCTACTGAAAACCGCGCCGAACGCACCGATGAGAAACATCCACTTACCCCATAGGCCTAACGGGCCTTCAAGGCGATCAGCCAGGTTCACCAATAACATGGTGCCCTGCCCTTCGATCTCCACAGTGCTACCGACGATGACCATGGCGACACCAAAGATCGCAGTCATAGCGTAACCGGCACCCAGATCTACGCGACAAGTCGAAAGTGTGTCGGGCGCGGTGCGTCCTTCCTCCCGCAACCAGTAGCCATAACACAAGACGGTAAGCGTTCCGCCCACACCCCCGATCAACCCGATCGTCAAGGTCAAACCAAAGCCACTGAAATCCGGAATCGTCGGCACGAACAGCCCCTGTAACACCGTACCTGTACCAGGCCAGAGAATTCCCGCGGTAACGACGACAGTTACGAACATGATCGCGATACAAACGCCCATGATCTTCTCGAAAAGCTTGTAGCCGCCCTTTAGCACCAACCCGATGCCCACGACGCTGGCTACCATGCCAAAAACGATCTTGCCGTGGTCCGGGTTATCGAAGATAGGCACAATCGCTAAAAGCGAGATTCCAACGGCGCTCATCATTGCCGAGCCGATGAAAAACGACCACAAAAGGAGGTACGGCAGGAAAACCCAAATAGCGATGGGGCCCGCCTTGTGGACTAGTCCCTCAAGGAATGTGCTGCCGGTGGCGAGCTGCCAGCGAGCGAGTCCCTCCGTGACCACAAACTTGAGGAAGGCGCCCAGGACCACCGCCCAAAGCACAACGGTACCCAGCTGACTTCCCACGATGGTGGGGACCGCAAGATCACCGGCCCCCACACCGGTAGCGGCCAAGAGGATACCCGGCCCAAGCGCCGCGAGTGTCGGGAATCGCTTGCCAGGCTCGATATTATTCTCCGGTTACGACAAGCCGTCGCTGATGTCCACGTCCTCCGGCTTGAGATCCAATCCGGAGGCTTTTGCCTGCTCCTCTAAGAGTACCGCGAAATCTCGCCCGGTGTGACCCGCGTCGACAGCCCTCTGAACCATTTCCCGGGTGAGCTGAGTCACCGGCAGCGGAACATTAAGCTGTTCACCCGCCTTCAAGCCGAGATCCAAATCCTTACGCAACAACTCCGGGGTAAAGGTCGGTGTCATGTCCAGTTTGACGAAACTGGGTGTCTTGTAACGCGAAAACATCGCGCCCATTACGCTGTTGTTAATGAAATCAAGAAAGTCGTGACGAGAAACCCCACCTTTCTCCGCGAGCACTGTGATCTCGGCCAGACATTGAGTGTATACACCCAGCAATAGGTTATGGCAGATCTTGACCATACGCGCGAGCTCACCTTCACCCACATAAGTCGCACCGCGCCCGATAGCATTCAAATAAGGCTCCGCCATTTCGAACGCCGCCTGCGGACCGGAGGAGACGATCGTAAGCTTGCCGGCCTTAACAACTTTGCCATTTCCAGAGACAGGTGAAGCAAGCATGTCCGCGCCGAGCTCGGCCGCCTGAGAACGCACCTGAGCGGAAGCCTCCTCGGAAACACTGGAACACTCGACCAACAACTTAGGAGTCGACTCACCGGTAAACAACCCGTTCTCACCAAAGGACACCGAGAGGAGATCGTCCGAGGTCGCGACCATCGTAAAAACGATGTCGCGGTCACCCAGTTCGCGGGGTGTGTCCACGATCTTGCCTCCGAACTCCGCCAGCGGCTCCGCCTTGCTGCGCGTCCGGTTATAAATGGACACATCACAACCGGCATCCAGTAAACGCTTCGCCATGGGGTACCCCATCCGGCCTACCCCGATCCAGCCGATCGTGTATTGCTTCATATAACTCTCGGAATTAGCCACAGTCACTGCTCCAACTCTTTGTTTTGATAGTGTGCAATCGTTTGCAGAGAATACCGCTACACCCCGCCACAATGCAAGGCTCCCCGGGACCGCCTCGACCTTGACCTTGGCTTGTTCGGCCCGTGACGCCTATGATCGCCCGATGGTCAAGCCCCGCGCAAACATCAAGGATGTCGCGAACCGAGCAGGCGTTCACCCCTCGACTGTGTCGCGGGTGCTGAATCCAGCCACCCGCTCTATGGTGTCGGAGAGCCTCGCCCAGAAGATCATCCAGATCTCGGGCGAGTTGGGCTATCAACGCAACCCCCTAGCGTCGGGCCTGCGAACTCAGAAAACTTATACAGTTGGAATCGTTCTCCCAAACATCAGCAACCCGGTTTTCCCCTCAATCGTCCGGAGCGTGGAGCACACCCTCGATGCCCAGGGTTACACGGCGATCCTGGCCGACACCGGTAGCAACCGACGCAATGAGAAGGACGTCGTCGACAACATGAAAGCCCGGCAAGTGGACGGACTTCTTATCGCCGCAGCCCGACGGAAAGACCCCATCGTCGACGAATGCATCGATCAGGGAATTCCGCTGGTGCTTGTTAACCGCACGGTAGACAAACACAACGTCGCGGCGGTGATCAACGACGATGAGCTTGGAATCCAACTGGCACTGGAGCATTTGACGGCGCTAGGTCATGAACGCATCGCTTACGTCGGCGGACCGCAAAATACCTCCACGGGTTACGTTCGCTACCGAACCTTTCTCAAGACGGCCAAGAAACTCGGCCTCGATGTCGACCGCAACCACATCGCTAACGCCAGAGACTACACGGAACCCGCGGGGCAGGCGGCGCTAGAAAACATTATGGCGCAGAGCAAGAACTTCACCGCCGTGCTCACGGCCAACGACCTCCTGGCACTGGGCTGCTACGATGCGATGAGAGCCCGAAAACTCGATTGTCCTCAGGACATCTCAGTGACAGGGTTCAACGACATGCCCTACGTCGATCGCTTTGCTCCGCCGCTCACAACACTGCACATCCCGGTTGATGAGATCGGCGTGCAGGCGGCTTTGTTACTGCTGGAGAGAATGGCAGAGCCCGAAGCGCCGGCGAAGCAATTGCGTCTCGAGCCACGCCTCGTGGTCCGAGGGTCCACGGCCGCACCGAGAGGTCCTGAGATCGGCTAGTATGCCCCGCGCAGCTCGTTACCAATCGGTAGCGATGTACTTCGTCTCCATATATTCCATCATGCCTTCGTGCGAGCCTTCCCGGCCGAGGCCGCTCTGCTTGGTTCCCCCAAACGGCGCTGCAGGATCAGATACGAGCCCCCGGTTGAGTCCGATCATGCCGGCATCCAGCCGCTCGGAAACAGCCATTCCACGTTTAAGACTCCCGGTATACAGATAAGACACGAGGCCGTACTCGGTATCGTTCGCTGCAGCGATGACCTCCTCGTCATCGCTGAAAGACACCACGGGCGCCACCGGACCAAAAACTTCCTCTTTAAGAATATCGGCCTCACCTGGAACGCTGCCAAGCACGGTGGGCGGATAGTAGTGTCCGATACGATCCAGCGGGGCGCCTCCGGTGAGCACATTCGAGCCTTTACTCTTTGCATCCTCCACCAACCGATCGATGTCCTTTATGGCCCATGCATTCACCATGGGGCCCAACTCTACCCCCGGCTCCAACCCGGGTCCGACTTTCATCGCGGCCATCGCAGCCGCAAACTTCTCGGTGAATTCATCGTAGACGCCTTCATGAGCATAGAACCGGTTAGCTGCTGTGCAGGCCTCGCCACCATTGCGCATCTTCGCGACCATGGCACCTCGGACCGCTGCATCGATGTCCGCGTCATCAAAAATCAGAAACGGGGCGTTACCTCCCAACTCCATAGAGCAGTTCACGACGCAATCGGACGCCTCCCTCAGTAACGCTCTGCCGACTTCCGTCGATCCCGTGAACGACAACTTACGCACCAGTGGATGGTGCAGCATGGCGCCGACCACCTCACCAGACCGACGCGACGGCACAACACTCATAACGCCGGGCGGAACACCAGCCTCCGTCAGAATCTCAGCGACGAGTAACGCGGTCAGTGGCGTGTCGGACGCAGGCTTCAGAATCACGGGGCAGCCCGCAGCGATGGCGGGTGCAATCTTCCTGGTCGCCATTGCCGCCGGGTAGTTCCAAGGCGTGACCAAAACACTGACCCCGATCGGCTGGCTCAGCACCACGATCCGGTTACCGCCGGACGGAGACGTCAGGATTTCACCGTAATTTCTCACGGCCTCCTCGGCGTACCATCGGAAGAATTCAATTGCATAATCCGTCTCGCCGTATGCGTCTGGCAGGGCCTTACCGTTCTCGCGAACGATGCACTCGGCGATCTGTTCGCGTCGCGATGTCAGCAGCTCCCATGAGCGACGCAATACCTCGGCGCGTTCCCGTGGTTTGCGCTTAGCCCACTCGACGCCTGCTGCGTGGGCAATGTCCACCGCCATCGTGACGTCTTCAACCGTCGCGCTAGCTACCTCGGCGATTACTTTTTCTGTTGAAGGGTCCTCAATGGGAAACGTTCCGCCATCCGATGCGGGACGCCATTCTCCTCCGATGTACAATTCGGTCTGCATGAAGTCGTTCTCAGATAAGCGAGTCTTAGTACTCGTTTGCGATGAATAGTTCCTGCGCCGGGAAGAGCGTGATCACACGGCAACCGTCTGGTGTCACCACTACTTCCTCCTCAATTCGTGCTGCTCCGTTTCCATCCGCCGCCGGACAATAAGTCTCGAGCGCGAAAACCATGCCTTCCTGAATCTCGAACGGGTTCTCGAAGGAGACGAGGCGGCTGATGATCGGCCGTTCGTGTAACGCAAGTCCGACGCCGTGGCCGAACTGGAGCCCAAAGGCCTCCATCTCGTTGGCGAAGCCGAACTCTGGAGCCTCCGGCCACTGCGCCGCAATCTTGTCAGTAGTGACACCAGGTCTCACCATATCGATCGCCACATCGATCCACTCACGTGCGCGACGATAAGCGTCATGTTGCGCGGATGTGGCCAGACCTACATTGAGCGTTCGGTAGTAGCAGGTCCGATAACCAACATAGGACTGAATCACGTCAAAGAACGCCTGATCCCCTGGTCGATACATGCGATCGGTAAAATTATGTGGATGCGGACTGCAGCGCTCGCCGGATACTGCATTGATGGCTTCAACGTCGTCGGAGCCGTTCTCATAGAGGAGCTTGTTGGCGAGCGCTACCATCTGGTTCTCGCGCGCACCAGGCTTCAAGGCTTCGGCTATACCCTGATACGCACCATCGACGATCGCGGCCGACTGATTGAGCAGCACGATCTCGTCCATGCTCTTAATCTGACGAGCATCCAGCATGGTCTGTTGCCCGTCTCTCACCTCCAACCCCACCGCTTGCAACGCGAACAACATGGGTGGCTCGCAAATATCGACGCCGAGGGGCATGTCCGCCACCCCCTCGACCTGGAGAAGTTGCTTGATCTCCTCCGCAGCCTGTTTGAACAATCCTGCTTCCTCAGCAACAGAGCCGCGCAACCCGAGCATGCCGGCTTTGCATCGGTCCGGATCGAGCCAGGGCGCAAAGAGTCTATGATGGGTCGCTGCAGAGCCGAAATCCCAGAGGTAGGGCTCGGAGTTGCCCGTGAATAAGGCGTAGCGGCAAATTTTGTCTCTCGACCACTCGCCGATCACGCTGCCGGTGATGTAGCGGATATTGTTATTGTCGAAGCAAAGCATTGCGCCGAGCTCGGAGTTCTGCAGCGCCCAGCGGGTTCGCGCAACTCGATAACGGCGAAGCCGGTCGAAGTCGACACGCTCCTCGAAATCCACTGACATGGACCCCGGCGCAGCAATGGGCCGAGTCCAGTCCCAGCTCGGAGACATATCACTCGTAGTAAGGATAGCCGTGTCGTCATTTGGCATGGTTGGTAGTCTCCCAATTGCCGAGTAATGGTTGAATGGATGGGGTTTTTATCAACCCGCTTCAGTGCCGATGTGAACGGCCGCCATGACCGCGACAGGCGGCCGTCGTGACCCGCGGGCCCCGACTAGCCGGTCGGGTGATCTGGGCCAGCGCCGTCCGGCTACAACCACAGGGCGTGGCAGCGGCCAGGGACTTGTTTACGACGGTGCTGCGACGAATAGGCTTACCCGTGACACCGAGCCCCCCGGTAATGACACGCCGAACCGGCTCTCCGGTTTGCGGGTGAACGGCCAGCGGTTCCTCACTCATACCCTGGACTACTTCGAAGCGCTCAGGCGCTCCGCCGTCGGCGGGGATGGATTCATACACATAAGTTGGCATCGGCACTGTCCTGCGCTTGCAAACGTTTGCAGTATCGTTATCGTAGTTAATTCCTTAGTCTCCCACAACGGTGATCTCTTGAGTTGTTCGCGGGAGTTGGCGCGCTTAGTTTAGCCCAAAAGCCTGTGGCCGAGAGACTGCTGAAGACCCTAGAGCCACGCGATGTCGGAACTCGAATACAACAATCCGCGTTTCAAAATTCGTCTGTACGACTGGGATCTCTTTGTCGGCCCACAGGCAGGACAGCCTGCGCCAAACTTTGAGGTGACCGATCTAGTTTCCGGCACCCCCGTGCGATTGCCAGACTTCAAAGGACAGTGGGTCGTCATCGAGGCCGGCTCGTCAACCTGCTCGATGTATACCAAGAACATTCCGGGTATGGCGGAACTGAGGGGTGCACATCCCGATGTTAGATTCCTAGTGGTCTACGTTCGAGAGGCACATCCCGGTGAGCGATTGCGTCAGCACAAGAACTTCGACGAGAAGCTAGCCGCAGCAAAGCTGTTGAAACCGAAATACGATGAGAACCGACAGATCCTAGTGGATAGCCACGATGGGGGGTTTCACCGCATGTACGGTATGAAACCCAATCTGATCTATGTGATCCGTCCCGACGGAGTCGTTCATTATCGCTGCGATTGGGCACACGTCAGCGGCCTAAAGAATGCGTTGGAAGAACGGGACAATCTCCATCCGATCGAGCATGCGGATATGAAAAAGCTGCATGCGAGCCGAGGCATGGGCATCGCCATACGGACCATGTGGACCGGCGGCATCATCGCGCTGTGGGACTTCTTCGCTGCGATGCCGCAGCTCGCTAAGCGACACAAGCTCGAAGACGTCTATTACTCCGAGCACGGACGCTTCAAAAACAAGAAAACCAACCCCTGATTACCCCCTTCCTGTTGAGCGTTCAGCCCAAATGGAAGGGCACTCCCCCTTGTCTTACCCAAACCAAGCTCCATAAAAGAGGCGGGCAGCCGTTACAAACAGCACAGTCCGAATGAGCACACCGAATAGTTCGGGACGGACAAAATTGCGCAGCCAATTGCCGATTGGCACGAAGACCATAGCCAGAATCACGGCGAGCAGACTCAGTAGCAACTGCTCAGCCGAGTAAGCCTGGATCGACCCGAGTATCGTTAGATGTGTCAGCGACAGGCTCATGAAGACAGTCGCGAATGCGAAAACATAGGCGCGTGGACCAACGCCCAGCGCATCCACATAGGGCACTAGAGCGGGGGCGCAGATTCCAGTCGACCCCTGGAGCACGCCTGAAGCAAACCCCACGGGAGCCACTAGTTGGCGGCGCGCTTTCTCTGACAGCCGCAACTCTGGATGCAGCAGCCGAACCGCCAGATAAACCAGCACCCACACCGAGAGAAGTGTTGCTAGAAAGCGCTCGCTTGCGAAATATAGGACGGCGGCGCCCAGCGCAACCCCGGGAATTCCGATCAGGATAATACGCCGCAACTCCGGTACTTCAGCGGAGGCGTCCCGCAGCGTCCAGCTGAGCCATGCGTTGGTAACTAGCGTGGGCAGCAGCATGATCATCACCGCTTGTTCCACGCCGAGAGAGCTGGCCATTATGGGAATGGCAACGCTCGGCAGCCCAAGCCCGGTGATGCCCTTGGTCACGGCCCCAGCCGCTAGCGCCAGCGCTATGACCATCCAGGCGTTCCAGGTTAGCTCAACCACGAAAGGCCCCTATGCAAACCATCTACTTTGATCGAGATCCCCGGCTTTAGAAAATTCTATGCAATCGTTTGCAGAAAAGCGAGCCCCTGGCCCGCCCAAGACACCAGATCGCACAAAAGCGCCACCACCCCCGTCGAACTAGAATAAAATAACCGAAACGGCGGCCTAAGGGGTCGTGTGGCTACCCGATACCCGGGTGACCGGTGAAAGACAAGAGGTGAATGCAGATGCGTAACCTGACCGATTTCCGCACCGCGATACGGCTAGGTATGTTGGTGACGGTTGCAGGCGCGTTGAGCGCTTGTGGCGGTGGGATGGACGGAAGTCCGGCGGCCAACGAACCTTATCTCATCAAATTCCCTCACGTCACAGCACCAGGAACCCCGAAGGGTCGCACAGCACAGCGATTCAAGGAGCTCGCGGAGGCACGTTTCCCCGGCCGGGTAACAGTGGAGGTTTATCCTTCGAGCCAGCTCATGAACGACGACGATTCCCTCGAGGCGCTAGCCTTTGGTGAGATTCAGATGATTGCCGTGTCGCTCTCTAAGTTCGATCGACTCACCCAAGCATTTCAAATCTTCGACCTACCGTTCCTTTTCCCAGATCTCGGGACGGTCGAAGAATTTCAGGCCAGCCCCGCGGGACAGGACCTCCTCGGCGTAATCACCGACAAGGGCTTTCAAGGGCTCGCTTTCTGGCACAACGGTATGAAGCAATTCTCCGGGCCGCAGCCTCTGCGGGTGCCGGAGGATGCGAGCGGGCTTAAGTTCCGAATCATGGAATCTGACGTGCTCCAGGCACAGGTACAGGCCATAGGAGGCAACCCTCAGAAGATGGCGCTCGGTGAGGTCTACCAAGCACTTCAGACGGGCGCAATCGATGCGCAAGAAAATACCTGGTCAAACATCTACTCCTCAAAGTTCTACGAGGTCCAGCCGTACGTGATGGAAACCAACCACGGCTATATCGGTTATCTGGTTGCAGTGAATCCAGACTTCTGGCGTTCACTACCGGAGGACATCCGCGTCGGAATGGAGGAGGTAGTCGCCGAAGCCACCGCCTGGGGTAACGCACAATCGGAAGCCATCAATCAAGATGCTAGAGGCAACGTGGTTTCATCGGGCCGCAGCGAGATCGTCGAACTCTCCGATGACGAGCTGACTGCCTGGCGTGCAGCGATGGCGCCCGTCTGGCAGGAATTTGAAAATGATATCGGTGCCGCACGCATCGAAGCCGCCGCCTCTCTTTAAGCTCCTCGTACGGCACTTCCGATCCGATGATCACTGGTAACTGTATCCGGAACGTAATCAACCGTCTGGAAGAGTGGTTCATGGCCGCCGCTCTGGCGTTCATGACGCTGCTTACATTTATACAGGTCGTACTACGTGAGTTCGGCACCGGGTGGGTATGGTCGCTGGAGGCGACGACCTATACGTTTGCGTGGCTGGTTTTGGTGGGGATGTCCTACGGAGTACGGACCAAGAGTCACATCGCGGTAGACATCGTTGCAAGAAAACTGCCACCCGTCATGCGCCGCGTCATGGCACTGGCCGCGGTGGCACTTTGCTTGCTCTATTGCGGCTTCATGTTCTACGGCGGAAGTATTTTCGTCGATCGCCTGATGGTTCTCGGAAACAACGCGCGCGACATCCCGCTGCCGCGTTGGGCTCTGACCAGCATTATGCCGGTAGCATTCTCGCTCCTCGCCTATCGGTTCCTGGAACTCGGCTGGGCCATAAATAAGGGCGTTGAAAAGAGCCTGACCGCAGACCACGGTGCGAGCCAACAACCTCAGCGTGACGCAACCTCATGAGCCCGATCTTCCTCCTGATCATCCTCTTTAGCTGCCTGGCCATGGGCATTCCGGTCGCAATTTCCCTTGGGCTTGCGAGCATCTCTACCATCCTGTTATTCGCAGACCAGAGCCTGCTTTCGTTGGCACAGCGGTTTTTCCACACGATGCAGATCTACCCGCTGTTGGCCGTGCCATTCTTTATTCTGGCGGCAACGTTCATGACCACAGGCGGTGTAGCGAAACGCATGATCGAATTCGCCAATGCCTTGGTAGGTCACTTTCGTGGTGGCCTCGCGATGGCGGCACTCCTCGCCTGTGCGTTCTTTTCCGCAGTCTCCGGGTCAGCCCCTGCCACGGTGGTCGCAGTGGGCAGCGTCATGATTGGTGGGATGATCAACTCCGGTTATACGCCGAGATTCGCCTCTGGAGTCATCTGTAACGCCGGCACGCTGGGCATATTGATCCCACCGTCCCTAGTGATGGTGATCTACGGAGCCGTTACCGAGTCTTCCATTGGAAACCTCTTCATCGCCGGGATGTTGCCCGGTTTAATCCTAACTATAGCGATGATGGCTACGGTGGCCGTCATCGCACGTCGCCAGGATCTGCCGAGGCAACCTCGCGCCACGCTAAAAGAATTGTTCCGGGCAGGATGGGAGGCCCTCTGGGGGCTCATTCTCCTGGTTATCATTCTCGGCGGAATCTACGCAGGCATATTCACGCCTACCGAAGCTGCAGCAGTCTCGGCAGTCTACGCGTTTCTGATCGCCGTTTTCGTATACAAGGACATCACCCTCAAAGATGTGCCCAAGGTGTTGACCGAAAGCGCAAAAACAACTGCGATGTTGATGTTCATCATCGCAAATGCGTATCTCTTCGCTTTCGTGCTCACCACAGAACAGATCCCTCAGGCCGCATCCGAGTGGATCGTCGGGCTAGGACTGCCACCGTGGGGGTTCCTGATTGTCGTCAACATTCTGCTGCTGGTTTTCGGCAACTTCATGGAGCCGACATCCGTCGTCCTCATTCTCACGCCAATCATCTTCCCGATCGCGACCTCAATGGGCATCGACCCTATTCACCTAGGCGTTATGATGGTGCTGAATATGCAGATCGGCCTGGTGACTCCACCCGTCGGACTGAATCTTTTCGTGACGGCGAGCGTCGCAAAGATGTCGATGGAAGAAGTGATCAGGGCTGCCTTCCCTTGGCTAATAGTTCTCCTGTCGGTACTCATAATCGTCACTTATATTCCGGCAGTTTCACTGATCGTTCCATCCTTCCTCGGCGTTCTGTAAGAAACCAAGTACACTCGATTGGGTTCGAGAGGGGGAACACCGCCGAGACGCTGGTTCCTCACCTACACCAACAAAAAGTGTCAACTCCTAGACAAAGGAGAACGGAAGTGAACTGTTCAGAAAACCATAGCACCTATCGTTCCGTCGCCACCATTTCGGCACTGGCGTTGATAACGTTGCTGAGCGCTTGCGGTGGCGAGGCCACGCATTATGAGTACGTCCACACCGTAGGCGTGGAACAAGGATTCAACATGCCGTATACGCCCGCAATCAAAGTGAACTCGGGAACCACCGTCTACCTATCAGGCCTAACGGCCGCGCCTGTTTACCACAGTCATCCCCACGTGCCTTCGGAGTTCGATCATCTAGACTTCAGTGCGGCCGCACAAGCCGAAGGCACCATGGAAAATCTAAAAGCAACGGTGGAAGCGGCCGGAGGGCAGCTAAGCGATATCGTTCAGTTGACGCGCTTCATTGTCGATCAGGATGCGAACCAGGACGCAATCAACGAGGTCATGTCTCGCTACTGGGGTGAGCACCGACCGGCCAGCACGTCCGTGGAGATTCCGCGCTTGGCGACGGGGCCGCGATTTATCCTGGAACTGGAGGCTGTTGCCATCATTCCAAACTAAAACCCGCGCAGAGACCCGGTTTCGGGTTGGCTCCCTCCTCATCCACGGTGCGCCCAAATAGCATGCTCCCGAGACCAAGAGAGCTGACCTTGACGCCCGCTTGTCTGAGTTTGCGATACTCCACTGGCCGGTCTCTCCGAGAATTACCATACTTTAAATGGGCCAAGCGCTAGCGCCAGCCCCAAAAATGCTAGACTTCGCAGCGCCTTGGAACACAGACGACAAGCGTTGAGACATCTACCGCTAAATCTGATTCGGCGCACGCTGATATCCGCGATGTACCTCGCTTTCGCGTGCCGCCTCCTAGTACCAGCGGGATACATGCCCGCAGCCTGGGGGGAGGGCGGCCCGATCGCCCTTTGTCCAACGGGACTACCAGCAGCTCTGATGCCGGAGCATTCGGGCCACCATCACGATGATGGTACGGACACGGATCACTTATGGGAGAACTGCCCTCTGGGCACGCTCGCCGACACGGCAGCCATCACCCCGAACGTTGTATTCAACCTACCCGTTTCTCTAGATATAAGCCCGACCGACCTCGGGCTTAGGAGTACCTTCTCCCGCCGACCGGCAGATTTTCGCTCTCGCTCCCCGCCCTCCTTCTTCTCTTAAATCGGAAACCAACTTTCCAGCTGCGTACCTGGCGCCGCGATGGCGCGGACCGGTACTCGTGATATCAAACTAAGTTCGAGGGAAGAACGGAAATGTCTACTCAAATCTGTGTGGCGTTATGCATCGTATGCAGCGCGACCGCAATCACTGTCAATGCTCAGGAAACCTTTCGCGCCGACGACCACGCGCCCATCGGCGTGATGGCCGATCACTACCATGAGGCCGGCGAGGTCATGTTCTCGTACCGCTTTATGTCAATGTCTATGAAGGGCAATCAAGACGAGGGTAATGAACTCTCGCCCGATCAGATCGCCACAACGGTACCTAATCGATTCTCCGGCATGCCGGGTCAACCACCGACGCTGCGCATCGTACCCACCGATATGACCATGGACATGCACATGCTGGGCGTCATGTTCGCACCATCGGATCGGATCACCCTCATGACCATGCTCAACTACATCGAAAAAGAAATGCGTCATCTCACTTACCAGGGCGGCATGGGAACGACGGTACGCGGAGGGTTCACGACGAAATCCAGCGGTATTGGTGACACAAGCGTGGCTGCTCTAATCCGGTTACGGGAAACCAACACCGGAAGACTGCACCTAACGGCAGGGCTCTCGATGCCGACGGGCGATATCGATCAGACCGCAACCATTCTGGCGCCCACGGGAATGACCCCAACAATGCGTATGCCCTACCCAATGCAACTCGGATCCGGCACCTACGACCTCATTGGGGGCCTCACCTACTCGAGATTCTTCGACCGGTCGAGTTGGGGTGCCCAGTGGAGAAGCACCATCCGGACCGGCACGAACGATGAGGGCTACGCGTTGGGCGATGAGCATCGGCTTACCTCGTGGTACAGCGGATTGCTCTCACCCCAGTTCAGTTGGTCAGCGCGTGTCGAGTACCTGAAACGCGGCAACATCTCGGGTATCGACGGGATGATCATGGGGCCCGTGCAGACGGCAGATCCTGCGCGCCAGGGCGCGACGCGCCTGGATTTGGCACTCGGAATCAACTTCGCAACCGAGTCTGGACACCGCGTCGCTCTCGAGTACGTAATCCCTGCTGCTCAAGACTTGGTTGGACCACAACTCGAGACGGACGCGCAGCTCATACTCGGCTACCAACACACGTTCTAAGATACGGCTAAGGCCTTTCGATTCAGTACGCGGGAGCGACTTTCAGAGTAAGCCCGTCGAGTTCTTCGGTGACCTCTATCTGACAGGTGAGGCGGCTGTTGGACTGTCGTTCCACAGCCGCTTCTAGCATGGAATCTTCCATGCCCTCCATCGGCGGTAGCTTGTCCAACCACGCCTCATCGATGTATGCATGGCACGTGGCACAAGAGCACGCGCCGCCACACTCCGCCTCGATGCCCTCCACACTATTCATCGTGGCACCTTCCATGACGGAGTAACCCACCGGGACGTCCAGCTCCCTGCGATTGTCATCCGGCTCTATATAAACAACCTTCGGCATCGACGCGGTTCCCAACTCTGCTCGAAAAAGCCGAAGCATCCTAGCGTCGGTCGCTCGGCATAGGAAGCCCCTGCAGCATTTTTGGGCCCGTCCTCGCTATCCGACCCAATGTATAATGTTCTGATATTGCTCACTAATAACGTGAGGAGAACCCAGAATGTCAAACAAGAATCTCTCATTAAAACTGACTACAGCATTCGCATTGGTTGCCATTAGTCTGCCGGTCACCGGTCTTGCTCAGGGTGCATTCCTAAAGAACACACAGGTACTCGATGATGACCCCCGAGGTTACTGCATCGACGTGCCGGGCCCTCCTTCAAACATTAGACTGGATGCGCCTCTACAGGTGCACACCTGTAAGTATGGCGAGGCGAACGAGGACCAACACTTCGAATGGGCCGCACCGGACAAGATGCATATGCCCAGATACGACGTGTGTCTAACGGCAGAAAACGTACGCGAAGATGCCCAGCTTTTCGTTCAGTCCTGCGCGAACGCGGCGGAGCAGTCGTGGGTCCTGACACCAGCCGGCCTGCTCAGTCCCACTTCACGACCCGATCTGTGCGTGACGCTCGCGGACGAGCGCAGGCCCGCCGGTTCCCCGTCCTGGATCTCGCCCGTTTATCACGCTCGAGCAGTCTCGCTCACACGTTGTGAGAGTTCTGCCCAGGCCCGCCAGCAACTGCGTTGGGGGCCGATAACAGAACAACCCATCCGAAACGCGAAGCAGGTCGGTGACGAGATGCCGCCCGAGCTGGTGACTGCCATTAGACAGGTCACTGAGCAGGGCAATGGTGCCAGCGGAACCCGCCCACTATACGAAGATCAACCTAGGGTGTATGAGCTCGACGAAATCGAGGTTACGAGGAATCTCTCCTACGGGTCCCACGAACGCCAGCACCTCGATATCCATACGGACAGACTACGCCGCTCAGACCAGCCGATGCCGGTGATCATGTACTTCCACGGTGGTGGCTTCATTCGCGGTGACAAGGATGGAAGCCGTAACGTGGCAGATTACTTCGCGAGTCTCGGGCTCGTAGGCGTCAACGCCACCTACCGACTGGCGCCCGAGGCAAAGTTCCCAGACGGCGCGAACGACATGGGAGCTGCCGTAGCGTGGGTACAAGAAAACATCGCCGAGTACGGTGGTGATCCAAGTCGGGTTTTCGTGATCGGCAAATCAGCCGCAGCAGCCCACGCAGCCACATACGCATTCCGGCCGAATATTTTGGAGCCGGGCATGCCGACGCCCGCTGGGATCATCATGGTTTCGGGCACCTACGGTGCAGATACGACTAACCCTTCCGAAGGCCGGTTGGCCTACTTCGGGGAAGACTTCGGCCGTTGGCCGCAGTTTTCGACCCTCGGCAACATCGAACGCGTGAATATTCCCGTCATGTTTACTATCTCCGAACTCGATAGCGCGCGCACGCAAGCCTCCTTGGCGACAATTGTGAGCGAGGTGACGCAGAAACATGGACAACTACCTCGGGTCGTACAACTCGTGGGGCACAATCACTACTCTCCAAATCCGAGTATCGGGACTCGGGACACCCAGCTCAGCGCGGCGATCCTGCACTTTGTACACTCGATCGCGGAGAGCCAGCAGCGAATGAGCGCGCGGTAGCGAAAACGATGTTTACCTCCTGTGCACATGGGCTGAAGGAAGCCATGCCTTGAAACCCAAGATCGTACTTCCAATCGTGGTGCTAGCAGGCGCATTGATCGGTTCTGCAGCGCTCCTCGCCACGAGCCAGCGCCTACAACCGACTCAACCAGAACCGGTTGCGCCTACTGTGAGAGTGGTACAGATCGAACCGCAGAGCGTGCGCATGACTGTGCACGCCGTGGGAACGGTCTCACCCCGCACAGAAACCGAGCTGGTACCAGAGGTTTCCGGCAATGTGATGTGGATTTCTCCCAACCTTGTCGCCGGCGGATACTTCGAAGCCAGTGAAGTACTACTTCGCATCGATGATCGCGACTACCTCAACGCAGTGGAGAGGGCCAGTGCGGCGGTCAACAGGACTCAGGCCGAAAACGAGTTTGCCCAGTTCGAGCTTCAGCGCCTTGAGGAATTGGAGTCACGCCAACTCATCAGCCGCTCCGACGTCGAGTCTGGCATGCGGGCAGCGCGCGTCGCGGAAGCCTCACTACAGGATGCGGAGGCCACCCTGGAACAAGCGGAACGCGACCTAACACGTACCGAAATCGTCGCCCCCTTCGCGGGCCTCGTCCGCACTGAACAGACTGACCTGGGTCAGTTCGTCAATCGTGGAACGTCAGTCGCCAGCATCTATGCCGTCGACTACGTCGAGGTTCGCCTGCCGATCGCTGACCAGCAACTTGCCTACCTCGACCTACCGGTGATGCAACGCGGCGAGCTGGATGAAGCCACCGCACCAACCGTAGCATTATCTGCACAGTTCGCTGGCGAGGAGTACCGCTGGGATGGAAAACTCGTCCGCACGGAGGCCGAGATTGATGCGCGCAGCCGAATGGTGCTGGCTGTCGCACGCATCAGCGCGAAGGAAGACGGCACGAGCGACTCTGAGGATCTTCCGCCCCCGGTCGGTCTTTTCGTTCAAGCAGAGATCGAAGGCCGATCCGCCGACAACGTGGTCGTATTACCCAGGTCAGCGATTCGAAATGGCAATCAGGTACTCGTCGTGGACGAGCATGAGCGATTGCGTTTCAGGACAGTGCGAATACTGCGCATTTATGAAGATGATGCCTATATTAATGCTGGGCTCGTCGCCGGCGACCGCGTGTGCATCTCCCCACTACAGACGGTGGTAGACGGCATGCGCGTCACAACCATTCTTGAGGAGGTGCCCCTCGAAAAAGGGATGCCAGTGCAATGAGACGGCTCATCACATGGTTCGTCGGCAATCCCGTTGCCGCAAATCTGTTGATGATGATATTCATCGTGGGCGGGGCGATTGCCCTCAGCCAGCTTAGACAGGAAGAGTTCCCCCCCATCGATCTGGGAATCGTCCAAGTGACTGTTCCTCATCTGGGTGCAGCACCGGAAGAGGTCGAGACAGGGGTTTGCCTCAGGATCGAGGAAGCCATTGAGGGAGTGCAAGGGATCTTTCGGATGACATCCCGCTCCAGCGAGGGCTACTGCGCCGTAACGGTTGAACTCGAATCGGGCGCCGACAACATCCTCGCCCTAAACGAAATCAAAGCCAGGGTAGACGCCATCTCCACGTTCCCAGCAGAGACCGAGAGGCCGGTTACATCTCTACTGACCACCCGAAACGAGGGTCTGGAAATCGCGATCACCGGCAACGCCGATGATCGCACTCTCAAGGAGCTCGCACTCAGCATCCGTGAGGACATTGCGAGCATGGAAGGCATCTCCTTGGTAGAGATCGTTTACGTCACACCAGACGAGATCTCCATTGAAGTCTCTGAACAAACACTACGTCGGCATGGAATCACGATTGACCAGGTGGCAAACGCCGTAAGGCGAACGTCCCTCGATCTTCCTGGCGGAGTCATCAGAGCCGGGGGAGGGGAGATTCTCGTTCGCACCCAGGGCCAGGCTTATCGCGGCGGTGAATTTGAAGACATTATCGTGCTCTCGCGTGCCGATGGGACAAGTGTACGGCTGGATGAGATAGCGAACATCATCGACGGATTTCAGGAGGGTGATATCCGAGCCCGTTTCGACGGCAAACCGGCTGCGATGGTCCGGATCTATCAGGTCGGCGTCGAGGACCTTATCGAGATCCGAGATAAGGTCCACGCCTATGTTGATGAAGCCCAGCAGCGAATGCCGGATGGTATCGAGCTGGTCATATGGCAGGATGAATCGGAGGGGCTCCAAGCTCGAATTGATATTCTAGTCGGCACCGCTATCGGCGGTCTGGCATTGGTGCTGTTGCTGTTGACCCTGCCGCTTCAATTTCGGCTGGCGATGTGGGTCGCGGCAGGCATCCCGATTGCGATGCTCGGCACTATTGCAGTATTCACGGCAGCCAACATTACGATCAGCACGCTTTCCGTAGTGGCCTTTATTCTAGTACTCGGCATCGTCGTCGACGATGCGATCGTGGTCGGCGAGCGCGTGTTTGCCCACGAGCGTCTAGGGAAAGACCAGATAACCGCGGCTATCGATGGAACGACCGAGGTTGCGATTCCGGTGATTTTTGGGGTCCTGACCACTATCGCAGCATTCATGCCGATGATACTTACACCCGGACACATCGGGCAGCTCTTCTCCATCGTCGGCTATGTGGTAGTCATCTGCCTCGTATTCAGCATTATCGAATCCCAATTGATACTTCCCGCCCATCTAGCGCACCGACGCGTGGACAGTCTCACAACGCACGAAAACGCATTCATTATCCGGTGGCGCCGCTTTCAGGGAGGACTCTCGACGCGCATCGAAAATTTTGCCGAAGAGACTTACGGGCGGGCGCTGTCACGCGTCCTAGAGTGGCGTTATCTCGCTTTGGCCGGAGGTATTGGCGTTCTCGCTTTAACACTCACCCTAGTGCTTAGCGGAAGAATCAACATCCAGTTCATGCCAGCGGTGGAGAGCGACCGGATTCAAGCAACGCTGGTGATGCCGGAGGGCATCCGCTTCGAGGAGACGGCCAGGGCAGCTGAACGCATCGAGGCAGCCGCACTGCAACTCAAAACAGAGCTCGACGCAGCCAACCCGGGTAGACCCAGTATGATTCAGCACGTCTTCACCTCCGTCGGCCAAGCGGCCGGGAGTTTTCAAGGCGGTCCAGGTTCGGGTGAAGGGCAGCCACAGAGCCAGAATTCCGAGGTCGTGATATCCCTTCTGCCCCTGGAGGAACGGGGCAACTTCTCGCTCACCGAGGCCGCGGAACGCTGGCGGGAGCTCACGGGACCCATATATGACAGTGTCGAACTGACCTTCTCAACGGCCGGCCTCTCGGCAGGGGATGCCATATCGATCCAACTCCGCGGGAGAGACGTAGACCAATTAGCGAATGCAGCTGCAGCCCTGAGAGGCGAGCTGGCTCGCTTCGACAGCGTCGCAGATATCTCCGATTCCTTCCGCTCCGGGAAACAGGAAGTCAAACTTTCACTGCGCCCAGAGGCACGCCACCTAGGCATCACGTTAAACGATCTCGCGCGGCAGGCCAGACAGGCCTTCTACGGAGAAGAGGTGCAGCGGGTACAACGAGGGACTGAGGACGTGCGAGTTATGGTTCGGTATCCGGAGACCGAACGCCGATCGCTCGGTGATCTCGAGAACATGCGCATTAGGACTGCGGACGGGACGGAGATACCTTTCTCGGCAGCCGCCGAGATCGAGCTGGGACGAGGCTACTCGACGATATTGCGCATCAATCGGCAGCGGGTGGTTACCGTGCGCGCCGATGTCGACCGTGACATCGCAACTCCAGAAGCTGTCATCGGCGCGCTGCAGGCAGACGCCCTTCCAAGAATTCTCGCGCAGTTCCCTGGCGTTAACTATGAACTCTCGGGTGAGCAGGAAGCACGTCGGATCTCGTTCGGAGGTCTGTTCGATCTGATCCCCTTCGCCCTACTCGTCATCTACGCGCTGCTCGCGGTTCCGCTTCGCTCCTATTACCAACCGCTGGTCATTATGAGTGTGATTCCGTTCGGGGTTGTCGGAGCGGTTCTCGGGCATCTGATCATGGGTTGGCCAATGATCCTTACCTCCATCTTCGGTATGTTCGCTCTTTCAGGGGTCGTTATTAACTCCAGCCTCGTACTGGTGGACTATATCAACAGGCAGCGACGCGCCGGACTTTCTGTCACCGATGCGATCAGACGTTCCGGCATCGTGCGCTTTCGGCCGATTCTCATGACTTCCGCAACCACGTTCGCGGGACTGATGCCGTTGATGCTAACCAACAGTCCGGCTACGGCATTTATCGTGCCGATGGCTATTTCTCTAGGGTGGGGCGTCCTGTTCGGAACTGTTATCACGCTTTTCCTGATCCCCAGCCTCTACCTGATTCTCGAAGACCTGATCCCCTCGAAGATCCAGGTGACACGGCCACTGGACACTTACCAAACACTTGAGCACGCGTAAAAGTTGGCAGAGAACTCTTCGGTCAACACTAGGTAAGCGCGCAAACCTGCGCTAGTGCATTGGCCGTCTTCGGCGAAAGAAACTTTGTTGACTTCGTAGATTTGATGGCTCAGCATGCAAGCGAAGCAACGTTGTCGATGGCCTTCGATCAGCGGCTACCCGTCGGTCAAGAGCCTCTGCTGCAGATCCCCTGAGAGGATTCAACGGATGCCAAACAGACTTAGAGACGTCACACTCATAATCGCGACAGCCGCGATTGTTTCTGGCGGGTTCCTTCTCTTTACGCCAACTGGCGACCCAACACAGAACCCCCAGAGTCCTACTCAGCAGGATGAGAGTGCCCCTCAAGCAAATGCTTCCTTCGATATCCCGCGGACCGCGGAAGGCAGACCCGATTTCAGCGGTATCTGGCAAACGAACAGCACGGCTAACTGGGACCTGCTAACACACGGGCCTCGCCCGATGGTGGCACAAACCGGCGTCTACCCTGACGTGCCGGTTCTGGCCGCTCCGGTCGTTGCCCTCGGTACGGTCGGCTGGGTACCCCCCGGCGTAGGTGTGGTGGAGGGTAACGAAATTCCTTACCTAGCCTGGGCAGCTGAACGAAAAGAAGAAAATCAAAACAATTGGCTAGACCGTGATCCTGAGCTCGGCTGCTATATGCCGGGCGTGCCGCGCGCGATGTACCTTCCCTACCCCTTCCAGATTATTCATGGCACCGACAAGATCATGATGGTCTTCGAGTTTGCGAATGCACAACGAACAATCAATCTGGACGAGGTCGACCCGTACCCTGGGTTCGCTTACATGGGCTATTCGGTCGGGGGTTGGGAGGAAGACACGCTGGTCGTCAACGTTACGGATTTCACGTCCTACACCTGGTTTGACAGATCGGGAAACTTCCACAGTGATGCTTTGCGTGTAGTTGAGCGTTACACCTTCATCAGCCCCGACGCGATTCAGTACGAAGCGACCATCGAAGACCCTCAGGTTTTTACGCGCCCCTGGACGATCAGCTTGCCACTCTATCGCCGCCTCGAGCCTAATGCACAGATCATGGACTTCCGGTGTTTCGAGCATGTAGAGGAAACAATCTACGGGCACCTGCGCAAAGAACCGCTCGTAGAGCGTTGGGAGGGCGAGAACATGACGATCGACATCACGCGCAAAGTACCGCCTGGCGACGCCGTCTACGAGATATTGATGTCGGGCAACCCGCCCGAGGAACAGTGAAAACGAAGCTAAGGATGAACCTAATGCGAGCACAATTCGCGCTTACGATTGCCAGCGTGCTTATGCTGGTCGCGGGACCTACGCGAGCACACCACTCATTTGCGGCCGAATTCGACGCCAACCAGCCTATCACTTTCACGGGAGTGGTCACGCGGATGCAGTGGACGAATCCTCACGCATGGATCCACGTGGACGTGACGCAGCCCGATGGTACGGTGGAATCATGGGCCATTGAAGCAGGCACAGTGAACGTGCTGTTCCGGCGCGGCTTCACGAAGGATTCCCTCCAGCCAGGTACGGAAATCGTCGTCGAGGGTTACAGAGCGAAGGACGGCTCAAACCGCGCAAACGGCAGGGAGATGAGATTCCCCGACGGGCGCACATTATTTCTCTACTCACCCGGAACGGGCTCACCTTCGGAGCGGCCTTAGACCAGTTAAGCTCAGAAAACCGGCGGATTAACGGACGGCTGCGTCCGGAGCGGCACTGATCGCCCCACCACCGGTGGCGTTATCCTGGGTTTCGGGATCGGGGCCTCGACCCTCGGCGAAAGCCGTTTCCGCGGCACGGGTATTCACGAGCATCCCGATCATGCCGTAGTTGCCCTCGTGGCAAGCCCCTTCGTAGACCTTATTCTCCGTATCGCTATTCTTTGTCAGTTCCTGAACAGCCGTGAACGATCCCGTGAACGTTGTCGGATCCTCGATAGTAACCCTAACCTCGAGCGTATTCGCATCGAGTCGCCGGTAACGCTCAATCAGGCGCAGATTCTCGCGTGAACCCTGGAAATTCGTTTTCTGGGAAAAGTTCGTCACGTCGACGACCAGCGTATCGCCCTCCCAGTGCGCACGCGCATCCCCATAACGCTGACGGACGTGGCTCGGTAGATGTGGGCGGTCAGTGATTGGGATGCTCCGACTGAAACCGAGTCCCTGCCCCATATCGTAGTTGATGCCAACGGCATCAGGAGACTGAACGATCCTCGCCACACCACCAAAGGTCCCGGACTGCAGAAACACGGGGAGGTTGTAACCAAAACACCTTTCACCACCACTCCTGTCCTCGGGACCGTCGGCGCGATTCATCCGATCCAGGTTGTAGTCCGGAGACAACTCCTCGCGCCTTGGAGAGATCGGCCCCGGTCTCCCTCCCGAAGTTCCCTGGAGCAGAGCCTGCAGATACTCTGTCTTCTCGGCGATTCTCGCCTGAGCTTCTAGCGTCAATGGGGGGATTCTCCCGTCCGGCGGATCGACGATCATTGAAGCACGCCGACCTCGGCGAAGGGACGGATCGCCAAACCAGTGATCCTGGTAGGCGCGGGCGACATCCCGCTCAGTTCCGGTACCCTCACGGTCATCACGTCCTGGCTGCTGGGAGTACTCGACGATTTGGCGCTCTTCCTCCGCGATCTCCTCAGCCGAGAGAAATTCGCGATTCCCGTAGGCTTCCGAGCGCTGCAACGGCGTAACAACCGGGTTACTCCATATGCCCTGCAAGTCCGCATCACCCCATGGAGTCTGGAACTCCTGGCCCGCGACGACCAACGGGACTAGTGCCACTGCTGCAACACTCGGCAAGACAAAATTCGGCATTCTCATTACCACAACCTCCCCTCGCTGTAACCCATCATAACACCGATTTTATTCAGAATTTCAGGGTGTTAGCGGGTTGATGTCTCCTCTGCAATCTCCCCGGACAGTTCTTCGGGCAAAGCTAAATTGAGCACGATCGCAAGCAGCGCTGCTGGCAGCATACCCGAGGTCGCGAGAATCCTGAGTGTTTCGGGGAGGGCCGCCACCGAACCGGGCTCCAGCTGCAGCCCGAGCCCAATTGACAAAGAGATTGCGAATATCACCATATTGCGGCGGTTCCAATTAACTTCGCTCAGAATCGACACGCCGGCAGCGGCAACCATGCCAAACATTACGATGACACCACCGCCCAGCACCTCAATCGGCATCGAACCAATCAACCCTCCCACCTTTGGCACCAAGCCGCAGAGAATAAGAAAGAAGGCGCCGATCGTCACAACCCATCGACTCATGACACCAGTCATGACGATGAGCCCCACGTTCTGACTCAGCGACGTATTGGGCATGGAACCAAAAATACCTGCGATGGCGGAGCCGAGGCCATCAGCGTAGGTCGCTCCCTGGATCTCTTCGTCAGTTGCCTCGCGGCCCGCACCTCCTTTTGTTGTGGCAGATACGTCACCCACCGTTTCGATCGCGGAGACGAAAGCTACAAGGCAGAAACCCATGATCGCGGCCACCGAGAATTCGAAGCCGTATTTGAATGGCTGGGGAAGTGCAAAAGCCGCCGCGCTCTCCCAAGATGCTGCTATCGCACCGATCGGAAGTATGCCGACAAGGATCGTGTAGACATAGCCGACGATGATTCCAATCAACACTGCCGACACACGGATCATGCCACGCCCGAAGAATTTGAGTCCCAATGTCACTAGAACAACAAGCAGCGCGACAGACCAGTTCAAGAAGGAACCGTACTCCGGTGTCCCGATCGACTCCGGGCCACCGGCAGCGTACTGGATACCAACCCGTATCAGCGAGAGACCGATCATCATGATTACCAGTCCGGTTACGAGTGGTGGCAACGCGAGACGAATCCTGCGAACGAACAATCCAAGAAAGGCATGAAACAACCCACCGACCAAGACACCCGTGAACAACGCCGGCAAAGCATCGACACCCCTGCCCGCGACTAGGGGCACCATAATCGGAATAAAGGAAAATGATGTTCCCTGCACGATGGGTAACCCAGCGCCGACCGGCCCGAAAGTGATCGTCTGTAGCAAGGTTGTGATGCCGGCAAACAACATCGCCATTTGGACCATGTACAGCAGCTCAGGAAAGTCCGAGGAATTAGACCCGAAACCGAATCCCGCGGCTCCTGCAACGATAATCGCGGGTGTGATGTTCGACACAAACATTGCCAGAACATGCTGGATGCCTAGGGGAATCGCCCTGATTAGCGGTGGGACGTAATTCGGATCGCGGAGCTGCTCCAGAGACCTAATCGAATTCTCAGTCATTTCGGCGCTCCTCTGATTTGTATCCTCAGTCCGGTTGGACCGGAGGGGGGGTGCGGTCACTCCCCCAGATCGACTATCGCGATTACCGGACCACCGCCCTGCGGTCCTTGGTGCATTGCGTCGACGGAAACGAAGACCGCGGGATCACCGATCGCCGCCGCAGCGACACCACCAACCGCACCCTTAGCATGACGGTGATGATGCACATCGGAATCGTCGAGCGCGATCTGGCGGCGACCCCGAAGACGGCCATGCCGATCCGCTTCACACTTAATAAAGCAGTTTACGAGGCGGCCTCCGAGATCCTCGGCCCGGGCACGCTCAGGCAAATCAAGGCCGGCGCTGCGGATCGCGTCGTAGATCGAATCGATATCAAGTGCATCCTTCATGACGGAATGACCGATACGATAACGACCACCGGCACCCTTACGGTTCCCCATAAGGATGATTTGTGCGGAACTCAACTCGACTCCCGAAGAACACGAAGCCACAGACGAGTAAAGATCCAAATTTTTGCAAATATCTTCTGCCTTCGCGTCCGTTACCTCGCCCAAGCCTACGGCGATGCCGAGAGCCGCTGTACCGTTCGACACCCCCATGGACTCGTGAACGTCGCACACCGCACCACGGCCGCGGCTTTCAGCGGCAGCGATCGAATCGATGGTCAGAAGCGGTGTCTTGGTCTGAACGTAGTGCACGTCCCCGGGATCATCTATACCCGCGTCCTCCATGGCGGCGCCAACACCCTCGGCAACCTTCTCCACCATCGCCAGACGCCCAATGTCTTCCGGTAATATCTCCGGGCTCATCGCCACACCGATCGAAAGACGCGACTGATCTAATGGCCCAGCTTTACCATTGCGCGCAAAAACGTTGGCATGGGGCGTAATCACGCCATCACAACCACCCGACCACACCATCGGTAACTTCCTAATCTGATCCTCCGTTCGCGCACCATGCTGCAATAACACGCGACGAAAAGCTTCATCAGCAAGAATTCGGGTAAAGTCGTTGACGCCACCATTACCTTCGGTTTTGCCGATGATCGCGACCACGTCATCGGCCTCCATCTGCCCCGTTTCAATGCAATCCGCAAGGCCTGAAGCATCGTTTACAGACTTAATTTCCAGCTTGGCTACTTCAACTGCCACGTACTCATCCTCCTGCTCTATTTCGCTTTCCGGTGCGGTGAACCATTCCTCTCTGATTACACCACATCTCCGTAGCAATGCATTGGTGTTCGCCGACTGTAATGTCCTACATCGCCCGAGTTCTGTCGAATGCTAGGCCGAGAAGCCGGCCAACTGCACGAGGGATTTGCCGTCGTTCGCTTCTCGTAGCCGGCGTTCAGCTAGCTGAGCCCTGACCTGATCGGGCACTTGTGCCTCTTCGAAAAATACGGGTCTCGACTTCAAATTCTTGTACCAGCTGTCGACGCCCGGATGGAGGGTTTCGACTGGATAAGACACAAGCTTCATGCGAGTGACGTAAACAAACCAAGCAACGTCGAGAAGCGAGAGCGAATCACAAAACAAGAACTCCTGCTTGGCCAGAATTGTCTCCAGCTCGTCGAACTCTTTACGGAACCGCTGAGCGGACGCTGCTACGGCTTCGTCAGTGATACCGTCTTCGGCATTGAAGCGTTCCCAATAGTCCAGCTCGATTGCCTTACGGGTGTCGGGGGCGCCTTGCACGGTACCGGATCCGTGCCGGCGAAAACTCGCAAGCACCTCGGGTGATTTACCAACGACGTCGGGCGGTATCACATAACGCATCGTGAGATTACGTAGATCCAAATGAAGATCATCCTCATCCTTGAGAAGCCTCGCCATTTCGTCTTCGCGCCCTTCGGGAACTAGCCGAGGGTCGGGAAAATGCTCGTCTAGATACATAACGATGTCGTTGCTCTCGATATGAACGGAACCGTCGTGAATCAAGACAGGCACGAGCCCACGGGGATTAATTCCGAGAAACCACGCTTCATTGTTCCGCTTTTCCCGAAGATCAACGACATGCGACTCCCATGGAACGCCCTTTATGTTCAACACGATGCGCATCTTCTGAGAACAGCTGGAAGTCGGGTGGTGAAGGACGTGTATATCCCTCCAACCAAGGACTTCGCGAGTCTGTATGTCGCCATCAGCAAGTTGGACCATGGTGTTTCTCGGCCTGCAGGACAAAGTGCAATGTAGCGCAATATCCCGCAAACAGTCATCAATCGAGCC
>CAYLKA010000011.1:34837-50072 GCA_964384125.1 uncultured Gammaproteobacteria bacterium | reverse complement strand
ACACGCGAGTTAAGTCCTCAGGAGCAAAAGCTGCGAGACGTTCCGCCGCCTCGTCCCTGATGCGCAATGCCATCAAGTTGCTTTGAAAGAGCATTTCACGGGCCGGTTTGCCGATCGCCTCGGTGAGTCGCGGGTGACCATATCCGAGAGACGCGACCGCATGCCCGCCGTAGAGGTCAAGCACCCGTCGACCGGTTTCATCCTGCAGGTAAACGCCTTGGCCTGCGGAAGGCGCGAAGGGCACCGTCGGATAGACCTCGCTCAGGTTGGCGGCCGGGCTCATCACACCCACCCGGCCGGTGCTACCACGAGTCCCTCTGAGTCGGGCCAGTCCGCGAGGCGATTAACCCACTGAATGGCGCCGCCGGCAGCGCCTTTGACGAGGTTGTCTAGAACGCAGCAGATGGCGATCGTGCCGTTTTCGACGTTCACACTCAATACGGCGTTGTTGGTGCCGACGATGTCCTTGAGCCGCGGGGGAGAAGGCGCAACGTGCACGAAGTCCGAGTTCGCGTAAAAGTTAGCCAGCGCAGCGGCGATTTCTTCGCCGATAACCGATCCTGAGCACTGAGAAAAAATTGTGGCATGAATTCCTCGAGCGAACGGCCCGGACTGTGGAACGAAATGCAGGGCAATGTCCCGTCCGCTGGCTGTGCGCGCTAACTCACAGACCTCCGGCTGGTGACGATGCCGTAGTGGTTGATAGGCGAAGAGATTGCTCTGGCGCATTGGGTGATGAGTCGTGTCGCGTGGGGTACGCCCTGCACCGGTGCTACCGGTTACAGCACTGACGAAAAACTCCGGCTGCGCCAATCCAAGCGACAATAACGGAACGATTGCGAGCAACATGGCCGTCGCAAAGCAGCCAGGCTGCGCCGCGTGAGGTGTCTCGAGCGAATCCAAGTGCTCTGGGACCGCGCAACTAAAAGATGTGAGTCGATTTGGCGCCAGGTGCGCTTGCCCGTAGACCGTGGAGAAGCCTTCGGCGGAGGCGTACCGGAAATCGGCGGAGGCGTCGACCACTGTCATCTGGAGGTTGTTTTGCTCAGCCTTTTCCAGCAGCTGGTCCACCAATGTGGCGGATGCCCCGTGGGGGGCCGCTGAGACCACAATCCAACGGGGCGATTTGCTCAACCCCTCAAGGGCCTGCTGCATGGATATGAAACGTTCGCCGGGGTAGAGCGTGGCGAGATGTCCGAACGCCAAGGCGATCTCTTCGCCTTGGCGGCTGCTCGACACCGTGCCCGCTAGTTCAAGCCGCGGGTGCTGGGCGATCAGACGCAAAAGCTCGCCGGCGACATAGCCCGAACCGCCCAAGACAATGATTGGCAGCGTCTCGCTCATGGTGCGACCTCGGTCGATGCTGACGCGAGACCGATTTGATCTTGGATCAAATCGCCCAGGGCCGCGCCTTGGGTCAACGCGTTCGCTGCGCGAACGTCGAGTCTTCGCTCGATGATTTCAATGCCGACCTGATTATCCGTGGCCGGACCCGTCACGGCGACAGGTTCGATGTCGAATTCCTCGCGGAGCAGCTTCACGCCTCCCAACGCCCCCACGGGATCGTTGGCACATAGGATCAGGGCACTCAAGGCATTGCGCACTTCGGTATCTAGAAGGATCGCCTCGACGCCGTACGCTCCGATCAACCCGTCGCCCAATTCGAACACAATGACATCCGGATCTTCCCCCGCAAGCCCGACTAAGAGCTTTCGCGTTAATCCTGGTGCATTGTCTGACGTCGTGCAGACCACGCCGTGATCGGAAAATATGCCCGTATTTCGGGCGCCGGCATCTTCCATGGCAAGAATGTCGCGCTGCAGCGCGACCCCGGTGGCCTTGAAGGCGTCTACGGTGAGACCGCGTTGCGATAAACGACTAATGACAGCACAAGCAGCTGCGGTTTTTCCTGAGTCCATGCAGGTTCCGGCGAAGGCCACGATTGGAATGCCGCGCACGTCCAACGGTGACGGATCAGCAACTGGGATGTTCTTAACTCGCGCCGGTACGCCGATCCGTTCCCCAAGGTAAGGGAAGTCCAGCGCCACGCCGAGGACCCGGCAATCGAAAGGTTGACCCTGATTGGGATTGATAGAGTCGCATATCCCGAGTACGCCGCCGAGATTTAAAAGCTGCACGACGTCGCCCGGGTTGAGTTGTTCGGGGATATGGCCGGAGTAACCGAATAGCGCTTTGCGGTGTCCTAACGCGCCAACGATGACGTCGCCTTGCTTAACTTGCGCCATACGCCCGCTGGTCAACTCAAGGGTGTTGTAGCGCGACTTGTTGTTCAAGATCTCAACCGCGATGAGGATTCCTTCCTCACAAGGGATATCTGGGCTGATTCGGATCTCTCGCCCGATTTCGGTATCGATGGCGACGGACGCGATCTTGTCTACGACAATGGAACGCACGACCTCAATCTCCCTGTTGGTCTTGTGCACGGGTGTGCAACATCCCTGGCAATGCCAGGATTCTCGAAAAGCCCACTGCGTCCTCAGCCGTCCACTCTCCGGCGGATTCTCCGTATTGGCCTCGGCTGGCAGCCATCAGCGAATGGGGTGACTCCACTCCACTCAAAAACACATGGCCAGGGCGAAGGACACAATGTGCGACGCCACTCACCCAGGCCTGGGAAGACTCGAGCAGCGCCTCAATGTCTCGGCACACGGGGTCCAACTGCTTACCCTCGTGAACGAAATCACCGTATGCCTGGCTGACTTGGTCCTTGATGCGTTGCTGGAGCGGGGAGAGCGTCAGTTTTTCCAGCTCCCTGTGGCACGTGAGTAATATCTCGGCCGACGGCGCTTCGAATGCAACGCGGCCCTTCGTGCCCAAGATGGTGTCTCCCAGATGGATCCCACGTCCGATTCCGAACCGCGATCCGAGGGACTCGAGTTCCTCAATCAACGCCACCGGGTCCAAGCCCTTACCGTTTAGGGAGACTGGGACCCCCTGAAGGAACTCAATCGTGAGTTCTTGCTGCGGGGCGGGCTCATCCAGCGCACCGGAGCTAAGGACCCAGGCGGATTCGGGGATACTTTGCGCTGAGCCTAGGGTCTCCGTACCACCGATCGTCACGCCCCATAAACCGCGATTGATTGAATAGGCTGATCCTGCAGCCGGACCGGGTAGTCCGTGGCTCTCAAGATACTCGAGCTGGGCTTCTCGCGCCCAGGCGTGATCCCGAACTGGCGCTAGCACTTCGAGCTTAGGTGCCAGAGTCTTCAACACGATCTCGAAGCGGACCTGATCGTTTCCCGCAGCCGTACACCCGTGTGCGACCGTCTTCGAGCCAAGCTCCTCAGCCAGGCCAGCGAGAAGCTTCGCTTGAATTCCTCTTTCGGCTCCGACGCAAAGCGGATACAGCTGCCCGCGGCGCACGTTACCCATCACCAAAAACTTTAAGACATCGTTGAAAAACTCTTCTCGGGCTTCCACGAGTACGTGATCGGTTGCCCCGAGTGCGCGAGCTCGTTCCTCCAGCGCCATTGCATCGGCTGCAGCCAGGCCGCCCGTATTGACGGTTACCGTTACCACGGGTCGTTGGTAAGTCTCCATGAGCCACGGCACGCAAAACGACGTGTCCAATCCTCCGGAGAAGGCGAGTACGATCGGTGACTTGTTTTGAGTCATGACGCGACCGCCGTTGATGGGGTGCCGCTATCTTTCAAGGCGTCGCGCAGCCGCGTCGCCAGGCGGTTCTGCCGCGCCGCGCCGCTCGTTGCGACGAAAATCGTATCGTCGCCCGAGACCGTTCCGACCACTTCCGGCCAGTCGATGCGATCCAGTGTCAGAGCGACGCGCTGGGCCGCGCCAATCGCGGTCGTCATCACCAGCAGGTTGGGTCCTGCGGAGCGAATGTCACGGATGAACTCCGCGACTACGCCTAGCGCTTGCTCGTTGTTCGGGCTGTGCCGCTCAGGCAAGCTGTAGCCATCCCTGAGCTTTGCTGCTCCGAGGTCGCGAAGGTCGCGGCTGACACTGGACTGTGTCGCCTCATAGCCTTCTGCGCGCAGGAGCTGGACGAGTTCAGCTTGCTGGTGAATCGTGTGACGCTCCAGTAGCTTGGCGATGGCGCGCCGTCGACCCTGTTGTTGAGTGGCTGTGGGCATGGTTTCATGTTCAATAAAATTGCGCATATAATATAGAGTATGTGCAAATAATGCAACGAATAACCCATAGTACGTGGATAAGAGAGAGAATATTCACGTTCAGGAGGCGAGATGACAGAGATGTTGGAGACAGTCGAGATCGAAACAGGCCCCAATCCGGCCTGGAGTGTCGTCTGGCTTCACGGCTTAGGCGCTGACGGTCACGATTTCGAACCGGTCGTCGCCGAATTTGATCTACCCGAGGGGGTACGTTTCGTTTTCCCGCACGCGCCGGTTCGTCCCGTCACCATAAATGGTGGTTATCCCATGCGAGCGTGGTATGACATCGTCTCGCTTGACCGAGGTGGTCCGGAGGATGAGGCTGGGATCAGCGCGAGTGCCGATCAGGTGCGGCGTCTTATGGAGATTGAGGCCGATCGAGGCACGCCAGCCAACCGCCTCATCATAGCCGGGTTCTCGCAGGGAGGTGCCATGGCGCTTCACGCAGGATTAAGGCACCCGGAACCGGTCGCAGGAATCATTGCCCTCTCCTGCTATCTGTTGCTGCCGGCAGCGCTCGCTGAGGAGAAGGCCGCGCCCGAGGGTGTCCCGATCTTTATGGCGCACGGGACCGATGACCCCACGGTGCCCGAATCCTACGGTGCTCTGGCCCGGGACCGGTTACGGTCTGAGGGTTACGGAGTGGAGTGGCACACCTATCCGATGGGTCACTCGGTCTGCGTTGAGGAAATTACCGAACTCAGCGACTGGCTGGGTGCTCGGCTGCGGAGCTCAAACTGAATCGGAAATTACTGTCACCAGCGCGTGTACCGTCAGGATGATGGCGACGCTCTAGGAAGCGGACGGATCCCGCCTTGGTTACGGTAACGATGGTGGACGAGCGCGTTCCGAAGTCCGAGCCTTCGATGAAGACTCGGGCCTCGCGTTCGCCCTCCGGATCCCTGTCGGAGTTGCTATCCAGGGATTCCCTGTTCTCGAGCATCTCAAGCAGTCCATCGGAGGGGTCTTCGGCCGCCAAAGTGGATTCCAAAGCCGCAGCAGCAAAATTCACCTTCGGCCAGGGTGTGCCCAGCGGTGCGTTGCTGATGGCATAAGCCCCAGGGGAGAGTTGTTGTGGTGCGGTTTGATTGTTGAAGTAATGGAAGTCGACACCGTCGAAGAGGAGCAGATTGTAGGGCCCATAGTCTTGTGGCACGTCTTGAAGACTGGAAATAAATTCCTGCGCCGGGACCTCACCTGCGAGGTAATCGGTGACGAGATGGCCCCGGGACTTGGTGTACGTTGCCCCGCTGGGTGACGGAACGTTGGTGACTGCGGCCAGACGACCCAATTGATCAACGGCCAGCCATGTGCCGCCGGCGAGGAGATCCCGGCCGCCCAGTATGTGCTGAGACTCTGTCCACCAGTGCGCTGCAGCAGTGGGACGCGCGTGGTGCTCGTCTCGGTTGGCCGCAAAGATCATCGGATAGTCCCCCGACACGCCAAAAGCGAACGCCACTAGACACATGCAGTCAGACCGTTAGGGGGGTGCTTCGAGGGGTGTCCTCAGCTGGACGAAGCGAAGCGACAGGCAGTAGGGGTAGCCGCTCCTTGTCGGAGCCAGCAGGCCGTATACAAATCTGGTCGAGCACACGGCACAGTATGCAAGGCTCAATCTCGCCGGTCCACAATCCCCAACGCCATAGCTTTTGGCCAAAGAGCTTGAGCCAATCGAGCCACGGATGAAAAGTCGGGTTCGTCTGTGGGGGCGAGTATCGTTGTGCCTAGGGCGGTTTTTTCTTTGGTAGCTGAGTAGAATATTGAGCCCTTTTCGGCCCGATGCCCCGCTCTGAGGTGCAGGACAGTGGACGCGCTGGTTCTCGAACAACTTCGCAAGGTCTACGCTAATGGCGTGGAGGCCCTTTCCGGTATCGACCTGACTGTAAAGGAAGGGGATTTCTTTGCGCTGCTCGGCCCCAACGGCGCGGGCAAGACGACCGTAATCGGGATTGTGACGTCCCTTGTAAACAAGACCACTGGCACCGTATCGGTGTTCGGACACGATCTAGACGGAGAACGCGAAGCCGCAAAGTCCTGTATCGGCGTTGTGCCGCAGGAGGTCAATCTCAACTTGTTCGAGAAGAACGAGAATATATTGATCAACCAGGCTGGCTACTACGGCGTGCCAAGGTCGGTGGCCAAGGGGCGTGCGGAGAAGTACTTGAAGGCGGTTCACCTGTGGGATCGACGCGACGATATCGCCCGTAATCTCTCTGGCGGGATGAAACGACGTCTGATGATTGCGCGGGCCCTTGTCAACGAGCCTCGGCTTCTGATCCTCGACGAGCCCACCGCAGGTGTCGACATCGAGATCCGCCGATCGATGTGGGATCTCATGAGAGAGATTAACGATATTGGGGTGACCATTATTCTGACGACTCACTACTTGGAAGAGGCAGAGAGGCTCTGCCGTAACATTGCGATTATCGATGAGGGGCGCATCATCGAGAACGACACGATGGTCAGCGTCGTTAGGAAGCTGCAACGCGAGGTGTTTGTGCTGACTCTGGAGGAATCTATGCCGGAGGCACCGACACTTGATGGTTATGAGGTTCGCTTGCGCAATGAGCACGAGATTGAGGTGGAGGTGGTAAGGGAGCAGGGCCTCAACGCGCTTTTCGAAGCAATCTCGGCCAAGTCTCTTCATGTTTCGAGTATGCGAACGCGCTCCAATCGGCTGGAGGAGCTTTTCATGCGCCTCGTAGAGGCCAAAACAGGCGACGCCACCGGACCAGCGGACCCACAAGGTTCACAATCGGGACGGCCGAACTGATGTCCGTAGAACCAACACTGGGCGCCGAGAACATGACAGGCGAGAGGGCTTCAGAGCCGGATCTCTTTCGCATAAATATCGTCGGGTTGAAGACGATAGTAGTCAGGGAGGTCCGCAGGGTGTTGCGGATATGGGTCCAGACGATTGTGCCGCCGGCGATCTCGATGACTTTGTACTTTATTATTTTTGGCAGCCTGATCGGTGGCCGGATCGGTGAGATGGGCGGAGTGCCCTACACGACGTTTATCGCACCCGGCCTCATCATGATGTCCGTTATCACTAATTCATTCGGTAACGTCGTGTCGTCTTTCTTCTCTGGAAAGCTACAACTGCATCTTGAGGAGACGCTCGTGTCTCCTCTGTCCTTCACCACGATCATAATGGGCTACGTTGCCGGTGGCGTTGTGCGCGGTCTGGCGGTTGCCGCGCTGGTCACAGTCGTCGCATCTTTTTTCACTGAGCTTCATGTTGAACGTCCGTTGATCACGGTGTCGGTGGTTGTGTTGACTGCAATCGTATTTTCCCTGGCCGGGTTGCTGAACGGAATATTCGCGAAGAGTTTCGATGATATCTCGATCATTCCGACATTCGTGCTGGCACCGTTGACCTATCTTGGGGGCGTGTTCTTCTCAATCTCGCTGTTGTCTCCGTTCTGGCAGACTGTGGCGTTAGCGAATCCTATTCTGTACATGGTTAACGCTTTTCGGTACGGAATGTTGGGCTCGTCCGATATCCCCATCGGCACGGCGTACGCGATCATATTGGTCGCGTTGGTGGGATTGTTCGGGGCTGCGCTCTTTCTGCTGCGTCGCGGTATCGGGACTCGGGCGTGACGTGTGCGGGCGTTTCGCATTTTTCGCACCTCCGGACACCATTGCGAGGCAGTTCGGTCTCACCGACCCTCCGTCCTTAGAGCCCAGATATAACATCAGCCCAACGCAACCGGTGCCGGTTGTTCGCAGGGATCAGGATGGTGGCTCGGGTCTGGATCTACTGCGTTGGGGACTAATACCCCGTTGGGCTAAAGATCCGTCCATCGGCAATAGAATGATCAATGCTCGTGCGGAGACGGTTTCGGAAAAGCCTGCATTCCGTGAGGCTTTTGCACGTCGACGCTGTCTGATCTTGGCCAGCGGGTTTTACGAGTGGGGTGAAACGCCATCTGGCAAACGGCCGTTTTTCATCAGCCGCAGCGATGAAGAGATCATGGGGTTCGCGGGGCTATGGGAAAGCTGGAGATCCGAGGCGAATCAGGTCGTGGAGTCCTGCGTCATTATCACGACGAATGCCGCGCCCAATTTGGCCGGGATCCATGAGCGGATGCCCGTTGTGCTCGCGCCCGATACTCAAACCGTATGGTTGGCCGATGGTGCGGCGCCGGAAAATTGCCTGGCGGCCTTGAGGTCGGGTGTGGCTGAAGGGCTCACAATCCGTCCAGTCGAGCGGACCGTCAACAACCCGAGCAACGATGGCATCGAGCTGATAAGGCCGGCCGCCTCTCACTAAGCTGAGGTTTTCTTATTCCCGCGGCAGCAGGAAAAGATTCCCCGCAATCGAATTACTATTCGACCGTTACTGTGATGCGATCTGAAAGGAGCGGCGGATCGTGGGGTATGTGGAGATGGTCTCCCACGACCAGTTGCAGTGTGTGTTCGCCCGGTGCCAGCTCTATCGTGGTTTCAGTCTGACCCAACCCGAAATGAATGTGCTGTTCGTCCGCCGGGACTGGTAAACCCTCGTTGGCGAGTTCGGTGTCCACGAGCAGATGGTGGTGTCCGGTATTCGGCAGATCGATGCCGGCCGGGGCAACACCCGCGCCGTTTAGACCGAACACGACGGTCACGGGGCTCGTCACCTGGCCCCCGTCGGCTGGTGAGATGAAGTAGACCATCGCACCATCAGGGGATGGGGTGCGAGGTAGGCCCGCGGGCTCAGAGGGTGCGGCTTGCGCTTCGGGTTCGGGTACGGGGGGCGGTGCCTCGGGTGTCTGATCCCCGCATGCAAGCAGTGTCAGTCCGCCCGCGAGCGTCACGATGGTCCGAATACGCATCTGGCTGCTCCTAATGTCCTGTTTAACTTCCCGAATCTTACGGGGCTAGCTGCTCAATTTATCACAACACTAGATTTTGTAGGCGATCCAATCTTTTCCTGACGATTCAGTCCGACTTCCCGGGTTGGTTTTCCTTGTCGGAAGTGGCTGCTGATCCGCGTTTTCTAGGTGATTTACGTTTTTTGGTGGCTGCTTTCTTCGTGGCTTTTCCGGCGGCCTTCTTCAGGCGGGTTGGAGAGCCCGTTCCGGCGAGATCCTCTGGACTAAAGTCATCGACAGCGATCAGGCTCATTACCTTCGCGTCGAAGTCGCGGATCTTTTCGGCTTCACCAGCGGTGATGATGCCACGTTGCTCAGCTTCCTCGATCTGCCCTGGCGTATCGTCGGCCTCTAGCTGACCGGCTCTCCGTGCCTCGAAAACTTTGCGCTCCAGAGGTTTAACTTTTTCGGCTAGCTCCAGGGCTTCTTGCAGAAGGCCGATTGGGTTATCGGGTTCGACGGTCTTGTAGATGCAGTCGCACAGCCGTGTACGGGTACTCGTAGGATTGATGATGAGCTCGACGATCTCTTGGCCAAGTTCGTCCGCTGGTGAGAAATACGTTCGACCGCGGGGGAAAACGAGCAGACGCAAACCACGCGCTACCCAACGGTTGGGGAAATTCCTCAGAAAACCGTGTAGTTGTTCCTGCGACCGATACAACAACGTTCGGCAGCTCCACTCAACCAACGGAAGGTCTTCCGCCGGGCGGCCTTGATCCTGATAGTGCTTCAATACCATCGAAGCGAGATAGAGATAGCTCAAGACATCACCCAAACGCGCCGAGAGCAGTTCCTTTCTTTTCAGGGCTCCGCCCAAGGTGAGCATCGCTGCATCAGCAGCAAGGGCGAAGGATGCGCTGTAGCGGTTGATGTGTTGGTAGTAGCGGCGCGTCGGACCGCGTTCGGGGACGTTGGTGAACCGGGCGTGCGTGATTGCCATCACGAACGACCGCACGGCGTTGGAAATTGCGTGGCCGATGTGAGCGAATAACAGCTTGTCGAATTTCGCCAACGCGCGGGGCCGGTCCTCATCAGCTGCGGCTTGCATCTCGGCTAGGATGAACGGGTGGCAGCGGATTGCGCCCTGGCCAAAAATGATCAGATTTCGGGTGAGAATATTCGCACCTTCGACCGTGATCGCAATGGGGACTGACTCATAACCCCTGGCGAGATAGTTTTTTGGCCCCAGCATGATGCCTTTACCGCCGTGAACATCCATCGCGTCGTTCGCGACACAACGACCCATCTCGGTATTGTGGTACTTGAGGATGGCAGTGGGGACTGCAGGCTTCTCGCCCGCATTGAGCGCTGCGCAGGTGACGCGGGAAGCTGCCGCCATGATGTAGGTATAACCTGTCATCCGGGCCAGAGCTTCTCCCACGCCATGGAACTTCCCGATGGGCAGATTAAACTGTCGGCGGATCCTCGCGTAGGCGCCGGTGGCATAAACGCTAGCCATGGCACATCCTAGGGCGTTGCTTGGCAGAACGATGCCACGTCCAACCGACAGTAGTTCCACCAGCATTCGCCAGCCTTCTCCTGCCATGCTCGGACCGCCGATGATGTGATCTAGTGGCACGAACACATCGTTGCCTCGGGTGGGGCCGTTCTGGAACGGAATGTTGATTGGGAAATGGCGGCGACCGATCTCGATGCCCTTCAGGTTCGTAGGAATTAGTGCCGCCGTAATGCCGTACTCGTCCTTTTCACCAATGAGGTGGTCGGGGTCGTAGAGCTTGAACGCGAGCCCAAGCACCGTCGCGATGGGGGCCAACGTGATGTAGCGCTTGTCCCAATTAAGCCGGATCCCGATGATTTCCTCACCGTCGTATATACCTCGACACACCACGCCCTTGTCCGTTATTGCGGTTGCATCGGATCCAGCGCGTGGCGAAGTCAGTGCGAAGCACGGGATCTCTTTTCCACTGGCGAGTCCTGGAAGCCAGCGGGTCTTCTGTTCTTCGGTTCCATAAGCCAGCAACAGCTCCGCGGGTCCGAGAGAGTTGGGCACGCCGATCGTCGACGCCGCAGTCGCGTTTCGCGACGCGATCTTGGTCAGGACCATGGAGCTGGCCAGTGGAGAGAAGCCAAGACCGCCGTACTCCTTCGGAATGATGATCGCGAAGAATCGGTTCTCCTTAAGAAAAGACCAAATGCTCTCTGGCATGTCCAGGCGTTCGTGGGTGATCTCCCAGTCGTTCAGGCGGTGGCAGAGCTCCTCGGTGGGGCCATCCAGGAAAGCTTGTTCCTCTTCCGTAAGCTCCGGGGCCGGCAGCTCCGCGAGTTGTCGCCAATCGGGTATCCCGGAGAAAAGTGACCCTTCCCACCACACGCTTCCCGCCTCTAGCGCGTCCTGTTCTGTCTTGGAGATCGAGGGCAACATGCCGCTAAGGAGTTCGAGGATCCGGGCGCTGATTCGCTCACGGCGCAGCGACTCGACGTTTAATAATGCGAGCGCCGCGAAACCGAGCCACAGAAAAACAACTAGGAATGTGACGCCGTTGGATAGCAACGTAAGGGCAACCAGAATGGCGCCGAGTGCGGCCGTGGAAGTCTTTAGATCAACCCGTCTGTAGATCAGCGCGAGAGACGTGCCGAGAATTGCGATCAGCCAGAACAATGTTTGCACAACATGCCCACCTCATGGGTATGAGACAACGTTGATCTATAATAGATCCTCAATGTTCTCGCGTTCTTCGCGCAGCTCCGCGTCCGTGGCATCCATACGGTCTCGGCTGAAATCGTCTACGCTCAGGTCTTGAACGATTTCGTATCCTCCGTCTCCCTGGCACCTGACGGGATAGGAATAGACTACTCCCTCCGCGATACCGTAACTCCCATCAGAGGCGACGGCCATGCTGACCCAGTCGTCTCCGGGGTTACCCAAAGCCCAGTCGCGCACGTGATCGATTGCGGCGGAGGCAGCGGAGGCAGCAGAAGAGGCGCCACGAGCCTTGATGATTGCAGTACCCCGTTGCTGCACGTTGGGAATGAACTCTTGCCGATACCAGTCGACAGGAACAGTCGTTTTAGCCGGAGCGCCTGACACCGTGGTGTGGGAAATATCCGGATACTGTGTCGCCGAATGATTTCCCCAGATGATCATTCCCTTGATTTGCGATACGTGCACGCCACTCTTTTCCGCCAACTGCGCCTTGGCGCGATTGTGGTCTAACCGTGTCATTGCGGTGAAGTTTTTCGGATCCAGGCTTGGTGCGTTCTCCCTCGCGATTAGAGCGTTGGTGTTTGCTGGGTTCCCAACAACCAGTACTTTGACGTCGCGATCTGCAACCTCGTTCAGCGCATTGCCCTGAACAGAGAAAATCTCCGCGTTCGCGACGAGCAGATCTTTTCGCTCCATGTCGGCACTCCGTGGTCGCGCGCCCACAAGAAGCGCGTAATGAGTGTCCTTAAAGCCAACCGTGGCCTGATCGGTGATGATGACGTCGTCGATCGTGTCGAAGGCACAATCGTCGATCTCCATCGCAACGCCTTTCAGAGCGTCCATAGCCGGTGGTATCTCCACTAGCTGAAGAACGACCGGTTGGTCTGGTCCGAACAATTGTCCTGAGCCAATTCGGAAAGCTAATTGGTAGCCGATCTGTCCGGCCGCGCCCGTAATCGCAACGCGGACGGGCGCCTTTCTTTGTTCTGTCATGATGATCTACGAGCTCCGCTTAGGGACTGAAGGCCCCGCGTTGTCTATACAAAGGGGGCGGAGATTCTAGCATGGGGCTCCGACGAACTCGGCTGGGACTCACGCAGTGCCCCTAGACTTGCTGGTAGCACGAATGCCTAGAGCCTGGATCGTCAGCGATCGGCGATTTTCAAGCTAGAAAAGCGTTCGAAGTTTTACGCGACTGCTGAGTCAATGAAGCTGGTATTAGCCGGCGTCTGGGTTGGCTGCTCTAAACGCTTGGACTTCGGTGTTGAAGTCGGCAGCGATGGCTTCCATTTCGGCGATGGCCGCATTGTATCGGCTTAGCTGAATCGCTCTGTACTCGGCAGGGGCGCCGTCGCCTGCTGCGGTGAGCTCATCGTCGACACAGGTCAAATATTCTTCCATCGCCCCCATGTATTCTTGTATGCCAGCTTGGGTTGCCACCAGTTCTTCCATGGTAGCGTTGGTGCCAGAGGGGATCGTTACTAGGGGTGGGTAGTCGCACGCGAGAGCAGAAGTGGCTGCACCTGCAGAGATTAGCAGAACAATAAACTTCAACATATTCACGGCGTTACCTCGGATAAACCAACATAGCCATTGAGCGAACTATACCCCAGGCAGTGAAACGATACCAAGCCTACAGCCGAGTAGGGAGGCCGCAGCCACATACCCTGGATGCTGGTTGGAGCACGTCTTGCCGGCGCACCTTAGCCCGTATAATGGGCTGCCCGCGCGTTCCGGGCGGATTGGTTTCTCTACGTTACACGGAACGAAAATTTTGAGGTATCGCTTGCTGGACTCGCGGCTCGACTGGTTGCGTGACGAAGATAACGCTAATTGGTTGCGGCGTGGATTACGTGGCCTAGAGAAAGAGAGTCTTCGCGTAGATTGCAACGGTCGCCTGTCCCATCGGCCACATCCTCAGGGCCTTGGCTCTGCCCTGACCCATCCGTACCTCACTACCGACTACTCCGAAGCCATGCTGGAGTTCGTGACGCCTGCCTATCCAACCAATTGGGAGACGCTTCAGTTTCTCTGCGATCTGCACAGCTTCGTGACGGCTAATCTGGAGAATGAGTTTCTCTGGCCTCAGAGTATGCCCTGTTTTATGTCGCCTACCGCCGACATCCCTATTGCCTCCTACGGGACCTCCAACACGGGTCGAATGAAGTCCGTTTATCGGAACGGTTTGGGGTTCAGATACGGTAGGGCGATGCAGGCCATCTCGGGATTGCATTTCAACTACTCCCTCCCGCAGGCCTTCTGGGAGCCCTATCGGGAATTTCAGAAAAGCCGGCAGAGCCTGAAGGAGTTCGTTTCCGAGAAGTATATGGCGCTCGTTAGAACCTACCGTCGCCACGCTTGGTTGTTGATCTATCTCTCCGGAGCGTCGCCGGCGCTCTGTAAATCCTTTGCACCGGAACGGCACTCGGTCTTGGAGGATTTCGATGCTCAGACGTGGTATGCGCCGTTCGGCACATCGCTGCGGATGAGCGATATCGGGTATAGGAATAAATCCCAAGCAGCGCTGCGTATCTCCGCAAACTCCCTGGATGACTATGTCTCGGGGCTGACCGCTGCGGTGACTACGTCCAATCCGCAGTTCGAGTCAATTGGTGTACTGGTAGATGGCGAGTATCGACAGCTCAACACGAATACTTTGCAGATCGAGAATGAGTACTACAGCCCGATCCGCCCTAAACCGCCAGCGGACAGTCTTGAGCGTCCAACTTTGGCTTTTAGAGAATTTGGTGTCGAGTACGTTGAGGTCCGCACCCTGGATTTGAATATGATGGACCCTGTCGGAGTCAGTCAGAGCCAGCTCCGGTTTATGGAAGCCTTACTGATCTATTGTCTACTCCTCGACAGTCCACCGATTGATGCCGTGGAACAGGCTGAGCTTGATGAAAGGGAGCTGCTGGTGGCGCGGGAAGGGCGCCGACCCGGACTGAAGTTACCTCGCGGTGGTCGCAGTGTGCCGCTGAAGGATTGGGCGGTGGAGGTGCTGGAGGCTGTGCGCGAGATAGCGACAATTCTTGATGTGCATGACGAGGGATATTCTGGTGCCGCGGACGCCCAATTGGCGGCTGTGACGGAGCCAGAGCTGACGCCGTCGGCCCAGATTCTGAGCCATATGAGAGAGGCCGGTTTGACCTTTCAGGAATTCACCCTCGAGTCGGCCCGTGCTCATGGTCAGTACTTTACCAGTGTGCCGCCAAGTCCTGAGAAGCAGGACTGGTTGGGTGGGTTAACAGCAGAGTCGCTGCGAGAGCAGGAGCGCCTAGAAGCGAATCCAGATCGGCCGTTCGCTGAGTACCTGCGGGATTACTTCGAAAGGGTTTAGCGAATTCGTGACTGCTGCACTAACCGATCAGATGACCCGGTAGGGCAGCAATGCCGTCTCGACTAAGCAATAGTGCTGAGGTCGAATTCAACCTCCGCCAGTCGTTCAGCTTGCACTGATGTTCGGGCTGAGATCAGCTTCTTGCCGATCATAAACTCTTTCGGTGAGTTGACGGCTTCGACCGCGATCAATTGCCCTGAGCGAAGGTAGAAAA
>CAYLKA010000011.1:15120-34737 GCA_964384125.1 uncultured Gammaproteobacteria bacterium | reverse complement strand
TTCGGTGAGTTGACGGCTTCGACCGCGATCAATTGCCCTGAGCGAAGGTAGAAAACTGAGAACGGCGCCTCGGAGGGTGTGCCTCTGATGACAACCTGGTCGTACCCTCGTGACAAGCCGGCTATCTGGAGCTTGAGCTGGTATTGATCGGACCAAAACCAAGGCGTCGCGGTGTACGGCAAACGCTCCCCTAGGAATGTCATAACGGCGGTCTTCGCCTGCTCGATGGCATTGTGTACGGATTCCAATCGAATACGTTCGTCTAACAACAGGCTTGGATGATTCGTGCAATCCCCCGCAGCAAGGATGTTGTGCCTTTCGGTGCGCGCAGATTCATCCACAGAGATCCCGTTTGTGCAGGGTAGGTCGGCGGCCTCTGCCAACCCCACCTCGGGCACAATCCCGATGCCCACAATAACGAGATCGCAAGGGAAACGTTGTCCGTCTGATGTCTCAACCGCCTGGACGCGCTCCTTCCCTACAAAGCGATTTACGATGGTGTCGCAGTGGATTTTCACGTCCGCTCGAGCGTGAGAATCTAAATAGAATTGAGATACCTCGGGAGAGACTACACGCGCCATCACACGGTCGAGCGCTTCGAGAATTGTGACTTCAAGCCCCGCTGACACGCAAACCGCACCGACCTCCAGGCCGATGTAGCCTGCGCCGACGACGACGAGTCGTTTGCCCGCCTGCATTGAGGTGAGAATCGCATCCACGTCGGCGACCGTGCGCACGTAGTGAATCCCATTCAGATCTGCTCCGGGGACCTCAAGTCGACGCACGCGGCTACCGGTCGCTAGCAGCAATCCGTCATAGTGCAGAACACGACCGTCTTCCAGCGTCACCTGAGCTGCTTCCGGATCTAGTAGCGTCGCGCGAGTGCCGAGCTGTAGGTCCACCTGATTCTTCTCGTAGAAGGCAAGTGGGCGCAGAAACAGCCGATCGCGCTGCAGTTCACCCGCAAGGTACTTCTTGGACAGCGGGGGACGCTGATAGGGAGGGTACGGTTCCTCTCCGATCAGCGTGATCTTTCCATCAAACTTGTTCTGCCGCAGTGTTTGAACCGCTTGGGCGCCGGCCTGCCCTCCTCCCACGATCACAAAGTGCTCCGTCATGGGTTTGTCTATTTCCAGTTGTTCGTTAAGAATTCCAATCTTATCTTTTTGTGGCAGTTGAGAGACAACATGACTGGTGCGATTCGCATTGAAGAGTTCGGTGACCCTGACGTTCTGCAATGGGTCGAGGTCGATGTAGAGAATCCAGGTCCTGGAGAAGCGCGTGTTGCTCATCATGCGGTCGGGCTCAACTTCATCGACACTTATCGCCGTTCTGGGCTATATCCCATAGCACTACCCAGTGGACTGGGCACTGAGGCGTCAGGCGTTGTTGTCAGTGTTGGGGAAGGCGTTGACTACCTGGCTCCCGGGGATCGGGTTGCGTATGCCACGGGCCCTCAGGGGTCCTATTCAGAAGAGCGTGTAATGCCGGCGAAATGGCTCATCAAACTGCCCGAAGATATCAGTAGCGATGTGGGGGCTGCGATGATGCTCAAGGGTCTGACGAGCTGGTATCTGCTACGTCAAACTTATCGAGTACAGCCGGGTGACCGGATCCTTCTCTACGCAGCGGCCGGTGGTGTGGGACTCATTGCTGCGCAGTGGGCACGCCAACTCGGTGCCCACGTCATCGGCGTTGTTAGCACGGAGGAGAAACGGAAGCTGGCGCTGGCGCATGGGTGTGAAACCGTGCTGCTTGCTGACGACGACATCGCCGGGGAAGTTAAGGAGCTGACGGGAGGTGAGGGGTTACCAGTCGTCTACGATCCAGTTGGTAAGGAAACCGTGTTGACATCACTCGATTGCCTCAGGCCCCGGGGTTTGCTCGTCAGTTTCGGCAACGCGTCGGGCCCAGTCGAATCCCTCAACTTGCTAGAGCTGGCGAAGCGAGGTTCGTTGTATGTGACGAGGCCCGTGCTGGGGAGTTACGTGACCAATCGTGAAGAGCTGGAGCAGGGATGCGCCGAGTTGTTCGAACAGGTTTGCGGTGGACACGTAAGCATTGAGATCAGACAAAGATTCGCGCTTTCCGACGCAGCCGATGCACATCGTGCGCTAGAGGCACGTCAAACGACCGGCTCGACGCTCTTGGTGCCATGATCCGGATGCTCAGCGGTTTTAGGGGACTGGAGTCAACGGCCAGAACACCGGGAGCAACAGCATGACCGTGACGAAAACCACGGCCGTCAACGGCAGCCCAAGCTTCAAGTAATCCGCGAACCGATAGCCTCCCGGGCCCATCACCAGAATATTGGCAGGATGGGAAATAGGGCTCGTAAAGCTAGCCGAAGCGGCCATAGCGACGGCCATCATCGCGGTTTGCGGCGCTATCCCCAGATCGGCACTGGCGGATAGGACGATGGGAGACATAAGTACGACCAGGGCCGCTGTCGGGATGACCATCGTGCCCGCTGCCGTGATCAGATAGAGCCCACCGATCACCCACCATGGCCCCATCGGCCCCAGAAGCTGCATCGTCTGTTGGGCTAGGAACTCAGCCGCCCCTGTCTGCTGCATGGCCGTTCCCAGGGGAAGCATGCCGGCGATCAGAAAAATGGCCCGCCATTCGATCGCGCGATAAGCGTCTTCCATGGTGAGGCACCGCGTAAGCACCATTAATGTAGCGCCGATGACTGCTGCGATATAAATTGGCAGCCAACCACTCAAAACAGAAACTACGACCGTCAGCATGATGCCCGCTGCGATCGGGGCGCGGGCCGTGTCGATGGGTCTTTGGGTCACGGGTGTGAGAATCAGGAATTCCGGATCTCGCTCTAATACGCTCAACTTGTCCCGCGGCCCGAGCAACAATAACGCGTCGCCCTGTTGTACAACGAGCTGATCCAGGTTTGAGCGAATCGACTCGCCCTTGCGCCAGACGGCAACGAGCTCCAGCCCGTATTTATCTCGAAAGTTGACTTCGGACAGAGGCTGACCGGTGAGGCTGGACCGTGGGTCTAGCGTGGCCTCCAGCAGACTCAATCGATCAGACTCGAATGCATGGAGGTTCGTTGGCGCGCTGCGCTCGACTTGCAGTTCCTGGAGACCCCTAAGTACGTCCAGGTCTTCCTCGCGGCCCTGGATGAGCAGAAGATCGCCGCTGCGCAGCGATTGATCGGGCTCAGGCATGATTCTGAGTTCACCCTCTCGGAAGAACGCAAGCAGCCGGAAGTCAAACGCATCCCCGAGACGGCTGCGCATAAGGGTGTCACCTGCCAACTGAGACTCGCGTGGGACCCGAACGACGAAAATGCGTTCCTGCAGCCGGTAGGTTTCGCTCAGTTCTTCTTCACTCACTTCACGGCAACCGGAGAACTCTGATGAGCGCTCGAGTTCCTCCACAGTTTCCGGGCTTGTCTGAAGCAGTAACGTATCACCCGGACGCAGTGGCACGTTTGCAAGGTGGACTCGACGAACCAACTCCCCGCGGCGAATGGCAAGGACGTTCGCCCCATAGGTTTTGCGAAATTCAGAGTGCTGCAACAGGTTCGCAACGAGTGGAGAATTCTCCTCCACCACGACTTCCACGAGCTTGACCTGCCCAGCCATCAATCCTTGCAGCACTGGCGCTTCCCGCTCGATGACCAACTCGCTCCAGCGTTGGAATTCCCGGAATCGGTCGAGCTGTCCTTGCACGACCAGTTTGTGCCCTCCTCGCAGCACAGTCTGCCGCGACGGCATTAGCTCGGTGCGGCCGCCGTGCTCCAGCGCAATCACTACCAATCCTGCGGCGGCACCGAGCCGGCTTTGTCCGAGCGTTTTGCCTACGAGAATGGAGTCCTCGGGTACGCGCATTTCAAAGGCGCGGGAGTGTAATCCGTACTGGGTTCTAAGATTGCGCTGACTTCTTCTTTGAGTCTCTTCTGGTTTGGTGCGTGGTAGCAGATAACGGGCGACAAGGGCCATGAACAAAGTCCCCAAGATCAGTGCGGCTCCCCCGATAGGCGTAAAGTCAAACAGGCCAAAGGGCGATTCTCCGGCGAGTTGCAAAGCACCGCTGATCAAAAGGTTAGGCGGGGTACCGATCATAGTTGTCAGCCCCCCCAACAGACATCCGTATGCTAGCGGCATGAGGAGTCGCGAGGCCGGGATCTGTGTACGTCTGGCGATTTCGATGACGACCGGCAACATCAGTGCGGCTACGCCGATGTTATTCATGAAGGCGGAGAGCACACCAGCCGTCAGCATGACGACGACGATCATGCGTCCCTCATGCCTCCCTGCGAGTCCCAACACGGTACGACCGATGACGTTGGCGATCCCCGTGCGCGTCAGGCCGTCGCTCAAGATGAACATCGCCCAGACAGCGATGACCGCTGCGTTCGAAAACCCCGCAACGGCTTCTTCCGGCGTCACCAACTGGGTGAGGACGAGCGTCCCCAACACCATAAGTGCGATGACGTCCATCCGGATTTTTTCACTGACGAACAGTGCCAGTGAAATTAACAAGATGGTCAGAACGAGTCCGATTTCAAATGTCAAAATTAACTCGCCGGCTGAATTCTCGCCCACAGGGTGTTGCTTGGGTAGGCAACGAAAAACTCTCGATAATCCGGAATTCTAAACGCTGCAGTTTAAAGCAGAAAGTTGGCATGAGCCGGAAACCGCAGGTGCTTATCACACGGCCCAGTTGGAACGCTGAGTTTTGGCTTCAGAATGGAAAAATCTGAGACTGCGTGATTATGATTCGTCAGGCAGGGAGCGCAGCAAATCGCTCATGCGCCGAGTTAATTGGTCGAACTGATAAGTGGCAATCTGGTACCGCCAACCGGCTAGTTGCTCAGCCAGTTCACGAGCTTCGGAGTCTGGATCCGGGCCATCTTCCGAGGCGAGGTCCTCCGCCGATTGACTCGGTGGTTCGTAGGTCACCTCAAAGGCGACCCAGGCATCCTCGCCTCGCTCGATCAACTCTGCGATGAGTACGAGGCCGTCGAAGGTGCGGAACTCGGTTATCGTGACCGGCTCATCCCCCTGGGTTCGTGACTCGACATCCTGGAGACTCAAGTTCGCGAGCACATTGCTCATCACGTTCGCGACGCTCTCGTACTGGAGTTCGCGCCCTTCGGGAATCCCTTCAACCGTGAAATTTGTCTGTTCCGAGGTTTGCTTCAGGATTTCGAGGGTCTCCCCGTCGGGGTGCGTCACGGTAACTTGCTGTATACGATTTCCGGGGAGCGAGAGGATATCTGTTGCCAACCATTCTGTGGCGGAACTGCCCACCTCCGGGTCTCGATCGATTAAGTAGCTCTGGGCGTCTTCTGCTTTGCGCACATAAGCCTGCGAACTGCCTGTCGAATCCCCGACGATCACTTCCACTGGCACGTCGGATCCAATCAGGGTAACGGCAACGCCGCCCGCGCTTTGGCTCTCTATCGCCTCGACGCCGAGTCGGTCATGCCACTCGGGGGTGGCGGTCTTCGTTTCGAGGATGCGTGCTTCGGCGAGACTCAGTAACGTGTGGCGTATCTTTTGCAGGTCGGCGGGGTAGCCGTCACGCTCCGAAACCGACCACCCAGTGTTGCCCCGCTCGAGTGTCGCTATCACCTCCTCACCGGCGCCGACGAGCTCCAATCGCTCGACCGCGTCAAGCTCATCCTGGAGCCCTGGCAAGAAGAGCGTATCCCCTGTTTCTGCCGGCTGCTGTCTTTGCTGTCCGACTAGTGCGAGGGCGCTAAAAATTACTAGCGCGCCCGCGAGCACTATTAGCGTCCGATTCGTCACGACTGTTTCCTTGTTTTGCTTCGTCGAACACCCACCACAACCAAGGCCAACGCTGTGAGTACCATAGGAACAAGAACGATATTGACTACCTGTAAGGTAATGCCCAGCTGTTCGATGTTGCGGTCAAGGTTCCGTTGTACTGACCTTAAATCCTGGCGTATGCGCACCTGTTGATCCAAGAAACGCTGCATCTCGGCCTGCTGTTCAGCGCTCATCAGCAACGAACCCTCGTCCGTGCGCGCGGCCTGTAGCTCACCCAGACGGCTCTCGGTTTCGGCGAGCTCGGCTTGAAGAACCATTTCGGTTTGTCGAAATTGGGCGTCTGCTTCTCTTCGGAGCGCTTCCACTCTCGTGAAAGGACGGGAGTATGTTCCGCGTGCGCGAATACCGATCAGTTCTGCGCTGCCCGACAGGTTGTCCAGTGCATTGATAACGAAATCCCCGTTGCTCGCGAAAGCGGTAGCCAGTTGCTGCCCCAGGAAGTTCTGTCGCTGGACCCATAGCCGGTCACTGAGAATATCGACATCGCCCACCAGAATGAGATTGGCGTCTTCGGTGGATGTCAGGTGGTCGTTCGAAACTGGGGGAGGCTCTAGCTGTGTGTCGCTTTCGGCATCCGGCGCGCTTTCTTCGGGCGGACCTTCCGGGAAGGCGCTCGATAACGCACCGGTGAGCCTCGCAGCGAGAACGTAGGCGTCGTTGTTCGGAGTGAAATTGTCCTGCAGTGCCCCTGGGTCAGCCATCATTTGGACTTGGATCGAAGGCAGGAGCGCAGAATCCGTGCTGGAGGTTAACAACGGTTGCAGCTCAGTCGTGCGGCCTTCCAGCACGGTGAAGTGTCCGCTTGTGCCCATGTTCAGGTTGCCGAGGCCGTCGATGGTGACGTCTTCGCTGTCCATGGCCTCGTTAGTAATGCCCAGCAGAGCCAGATGTCTCATCGGGCGCAAGCCCATGCCCGCGCTGATGCTTAGCGCATACCGATTGTCTGCGACGACCTCTCCGGCGGAGAAGTCAATCCCCCAGGCTTCCAGCAGGGGTTCCAGATCGGAGCCACTTCCCGCTGCAAGCGCCGCTGGATCCATCCCCGCAGAAGCCATATCGATCTCCGCGAATGGATCGAGGAAGATCATCGCCCTGCCACCGCGAAGGATGAATTGATCGATGGCATAGAGCGTGCTTGAGTCCAGGCCCTTGGGGTGCACCAGCCAGAGAACATCGACATCCTGGTCGATGGACGCCAGTGATGGGGGCAGTGCACGGATTTCGAACAGTTGTTCAGCTTGCGTGTAGATGACCCAGGGTTCTGTCATGCGCTGGGCTTGCGGATCGAAACCCGCTGCCATGGAAACGCCGGCGAGTAAGCCGACTACTACCTTGTCGGGTCGCGCCAAACTGTAGATCATCTTCGCGAGCTCGTACTCGAGGAATCGCTCCCGGTCAGGGTTGAAGATACCTATGGTTTCCTCTTCGCCGACGCTGTTGGTTCCTGCTAGGCCAAAATACAGTGTCTGACCGATCCCGAGATTGATTGGCTGCAGGCCGAACTGCGCGGCGCGATCCTCGTCCTCGGAGAACGGCACCGGGTCTATGACGTTCAGGTTGAGATTCTCCCCCGCGGCCGCCTCGAACTCCTCTAGCAGCTCCCGCACGCGTGCCGCGAAATTTCTCAATGGCACTATGTCTGCTGTTTCGCTGTCCGAAAAAAAGAAATACAGATTGATGGGTTCCTGGATTGATGCCAGTAGAGTACGGGTGCCAGGTGACACTGTGTACAGGTCATTTTCAGTCAGGTCGAATCGCAAGCCGCTGAGAAGAGTGTTGTTCGCAGTCACCGCAGCTACGAACACCAGGCCTAATAGGATCAACGAGGCCGCTCCGATCTTTCGCTGTTGTCGGGTCGCCATGCTGCGCTCACTCCCCCTTTTTCATGTGCAAAACCAAAACATTTGCACAAAGGAATGTCCCGATGAGCAGTGCGAAATAAATGATATCCCGCACGTCTATGACCCCTTTGCTAATGTTCGAGAAGTGAGTCAGGAAGCTTAAACTGGCAACGGCGTCGATGATTGCTTGGGGCACCCACCCCACCAAGGGGCTCAGTAGGGGCTGGAAACCCGCTAGGAGAAACATAAAACAAACCACCACCGTTAGGATGAACGCGATCACCTGATTATCGGTCGTTGCGGAAACGAAAGAGCCAATTGCCAGAAACCCGCCGGCCATCATTAAGCTTCCCAGATAGGCTGCTACGATAACTCCGTTGTCCGGATTCCCCAGGTAATTCACGGTCAACCAGATGGGGAATGTCAGGCCGACGGCAATCGTTGTGAACGCCCATGCGGCGAGAAACTTTCCGGTGACCGACTCCCAGATCTCCAAAGGCAATGTGAGCAGGAGCTCTATGGTTCCGGTCTTGCGTTCCTCCGCCCACAGACGCATCGACAGTGCGGGCACCAGGAAAAGATATAACCAGGGATGGTAGTTGAAGAAAGGAGCTAGACTCGCCTGCCCGCCGTTGTAGAAGTTCCCGAAGTTGAACGTGAACCAACCCGCGAGAATTAAGAATATGACAATAAAAACGTATGCGAGGGGTGTGGAGAAGTAGCCTCGCAGCTCACGACGCATGATTGCCAGTGTGCCGTTCATGCGGCAGCCCCCCCGGTAATTGTCCTGAAAACCTCATCCAGGCGGCCGGACTCAAGATTAACCTCTGCAAGCTTCCAACCCTTAGCACTGGCTAGATCGGTTACGGCCGGCAGCGGCATCCTTCCGTCGGCGGGAAAGACAGTTAATCGATCAGTGTTTGGATTCAGCTCTGTATTTAGGACTTCGGGCAGTAAGCTAATCTCAGTGCGTGCTACGTTCAACTGAGACGGATCGGAGAATTTTACCGAAACGGCGTTGTGGAATCTGGATCGCGCCTCCAGATTTTTAGGCGTATCGTCGGCCAAAATCTGTCCGTTAGCGATGATGATCGCGCGATTACATACCGCATCGACCTCTTCCAAAAGATGGGTCGAAATGATGATGATCTTGCTCTCGGCCATCTGGTTTATGAGCCTGCGTACTTCGTGTTTTTGATTCGGGTCCAGCCCGTCAGTAGGTTCATCTAGAATGAGTACTTCGGGATCGTGGAGTATGGCTTGGGCCAGCCCAACGCGGCGCCGATAACCTTTGGATAGTGTGCCTATCGTTTGCTCGAGCACGGGTTCCAGATGTAGGAGACCGAGCACTTCCTCCAGTCTCGAACGTCGGTGGGCCACTGCGAGGGCACGAGAGTCAGCGATGAACTCCAAGAACGAGCGGGCGGTCATTTCCGGATAGCTCGGGGCACCCTCCGGCAGGTAGCCGATTTTCCGCTTTGCTTCTGTCGCTTGGGTTTCGACGTCGAAGCCGCACACCGAAGCGCGCCCGGAAGTTGGTGGGAGAAAACCGGCGATGATTCTCATCGTCGTGGTTTTCCCTGCCCCGTTCGGTCCGAGGAAACCGAGGACCTCACCGGGCCGTACCTGGAAACTCAGGTCGTTCACGGCGAGGAGGGGTCCGTACCGTTTCGTCAATCCCTGGCAATCAATCATTTAAGCACCGGTTGTGGCACGCGCCTTCTGGGGACCATGATTGTCCGCGCTCGTGGGCGCGGATGGGGATTTTCCATATGGCGGAATAATATTTCAAGCCCTCGAGAAGTTGAGAAATCAACGGGATGTAAGCAGTCGCCCGTCAGCATCCATAAGGTCTAATTCACCCAGGCCGAGTGCTCGCACCTCGCTCTCGATCTCGCTGAGATCACCCACTACGATCCAGATCAACTGATCTGGTTTAAGCTCCGTGCGAGCAGTAGTGTTTGTCTCCTCGACGCTAACGGCGCTCACGAGATCCGCATAACTGTTCCAGTAATCGTCCGGGAGTCCGAACCTCACTATCTGGGCGATGTCGCCGGCAACAGCGCGTGCCGTTTCCCATCGGCCGGGTAACGTCAGCGTGTTGCGCTTCTTGGAGGTGCTTACCTCCTCTTCCTCTACTGGGCGCTCTCGAAGCAATTCTCGCAGTTCGCGGTCAAGCTCTGCGAGCGAATCCGCCGTTCTATCGCTCTGCACCGGTGCGTAGACGATAAACGGTCGCTGATTCATCGTATCCACCATCATCGAACGCACGCCATAGGACCACGCCTTGTCTTCTCGAAGGTTCATGTTGATTCGCGAGGTGAAATTGCCGCCGAAGATATCGTTAACTGTCTGCAGAGCCAGTTCACGCTCGTCGGACCTTGGGAACACAAGCTGACCACCGATGATCATGCTTTGCTCGGATCCTGGGCGGTCGATGAGCACGACTCGAGATGAGTTTGGAAGCGCGACGGTTGGAATGTTCTTTTGTGGAATATCGTCCGGAGACCAATCGGCGAGATATGACTCCAATACGGGCCTAATCTCTTCCACATCGGTGTCGCCAACGACGATCATCGTCGCATTATTGGGCTTGAACCAGGTGTCGTGGAACGCTAACAGATCGTCCCGTGTGATAGCGGAAATTGCCTCTTCGGTTCCTGAGCCGGTCATTGGTAGTGAGTAGGCGTGCCCCTCGCCATATATAAGCGCAGGGAAGATTCTGAGCGCCATGCTCATCGGGGTCGTCTTCTCGCGTTGGATCTGAGAGATGCTCAGGCGTTTCTGTCGAACCAATTCCTCATCCGGAAAAGCTGGGTTCAAAATTAGATCGCTATAGATTGCCACCGAGTCTTCCAAGTTCTCTTTCAGAGCGGACAGGCTGACAAAGGAGTAGTCTAGATTGGATCCAGTCCTCAGTACTGCGCCCAGTTGCGCCAATTCCTCGCTGATCTCCAGGGTGCTGCGAGTGTCGGTTCCCTGGTCGAGCATGTTTATGGCGAGTCCTGCAGTGCCCGGCGCAGAAAATTGATCTGAAGCGAACCCCGCATTCAATTGCAGACTGAGATAAACCACCGGTACGGCGTCTCGCCTGGCGACGATCAGTTGCATTCCGTTCGAAAGCTCGGCGCGTTCTAGGTCTGGAAACGGGGTGCTTGGGAACGTGTCGGGAATGGGCAGTTGCGAGCGATCTACGTCGTCGCTGGAAGCGATGAGTTGCTCGTCGAAGGGGTGGACCTCCAATATGAACGCGCCGTTAGAGAGCCACTCACGTGCTGCGTCGCGCAGATTTTCCGGTCTTACCGAGCTCAGAATTTCCAGGGACTCTTTGAAGGCGTCCGGCCGCCCGCCGAAAACGGCGCCTTCCGCCAATATCCCGGATTTGCCGCCAAAACCGCCAACCCTTTCAATACCGCGGATGAAACTGGCCCGTGTCTGCGTGATGACTCTTTCGAGCTCCTCGCGGGTTGGACCGTGGTCGAAAAAGCGCTGGATCTCCTCGTCCATCATTCGTTCGACTTCAGCCAAGTCCTGGCCCGGCTGGGCGGTCGCGTAGATGGTGTATGTCCCTGAGAGCTCACCCAGGAAAACGTAACCGCCGATGTCCGTCGCGACTTGTTCTTCGTAGACCAATCGCTGATGCAGGCGAGAAGTCTGCCCCTCACTCAGGACGCCATCGGCGAGCGCCAGCCACTCCGAGTCGATACTGCCCCATTCGGGTATCGGCCAGGTTTTGTAGACGCGTGCCTGAGGGACCCGATCCTCGGTCACCATACGCCTGTCCTGCTCAAGCCGTGGCACCCAGGTGTCCATTCGCGTCAGTGGTGGTCCTGGTGGAATATGACCGAAATGACGCTGGACGGTCTCCCGGGCTGTTTCGACGTTAACATCACCGGCCAGCACGAGCGTCGCGTTGTTCGGACCGTAGTAGGTCCGGAACCACTCGTAAACGTCTTCCAGGGTAGCGGCGTCCAGGTCTTCCATGGAGCCGATAGTGGTCCAGGAATAGGGATGCCCTTCGGGAAACACGTTTCCTACGATGTAGTCGAAGGCTCGCCCGTACGGTTGATTTTCGCGCTGGCGCTTCTCGTTCTGGACCACACCGCGCTGCTCATCGAGTTTGTCTTGATCGATCGCGCCGAGGAGATGACCCATGCGGTCCGACTCCATCCACATTGCAAGGTCCAGCGCGGTCGTCGGCACTGTCTGAAAGTAGTTGGTGCGGTCCGTGTTGGTCGTGCCATTCATGCCGGTCGCGCCGACCTCTTGGAACGGGGCGAAATACTCGCCGTCATAGTTCTCGCTGCCATTGAACATCAAGTGTTCGAAAAGATGGGCGAAGCCAGTCTTGCCCGTAACCTCATTTCTGGAACCCACGTGGTACCAGAGTGTGACCGCCACGATCGGAGCCTTTCGATCCTCGTGTACGATGACCCGGAGCCCGTTATCCAAGTAGAACTCCTCGAACAGAATGTCGAGCTCTGCGTTCTGCGCCAATGCAATGCCCGATAAGGTGAGCGCACAAATGAAAATGATTGATCGTTTCATGATTCGTCTCTATAGAATCGGAGTGATGATTCTGTTAGCTCGGCCGGGTAGGGACTATTTCCGCAGAGCAAGGTCTCGAGGTTGCCAAAACCTGCGCTTTGCTCGATAGCCCTTTACGTGCGCATCATGGGATGCAACGATTAACCGGCTAATTTCCAGGCCACTTTGGAGGGACCGGTGAGTTTCGTTGGCTTTTCCATCGCGCCGTATTCGACTCGTCAGAGGGTCAGTATAGAGCAGGGAGCGGCGCGTCTTCCATGCGCCGAGGCGTCGGAGGCGTGATTCGACGTACCCTCTATCCTTCACTAGAGCCATACGATCATGGGTTTCTCGAGGTGGGCGACGGGCACACCGTCTACTACGAGCAGTGCGGTAATGCGGATGGCAAACCCGCGTTGTTTGTTCACGGCGGTCCAGGTGGTGGAGGTGACATTGGTGCCCGACGTTTCTTCGATCCGTCGGGCTATCGGATCGTCGTGTTCGATCAACGTGGAGCTGGCAGAAGTCGTCCCGAAGCTTCACTGAGCGATAACACCACCTGGCATCTGGTAGCGGATATGGAGCTCTTGCGCGAACGGCTGAGCATCGAGCAGTGGCTGGTCTTCGGTGGATCGTGGGGATCAACATTGTCGCTGGCATATGCTCAGCGCCATCCAAACGCAGTCAGCGAGCTGGTGTTGCGTGGCATATTTCTGCTCCGAAAAAAAGAGCTCGATTGGTTCTACCAGTCCGGTGCCAGTGAGATCTATCCTGACGAGTGGGCTAATTTCCTCGCTCCCATCCCTCTCGAGGAGCGTCATGACCTGCTCCACGCTTATTATCGGCGCCTCACCGGTGAGGACGCGGAGATCAGGCTTACGGCGGCCAGAGCCTGGTCCGTCTGGGAGGGCTCCACCAGCTTCCTGACCCCCCATGCCAAGCGGACCCAGCAGTTCGGGACACCCGAATTCGCGCTGGCGCTGGCTCGAATCGAAACCCATTACTTCACCAACCAGGGATTTTTCGCTAATGAGGATGAGTTATTGGGTGGGATCGACCTCATCCGCCATATCCCAGCCGTCATCGTTCAGGGCCGCTATGACGTTGTTTGTCCCATGACCACCGCGTGGGAGCTGGCGAACCGTTGGCCGGAGGCAGACTTCCGCATCGTCACCGATGCGGGCCACTCCGCGTACGAGTCGGGTATTACTCACGAGCTGCTATCGGCCACGGACGCCTTCTTGCTTGCCGGATGACTAGCACGAGCAAAAGGTTGCTGGTCAACTGTAGGCTGGTCAACGAAGGTGAGATTAAGGAAGCCGACGTACTCATCGAGGGTGATCGCATCGCTCGGATAGGATCCGGACTCTCCGGCTCCCTAGCCGGAGAGGTTGTCGACCTCGAGGGGCGTCACCTTCTGCCCGGCCTGATCGATGACCAAGTGCACTTTCGCGAACCGGGTTTGACACATAAGGGCTCGTTCCCAACAGAATCAAGGGCGGCGATATGTGGGGGCGTCACCAGTGTGCTGGAGATGCCGAATACCAGCCCCCCGACTATTGATAGAGTTGCGCTGCTCACCAAATGGGCGGCTGCCCAAGGCCGAAGCTTCGCCAACTACGCGTTCTATCTCGGGGCGACCAACGACAACCTTGAGGAAATAAAGCGCGTTGCCCCCGGTGAGGCGTGCGGAGTTAAGATTTTCATGGGCGCATCGACCGGAAACATGTTGGTCGACGACCCTAAGGCTCTAGAGGGGATATTCGCGGAATCGCCTCTGCCGATCGCTACCCATTGTGAGGACTCTCCCACCATATGGGCTAATGAAGCGGTTTTTCGAGAGCGTTTCGGCGAGGACGTGCCTATGGAAGCGCACCCAGAGATCCGTTCCGCCGAAGCCTGTTACAAGTCCTCCTCGCTGGCCGTCGATTTGGCAAAACGTTTTGGAGCGCGGCTTCACGTGCTGCATCTGAGCACAGCGCGTGAGCTGGAGCTGTTCGAGCCGGGGCCGATAGAGGAGAAACTGATCACGGCCGAGGCTTGCGTCCATCACTTGTGGTTCGATCAGTTGCGTTACGCGGATTTGGGTAGCCATATAAAGTGCAACCCCGCTATCAAAACGCCAGCCGATCGGGAAGGGCTGGTTCAAGGTGTCCGTGACGATGTGATCGACGTTATCGCCACCGATCACGCGCCGCATACTCGAGAGGAGAAGGCACAGAGTTACTTCAAGGCGCCCGCGGGGCTGCCCCTTGTGCAGCATTCATTGCAGATATTGCTGGAGATGCACCTTGCTGGACAATTGTCTCTTCCCGCGATAACACGCAAGGCAGCACACAATCCAGCGGTGCTCTTTGGGGTCGTCGGCCGGGGATTCATACGTGAGGGCTACTTCGCTGACCTGGTCGCGGTGGATTTTAACGTCCCCCAGCAGGTCACCCCAGATAGCTTGTTATACAAGTGTGGTTGGTCGCCGTTCGAAGGGGAGAGATTTTCTTCCAGTATCTATTTGACCATCCTCAACGGCGACATCGTGTTTCACGATGGAGTCGTCAAGGATGAACCGCTCGGTCGGCGTCTCGATTTCGCAGAAAAGTGAGCCCAACGCCGTATGCTGGGCTCGCGATGGGGGCAGGCAGGTCTCATGTAAATCGCAACCCGACCGGCAGTTGCGGAGAGTCCCCATAATTTGGTATATATTTCAGTAGTAAGGTGTTGTTTGCTTGATGCAAATACACACAAGGGGCCTCGTTGCCAAAAGATTAAAAGAAAAGGCACCTGCATGTCCTATTTGACCGACCGTTTTGAGGCAGCAGTCTCTGTGCTCGTTGCGGAGGGTCCTATCAAGCAACGTCTCGCGGCCGCCTATTCGGAACACCTGGATGACCTAGAGAGTTCCGAGTTACCTGCTAAGCTTAGACCTGCCTTCAGCGCGCTACACACTGCCTTGCATAGGGTTCGACCGATCGGTAGTGAGGCATCCGTCAACGCCACCATCAGGAAAATGTCTCCCGAAGAAGCCGGTGTCCATGCGCAATCCATCGTTATGTTGTTCGCCGAGCTCTTCCGTGGTGGCAAGCGTGCCGAACCGCTGAAGGTCGTGGCTAGCCGCGACATACGTACACCAGCCTTCCTCGCCAAAGGCGACTGATCCGCGAAGCTATTTTTTTGCGTGACCTGAGGTACTGGATCGGGCCCTGAACGTTCTCGTGGCCGTCAGTCTCTTAGGCCGACCCTCATCGGAGGATGCGCCTACCCACGGTTCCGAGAGTTCGGCACAATGACACCCCATGCGCTGGTTGCCCATTGTTCTGCTGTCGTTGCTCGGTTCGGTCGTTACCGCTCAATTGCCTGCTCCGCTGGAACGCATCGCGCAGGCTCACGGAATCCCGTACGAGGCCTTGAGCATAGTGGTGCGCGCGACCGATGAGGACGCGTCGGTTCTTGCGCACCTGCCCAATGTGCCCCGCAATCCTGCATCAACGATCAAGCTCCTCACCACCTGGGCTGCGCTAGAGATACTCGGACCCACGTACAGCTGGCCCACGGAGGTCTACTTCCTCGGGGATTGGGACGGTCGAACGTTGGACGGTGATCTCGCTATCAAGGGCTACGGTGATCCTTATCTTGTCACCGAAGAGTTCTGGAAACTGCTGCGGGCGTTGCGTCGCATTGGGCTTGAGGAGATCAATGGGGATCTGGTTATCGACCACTCGTTTTTTGGTGGCGTCGAGGGACAGCCAGGTGACTTTGACGGCCAACCTTATCGGACATACAACGTCGCGCCCAACGCGCTCCTCGTCAACTTCAAGGCCGTGCGATTTCAGTTTCTGCCCGACCCCAACGGACGCGATGTCCTTATTACGGCGGATCCGATGCCCGAAAACCTTAACATCGTCAACAGGCTGAGCTTAGCGGATGGGCCCTGCCAGGGTTACCAAGCGGGTATCAGCTTCGACGTGCGTGACCCGCAGACGGCCCAGACGGTCGTGTTTTCGGGATCCTTCCCCGAGGCTTGTGCGCCCTACTCCCTCAGTCGCACCGTGTTGGAGCACGACACTTTCGCGCTGGGGGTGTTCACCACCCTGTGGCAAGGACTCGGTGGGCGGCATCAAGGCAGGCTGGGTGCAGTAACGGTCGGCGACGGACTCGATCCCGCTCTGATATGGCACTCGCGCCCGCTGGCAGAGATCATCCGCAGCATTAACAAGTACAGCAATAATGTAATGACCCGGCAGTTACTTTACACGTTGGGTGCGGAACAATCGGTAGGACCCGGCACTCGCGAAAGCGGTGTCGATGTTATTCGCAACTACCTCGTGGAACGGGAGCTGAGTCCGGAGTCCCTCGTTATGGCTAACGGTGCGGGTCTTTCCCGACAGACTCGCATCTCGGCGGCACTCCTGGCGGATGTCCTTTATCTCGCTCAGGACAGTCCTTTTGGGGCTGAATTCATGGCGTCCATGTCTATTGGGGGCCTAGACGGTACGACCCGCGGCCGATTCAATGGACCGGAGGAAGGACGCGCCCACGTCAAGTCGGGGCGCCTTGATGATGTGGTGGCGCTGGCCGGGTACGTGCACGCCGGTAATGGCAAGACCTACATTGTTACGGCGATGGTCAATGCACCGGAGGCCCATCGTGGGCCAGGGGGTGAGCTGCTCAACGAGCTCATCAGTTGGGTCTACGCACTTCCCTGACGATCTGTCGGTGAGTGTGTTGGTTCACACTCTAGTGAAGCGCCGTTGTCGCTCCGAGCCGTTGCCGTCTTTTGAGCCAGCTGCCCGCTCGGTGAGCCAGCAGAAGCGTTAGGACGATGCCGTAGAGAATGGGCTCGGTTGCGTCGATCTTTACTTGCCATAAAAAGTGTACGACGCCGAGAACGCCGATGACATAGACCAGTCGGTGTAGTTTGGTCCACTTGGGGCCGAGCCGCCGCTGCATAGCGTTGGTGGAGGTCACCGCCAGTGGAACCATCAATAGTAGGCCCAAGAACCCAAGGGTTATATAGGGTCTTTGGGTGACATCCACGAGCAGTGAGTTCCATGCGAGTCCCTGGTCCAGCACCGCGTAGGTTATGGCATGCAGCAAGATGTACCCAAAGGCGGCAAGGCCGAGTGTGCGGCGCAATCCAACCAACCAGTTGAGCCCTGTTCCTCTCCTAATCGGGGTGATGGCGAGCGTGATGATCAGCACATTCAGTCCGGTCTTGCCCAGAGTGTGCAGTACCTCTTGCACTGGGTTTGCGCCCAGATCGCCGATCCCAAAGGCTTTCGCCATGAGTTGCCCGAAAGGAATTAAGCAGGCCAGTACCGTCAGCGCTTTTATCAGCGCGAGAGATTGACGGGTCATGACGAAGCAACCCGGCTAGTAGTTTGCCATCAGATCCAGGCCCGAGTAGAGGCTTGCCACTTGGTCGGCGTAGCCGTTGAAGAGCCGCGTGGGCACTCGGGCAGAAAAGAGTCCGCCACCCAGGACGCGCTCGGAAGCCTGACTCCAACGCGGGTGATCCTTGTCTGGATTAACGTTGGAGTAGAAACCGTATTCTCGCGCGTTCGCCATGTTCCAACTCGTCTGCGGTTGCTCCTCCATGAAGCGAATGCCGACGATGGACTTGATGCTTTTGAAGCCGTACTTCCAAGGCACGATCAGCCTTAAAGGTGCGCCGTTCTGATTGGGCAGGACCTGTCCGTACAAGCCGACCGTTAACAATGTTAGCGGGTGCATGGCTTCAGCGATGGTCAGCCCTTCTCGATAGGGCCAGCGCAATACCGGGTAGCGTAGTCCCGGCATCTGCTCGGAATCATTGAGAGTGAAAAACTGGACATAGTTAGCGCGGGAATTAGGCTCGAAGCTCCTCAGCAAATCGCCTAACGGAAACCCAACCCAAGGAACGACCATGGACCAAGCCTCTACACACCGGAATCGGTAAATTCTTTCTTCGAGCGCATGCCCCTTGATCAGGTCCTCGAAAGCGAAAGTCCCAGTTCTGTCGGCCTCGCCGTCCACCGTGACAGTCCATGGGTGAGGTTTCAGCGTGTGGGCGTATCTCGCGGGGTCAGCCTTCCCGGTGCCGAATTCGTAGTAATTGTTGTACCCGGTAACGTGTTCGATGGCTGTCGGTTCTGCGTTGACGTCACTGGCCCAGGGTTGCAGCCCTGTGAGGGGTGTGCCCTCGGTCGGGTTGTTGGGCCAGGGCTCCTGAGCCGAAGCGCCAGCGGCCTTTATCAGGCCCATGGCCAGCGCCGCCTTCAGCAAGCCGCGACGTTGTTTGAACGTCGATTCTGGGGTGATCTCGGAAGGTTTGATGTCTTGGGGTCGTTTGATCAGCATCGTTTTGTCCTCGCCAGGCTAAGACCGGCCCAATGGCCACAATGTTGCAACGGTTGGGCCAAAAGCGCCAGTGCCCTGAACAATGGAACAAGACCGTACCCTACGCACAATTGGGGTCCGGAACCGCTACAATTGCCCGGCTCGACAAAAAAGCCAAAAAACACGGGCTCAACTCTACTTTTTCCAGGGGACCCACATGAAGCTGATAACTGCTGTCATCAAGCCGTTCCGTCTTGATGAAGTGCGTAACGCCTTGGCGGAGGTCGGTGTGCGCGGCATGACTGTGACCGAGATCAAAGGGTTCGGCCGCCAAAAAGGTCACACGGAGCTCTATCGCGGGGCCGAGTATGTGGTGGACTTTCTTCCGAAGGTCAAAGTGGAGGTGGCGCTGACGGATGATCTAGTCGACCGAGCGATTGAAGCGATCGTGGAATCCGCGAAGACAGGGAAAGTGGGTGACGGAAAGATATTTGTCACCGATCTCGGCGAGGTTTATCGAATACGTACCGGAGAGGCCGGTGACGATGCAATTTAGAGGGAGTGCCGTGGTGCACAACTCGAGTAGCAAGGTAGAGCCGGGAAATATTTATCCCAAACCACCTAGTCGAGAGACAGCGGTTGGTTAGGGCATTGAGGCACCAACGCCTGCGCGGCGGGTTCCTGAAGATCGAATACCGTCAAGAGGTTTGCTGTTGCTAGTCTTCGACGAAATAGCGAAATTGATGTGTGTAGGAAACTGCGGCCGTGTCCGCGGGCTCGCCGTCGATCAGTCGCGGTCGATACGAAGCCTCGCTCAGACGTCGAATGTAAAGCGAGTCCATCAGGCCTCTTGGATTCGCTTCGACGACTGCGATGTCCGTTGCTCTGCCCTCGGCTGAGATGCCGAATTCAACGGAGATTGACCCCCAGCTGTGCGAGGCCTGATTACCCCTCAAGTCTACCTGGCTTGGTGGCGGTCTGAAGTCATTGAATCTGGGCGTGGTGAAATATTCAGCGGCCGCTTCCGGCTCGACTGCCTGGATTGTTGCGTAGGCGTCCCGATAGTACTCGAGTGCGCTGTCCGTCCTTCGCAGAGCCAGTTCCCAATCCCCCAG
>CAYLKA010000011.1:0-15020 GCA_964384125.1 uncultured Gammaproteobacteria bacterium | reverse complement strand
GTGTCTCCGATGAGCAGGTACGCGCGGGTTATCTCGTCCAGCAACCTGGCCTGCTCTAGGTTCAGCAAACCAAAAGTTCTCTGGCTGATGTGCTGCGCTTGCTCGAGAATAGTGATTGCCTCCAGCGGCTGCTGGTTGCGAAGGTAAGCGTCTGCGAGCCCGGTATAGGGCTCGATCAGCGACGGTGAGTATTCGCCGTTTTCCTCAACTAGCAGCTCTATCCCCGCTAGGTAGCTCTCCTGGGCCATCTGGAATTCGGCGAGTTCAGTTTGCAGCTTGCCGAGCTCAACGAGTGCTTGTCCGTTTGGGGATGAAAGCTGGGGTCTGGTGCCAGTAGGTGGGGCGTTTTGAGCAAACCCGTGGGCTACGAAGAACAGCGCGAGCAGTGAAATGTTGGCTAGGAGTAGCCGGCCAGAGGAAGCTGGCATCGCTCACCCCTCTTCGGGATCCGGTTCGTAGAAAAAAGTGAACCTGCGGGAGATCCCTTGTGCGCTAACGATCTCCCCATCCACCATCCTGGGGCGGAAGCGCGAGAGCTCAATGGAGCGGGCGGTGGTCTCATCTTTCAGACCGGACGGTTCGGATTCTAGGATCGATACATTCGTTGTCCGCCCCGCTGGTGTGACGTCAAAAACGACGAGCACATGTCCAGCCCGGGCACCTGGCTCGTCGGGGTCTACGAGAAATCGATCGTTCGCGCGCTCCTGAAGCACGTACACGGGTTGGTCGAACCACCGCCGCTGAAACCTCTCGCCGTCCTCGTGTCCATCCAATAACACCCAGGCTTCGCGATACTCGTTGCCGGCTGGGAAGGTGTTGAAGGCGACCTCCCAGTCGCCAAGGTCTCTCAAGACCGAAGCCATCTGCAACTTATCGGGGTTTTGTTGTGCCTGTAAGATCGCGAGCGCCCTCCTTAACGAGCTGAGGCCGCGGCCTTCGGGAACCCTCTGCGTCCGATAACTGTTTGCGATCTCTTGCAGCGGACGCACTAGGAGAAGGCTGTCTCTTCCCTCAATTCGCCGAATGATGTCTAAGGCCCGTGTGTAGTGGTCCCGCTCGCCGTTGTACCGGTAGCTGCGCCGCAACCACATGGCGTGCTTGTAGAGCGCAGGGAGAAATTCCAGCGTATCGGAGCCGTACTTGCGCTCCATGATCTGCATGGCCATCAACTGCTGCTGCTCGGCTTCCTGGTACTGCTCCATGCTGAGCAGGGTGTTGGCTAAATGATCGAGGATCACAATCTGTTCCTCGTTCAAGAGACCGAAAATCCGGCGGCTGACGGTTCGCGCTTCCTCGAAGACGGTCAGTGCCTGAGAGTAATACTCAAGCGCGTGGTAGGAGGCCCCCAATCCCACCAGTGGCATGATCGCTGACTCCGTGTAAACACCCTCCGCCTCCCTAAAGATCTCCGACGATGTTAGAAAGTTCTGGCTAGAGCCCTCGTACTGACCGGCTCTTCGCTGAGTTTCAGCGAGGTAGGAGATCGCGATCGCAGACTCCGAGGAGATTTCCCCGAATTCCTCCTGCGTTAGCGCAACGACGCGTTCCGCCACCGGCACGGCCTCGGGGTAGTTTTCATCTTCGAAGAGGTCTTGGAGCTCGAGTTGAGCCTCGAGCCGCGTTAGGATTTCTACCTGGGTCCGTGTCCCCTCAGCAGCCACCTCGTCTGTATTGCCCAGCTCCGTAGGGTCGGTGGCGAGGACGGACCCCGCGCCCGCGGACGACTGCATAAGCGTTCCTGGCTCGGCTGCCCCGGAAATGTCGGGCACCGGCGCTTCCTGTGTCGCACCAGGCCCCGCTAGGCCTAAGAAAAGCGCACAGACACAAGCGCTCCCAACGAAAAAGGTCGCTGGAGCAAGAATTGATTTTCGCTGAGCCACCTCGCCCCATTCTATCGAAAACAGTTGATTTCCGCCCCGAATTTGGGGTGTGGCTAATGGATAGACTGGGCAGTGGCTGGAGGAGTTCCGATATCGGGGGGCCACAGAGGCTTGTAGAGGAGATTCCGACGTCTATAATGGCGCGCGAATCCGGAGTTTGAAGCGCAAATGTCAGGCTGGCTGCGGCAACCGCCTCAGATTTTAACGCGACCCTTTCGAGGGCGTGGTTTTTGGCGTGCCTCAATTACTGCAGCACTAGAAACGGGCCGGGAGCCCTTCTAATGGAACCCACCAATACGGAAGGAACCGAATACTTCCACCAGGTAGTGGACTGCCAGTGGGGGTGTCCGGCGCATACGGATGTTCCCGAATACATTCGTCTCATCGCACAAGGCAGGTTCACAGACGCCTATATGCTGAATCGAGAGTCGAACGTGTTCCCGGGCATACTCGGCCGGGTCTGCGATCGACCCTGCGAGCCTGCGTGTCGGCGCGGGCGCGTGGAAGACAAGCCGGTGGCAATCTGTAGGTTGAAGCGAGTCGCCGCGGACCACCGCGATGACGTCACAGACAGATTACCTTCGGTACCGAAGCAGAAAAACGGCAAACGGATCGCCTTGGTGGGGGCGGGCTGTGCTTCGCTGACCGTCGCGAACGATCTCATGCCGCTCGGTTATGAGTGTGTTATCTATGAGGCCCTCGACAAAACCGGCGGCTTGATGAGGACTAACATTCCCGCATTCCGGCTGCCCGCCAAAGTCCTCGATGAAGAGATGGACTACATATTGGATATGGGAGTTGACCTCAGACTGAACTCTCCTGTCGAGAGCCTGAAAGGGCTCCTGGAGGAGGGTTACGATGCCGTTTTCGTGGGTAGCGGCGCACCAAAGGGCAAGGACCTCGGTATACCCGGTCGCAACGAAAGCGACCGGATCCACGTGGGCATTCAGTGGCTCGAGTCAGTCGCCTTTGACCATATCGATTCGATCGGCGAGAAGGTTTTGATCATAGGGGTGGGCAATACGGCGATGGATTGTTGCCGTACATCGCTACGACTGGGCGCCAAGGACGTCAAGGTCATGGCTCGGAAGCCGCGCGATTTTTTCAAGGCATCCGATTGGGAACTCGAGGACGCTGAAGAGGAGCAGGTAGAAATCGTCGTCAATCACTCGCCGAAGGAGTTCGTCCTCGAGGACGGCAAGCTAGTGGGTATGAACTTCGACCAGATAGAGTACAACATCGATGACAATGGTCGAATTCTCGACAGCCGTGTCACCGGAGAGAAATTTTTTCCGTGTGACGATGTCGTCTTAGCCATCGGACAGGACAACGCCTTCCCCTGGGTCGAGCGGGATATAGGAATTGAGTTTGACAAGTGGGAGGTCCCCGTTGTCGATCCCGTAACCTACGAGTCAACTCTCAAGGGCGTGTTTTTCGGTGGTGATGCCGCGTTCGGGCCGAAGAACATCATCTGGGCCGTGGAACACGGGCATCAGGCGGCCATTTCAATTGACAAGTACTGTCATGAGCAAGCGCTCGACGAGCGTCTGCCCCGCGGCGTCAATTTACAGAGTGCCAAGATGGGTATCCACGAGTGGAGCTACAGTAACGATTACGATCCGGCGGCCCGACGGATCATGCCCCACGTAGAATTGCAAAAGCGTTTCAAGAAGCTTGATATCGAGGTGGAGCTAGGGTTTACCGTCGAGCAGACCATCAAAGAGGTGGAGCGCTGTCTTAACTGCGATATCCAGACCGTTTTCGCGCCCAAGCTTTGCATCGAGTGTGATGCTTGTATCGACGTGTGTCCGGTCCACTGTTTGACGATTACGAAAAACGGTGAAGAGGCAGATCTGCGCTCGCGCCTCGCTGCTCCGGCAGAGAATCTCGAACAGCCGCTTTACGTGTCCGCGGATCTGCCACAAACGGGTCGCGTAATGGTCAAAGATGAAGACCTCTGCGTGCATTGCGGTTTGTGTGCGGAACGTTGCCCAACTGGCGCATGGGATATGCAGAAGTCGGAGCTTCTGGTTCCGTATGCGGAAGACGAAGCGATAGGGACGCGGGCTGAGCCCACAGCCGCCTGAAGAGGGTATTTAGCGTGGCAGCAGTCAACGATATCGTCCTCAAAATAGCTACGGTGAATGGCACTGGATCGGCTAGCGCCAACGGGTTGCTGCTCAAGGCGATATTCCGCATGGGCGTCCCGGTTGTCGGCAAGAATTTCTTCCCATCGAACATTCAGGGGCTACCGACCTGGTACGAGATTCGCGTAACCGGAGACGGCTATCAGTCTCGCTCCAATCGCACAGACCTTATGGTAGCGATGAACGCCCAAACTTACGCAAAGGATATGGCGGAAGTGACTCCGGGCGGCTGGTTGTTGTACGACTCGACCTGGCCGCGGAGTCAGCTACTTAACCGCACAGACATCACAGTGCTGGGCGTTCCGCTCTCGAAGATATGTAACGAGCGTTTTGAGGGTGTGCGTACGCGCATTCTTATGAAGAACATCGCCTACGTTGGCGTCATTGCGGCGCTGCTCGACCTTGATCTAGAGGTAATTACACAGCTTCTGGAAGAGACTTTCGGTGAGAAAAAGCACCTTGTCGCCTCCAACATGGAGGCGATTCGTCTCGGTTACGACTACGCGATGGAGAATTTTTCCTGTCCCTTGCCTGCCAGAGTCGAGCCGATGGATGCCACCAAGGACCAGATCGTCATCGACGGCAATTCTGCGGCGGCGCTCGGTTGCGTCTACGCTGGTGCCACGGTGGGTGCGTGGTACCCAATCACACCATCGACGTCACTCATGGATGCCTTTCGCAGCTTCTGCTCCAAATTCCGTGTAGATCCAGAGACCGATAAGCGTACCTACGCCATCATCCAGGCGGAGGATGAACTGGCTGCTATCGGCATGGTCCTAGGCGCTACCTGGATGGGTGCGCGCGCGTTCACGCCCACGAGCGGCCCTGGTATTTCCCTGATGACCGAGTCCATCGGGCTTGCCTACTATGCCGAGCTTCCGGCTGTGATTTTCAACGTACAGCGCACAGGTCCGTCGACCGGCATGCCGACTCGGACGCAACAGTCGGATATTTTGAGCTGCGCATATGCGTCGCATGGCGATACGAAGCACGTGCTGCTGTTTCCCGCCGACCCCGCAGAATGTTTTACGACGGCCGTGCAGGCCTTTGACCTAGCGGAACGGCTACAGACGCCCGTCATGGTGTTATCGGATCTCGATATCGGAATGAACGATTGGATGGTCCCGGCATTCGAATGGGACCAAAGCTATGTCGCCGATCGCGGAAAGGTTCTTTCGGCAGAAGATCTCGAGAAGGTCGACAAATTCTATCGGTACCTCGACACTGACGGCGACGGTATTCCCTACCGCACGTTACCCGGAGTGCATCCCAAGGGCTCGTACTTCACGCGCGGTTCCGGACACACCAAGCTCGGTGGATATACTGAGGACGGCGACGAATACCAGGAGGTCGTCGATCGCCTGCTGGTGAAATGGGAGACTGCTCGCTCGCTTGTTCCCGAGCCCGAGATCCAATACTCGAAGTTCAACAAGGCAGCGATTTTGACCGTGGGCAGCGGTAACGGTGCGTGTAAGGAGGCACTCGATCGACTCAGTAGCAAGAACATCGGGTTGAACTACTGTCGAGTGCTGGCGTTTCCGTTCAGCGAGGCGGTTAAGGACTTTATCGAAAAGCATGAGGTGATCTACGTCGTCGAACAAAATCGAGACGCGCAACTTAAGACACTACTGATTCTCGATAGCGGCGCGGATCCCGCGAAGCTGGTGTCCCTACTTCATTACAATGGCGTGCCTTTGAATGCCGGTTTCGTCGTCGAAAGGGTGTGTGAGGAAATCGCTAAGGGTCGGGCAGCGTAGAGCCGTGAGGTCGTTATGAGTTACATCGCCAAGCCGCAGGTTACGCATCCGGGTTTGCCACGCAATAAGCTGGGACTGACGGAGCGCGACTATGAGGGCTCGGTCTCAACGCTGTGTGCCGGCTGCGGTCACGACTCTGTGACTGCAGCGATCATTCAAGCTGTTTTCGAGCTCGACATCGAGCCACACAGGCTTGCCAAGATGAGCGGAATCGGATGTTCATCGAAGACGCCAACGTATTTCGTTAGCGAATCGCATGGCTTCAATGCCGTGCATGGCCGTATGCCATCGGTCACGACGGGAGCCAATGCGGCAAACCGGGAACTGCAGTACATCGGTGTGTCCGGTGACGGTGATTCCTTGTCCATCGGTGTTGGCCAATTTGTGCACGCAATACGCCGTAACCTCAACATGGCTTACATCATCGAGAACAACGGCGTCTACGGACTGACCAAGGGGCAGTTTTCGGCGTCTGCCGACATCGGCAGCAAGCCAAAAAAGGGTCTCCCCAATCAGCAGGAGCCCATCGATCCTGTGAGTACAGCGTTAAGCCTTGGCGCGACCTATATCGGGCGCAGTTTCTCCGGTGACAAGGATCAGCTCGTGCCAATGATCAAGGGCGCCTTTTTGCACGACGGCTTCGCTCTCGTTGACGTCATAAGTCCTTGCGTGACATTCAATGATCACGAAGGCTCGACAAAGAGCTATGCGCATACACGGCAGTTTTATCATCACGTCGTCGACATGGACTACATTCCCCCGGCCGAGGAGATAAAAACCTCCTACGATGAGGGTTCTGCGATGCCCATAGAGCTACACGACGGGAGCAAAATCGTCTTGCGGAAGGTGGACAAGCAATACGATCCTACGAGTCGTGCGAAGGCGTTTAAGTATCTGCGCGAGCACTTCAACGCCGGGGAGATCACCACGGGCCTCTTGTATATCAACGAGGAGCGCCCGTCGATGCACGATCTCATGGGTAACGTCGATACACCGCTCGCACACCTCCCGCTGGACTCGCTGTGCCCGTCCGAAGGTGACCTAGAGCGCCTTCTTAAGGGATACCGGTAGTGGGCGCTCACCGAGCTATTGGGCCAGAAGGGGTAGCCTGATCATTTGAAGCTGTGCGATGAGCGGACGGGTAGCTCGCGGTGGGATGAATGCTCTTGAAGGCCTGCCGGACGGGCGTCTCCTGTCTAGTTAGCCGACCTTGAAATATCACTCCCCCTTTAAGGTGGCTGCCCCCACAGGTTACGTGACTCAGCCAGCCAGTTTGCCCGCCTGCGCAGTTTTAACAGTATGATCGTCTTAGCATGCGTATAGCGATGATGGGAAGCGGTGGAGTGGGCGGCTATTTCGGTGGGCGTATGGCCGCTGTCGGTTGCGATGTGACATTCATCGCTCGCGGTAAGCACCTACAGGCGATCAGAGAGCATGGTTTGAAGATCGCAAGCCGGGACATGGGTGATGTGATTGTGGACCCAGCAAAGGCGTCAGATCGTCCGGAAGAGGTCGGGCCGGTCGACTATGTCATCGTTGCCGTGAAGTTATGGGATACCCAAGCGACCGGTAAGGCCATTCTCCCGATGCTTGGACCAGAGACAACGGTGTTGTCTCTGCAGAACGGGGTCGAAGGTGATGCGATTCTGGCCGGTATCGTCGGCAACCAACGACTCATCGGTGGCGTCGCCTTCATTGCCAGCTCAATTGGTGAGCCCGGTGTTATCAAGCACATCGGCACCATGCAGCGTGTGGTGATCGGAGAGCACAGTGGTGGATCTTCCCCACGAGTTGAGGCTCTTCGTGAGGTGTTGAGCAAGGGCGGTATCACAGCGGAGATCAGCGATGATGTCGAGAGGACCATATGGGAGAAGTTTGTTTTTCTGGTGGGTCTCAGTGCGACGACGACGCTCTTGCGGACCCCACTGGGTCCTGTCCGGGCCGATCCGGAAAGCCGGGCGCTTCTGCTCAGCGTGATGCGCGAGACTGTATCTGTGGCGCGCGCGCGGGGTGTCGCACTCCCGGAGGATTTTGCTGAGACTCGTCTCGAATTTGCCGATGGGCTTCCCGCTGACATGACGTCGTCCATGCACCATGATATTGAGGCTGGTAATCCGCTGGAGCTGGACTGGTTGAGTGGTGCAGTAACGCGCTTCGGCCGCGAGGCCGGTATCCCAACACCAGCGAACCAGAGAGTATCCGAGGCGCTTGAGCAGTACGCTAAACGAAGGTCATGAATCACCCGCGGCTCACCGTGCGCAGCCTCCGGGCGCGCATCGTGAGAGCGCCGATGCGCCGTCCGCTAAGTACCAGTGCAACTCGGATGGCGACGGCACCCTTCCTTCTGGTGGACCTCTATACCGTTGAAGGTGTAACCGGGCGCGCTCAGGCGTTTTGCTATATGAATGCGGCGGCTCCGATGATGAGGGACATGCTCGAGGCGGCGGGTGAGCTGATCGAAGGGGCGTTGTTAGAGCCCGACGGTATCGGTCGAACCTGTCGTAATCACTTCACACTCCTGGGTACCAGCGGCATTGTTGGGATGGCTCTGTCTGCTCTTGATGTCGCTTGCTGGGATGCACTATCGCGAGCTGCTGGGTTGCCACTTGGGCGTTACCTGGGCCGCGGTGTCGATACTGTACCCGCCTACAACAGCAATGGTTTGGGCTTGTCCGACGCCGTTTCAGGGGAGATGGTGGACGAAGCGAACAGTTTGCTGACAGATGGATTCGACGCGATCAAAATCCGACTCGGACGTGCGGATCCTCAGGAGGATCTTGATGCGGTCCGTGCTGTACGGTCTGGTATCCCGAGTACGTCTCTATTGATGTCCGATTACAACCAGGCGCTGTCCGTCTCCGATGCGTTGGCGCGCGGAAGAGATCTCGAGGATGAGGGCTTGTACTGGATCGAAGAGCCACTAGCGTACGGGGACCTAGTCGGCAGCGCTAAACTGGCCGAGGCACTCACCACACCAATTCAGATTGGTGAGAATTTCAGCGGACCGGACGCGCTAGCAACAGCGATAGCTATGGGTGCGTTGGATTACGCGATGGTGGATCTAATGCGGATCGGCGGCGTCAGTGGATGGCTACGGGCGGCGAAGATGGCCGCCGAGGCTGGTATCCCGATGTCATCCCATCTCTATCCCGAGGTCAGTGTCCATTTGCTTGCGGTGACCCCGACAGCTCATTGGCTTGAGTACGTCGATTGGGCAGAACCGTTTATTCTCGAGCCGATCAGTATTTCTGGGGGTCGTGCGAGGGTGCCCACGGGACCCGGAACAGGCGTGATTTGGGATGAGGATGCGCTTGCCCGCTACATTGTCGACTAGACTGGTTTGGCGCGCCGCTCAAACTGTTAGAAAGGCATCCAGGAGCGTTCCGGCGATAGGTGCAAGTAACCTATGTTGACGCCTGCGCGCCAACCGACGCCGAACCGCACCGGGGCGAGCACGATGCCACCAGTCTCTTCTTGGCGGTTGTAGTTGACCCCGACCCCACCCACGAAGTACAGACTGCCCTCCACCCCGTTGAAGCGCTGGTAAAGATCATTGACCGTTTCCAGGTCGTAAATCAGCACGAAGGCCTTCGCAGCGCTGCCACCCAGGTCGATTCCCAGCGAAGGGCCTCGCCAGTAAACCTTGCTTGTACTGCCGTCGGACAGATAGAGCGTCCCGTGGCCATAACGTAGGCCAACGCCGATGGCAGCGCCGCCTTCCTCGCCCTTGATATAGGCACCTGGCGGGCCGTTGTCAGCGAACACCCGGTTGAGTGCATCTGCGACGCCCTGGGCGCCACGTCCGAAAAAGTTTTCCGCCTCGCGAAGAACGGTATCTTCCTGATAGGGTGCCGGTACCACCGGTCCGGACAGCGGTTGGAGCTGGCGATTGGCACACCCAGCCAGTAAGAAGAGGCAGCCCCAAGCGGCCCACCGGAGAACTTTCATAACAATTCCCACTGATCATGAACGTCCACTAGCGATAGTTTGGGCCCGATTTCGCTCATGTCAATATGGCCCAGCTACTTAAACAGTTCTTCGGCTTGGCGGAGCGACTGATCTTCTTCTACCGTATCGCCATCCCCGCTAGCGGGCTGCTTTCCCTCCTCGCTAGCTCGCTCGTCTCCGAACAGGGAGGCGAGTTGTGATTTCGCGCGGCTTTGGGCTTCCAAGAAACCCGGTGCGTAAGCGTCGGGATCCGGCTTGAAGTAGTCGCAAAAGTTAGCTCGCTCTTTTTCAAAAACCTCCAAAGCGTCCTCCTCCGAACATCCGGTGGGTTCCCTCGGGTCATACATCCGGCACATCCGGCATACATGTAGCTCTGCGACACAGTTTGGGCACTCGTCCCGGCGTCCCAGCGGAAGGGGGAGTGTTTCCAGAGAATGGCCGCAGCGGTAACAAAAAAGGGGCTCGCTCATGACGTCAGGCTCGGATGATCTTATGCTCTGCAAGATACAGTCGTGGTGCGAGGCGGATCAAGGATAGGAATGGTCGTGGGTAGGGAAGCATGGGTCGTGGTACTGAGGGCTCGGGACCAGCGTCAGTCAACCGAGGCGGGACTCGTGCTCACCGCGCTCGAGATCGAACATGAGCTCACCCGCCTGGATGGCCGCTGGATGATCAGTGTGCCGGCGGAGTTCGCCCCGCAAGCCAGCGCTGAACTTGCGGAGTATGCGGCGGAGAGTAAGGCGCCGCCAGTGGGGGTGCGACCCATCGCCGAGCTCAGCACGGGTTGGGGAGGGGTGGTGGTTTACGTGGCGGTATTGCTGGTGGTCGCTGTGCTGACGCGCCGCTATGCGTTCGACTCCGACTGGTTGGCGTCGGGGCGAATCGACTCCACCCGCGTGCTGGCGGGCGAGTGGTGGCGTACATTGACTGCACTAACCCTGCACGTGGATATCAGCCATTTAGCCGGTAACATTGTCTTCGGCGGTTTCTTTGGGCTGTACGTCGGTCGCTATCTCGGTGCGGGCATTGGTTGGGCCGCGATAGTGGGAGGGGGCGCACTTGGTAATGCCCTGAACGTTCTGATTCAGCCCGCCCGGCATCTATCCATCGGGGCCTCCACGGCTGTATTCGCCGCATTGGGGCTGCTTGTTGCCTACACCTGGCGGCAAGGGTTTTGGAAGGAAACCCCGTGGCGAACGCGTATCGCGCCGGTGACTGCGGGTCTGGGACTCCTGGCATTCACAGGTACCGGTTCGGGGGTGGAAGGGGATAACGTCGACGTTTTGGCGCACCTCACTGGGTTTCTATCCGGTTTTGCGCTCGGTGCCTTAATGGCGAGGCTCGAGTTACCAGAGGGGTTAGAGGTACAGCGGTTCTGGGGCTCGATTGCGATCGGAGGCGTCGTTCTAGCGTGGATGACCGCCCTTGGGGTTTAGCCGAGTGCGCCAGCAATGAGCTCCAGGAAGTCGGAGTCGCTCTCGACATTTTCCGCTGCGCGCGCATCGATCGTGTAGCCGAAAGCGTCGGCGATTGCCTGATACTTGGGGCGTCGATGCTCCACATGACGCGGGAAGATCCAGCGAACGAAGTCGTCTGGGACCATCTTTCCAGGATCGCTCAGCCCGACTTCGGCCAGATAAAGGCTCAGTTGTTGATCCAGAAAGTCTTCCTGGTAATACATTGGTTTCGGATCGTCGATTGCGCGCTGGATCATTTTCTTTTCCATCGCCTCGTCAGTGCTCAGATAGAGGATCAGCGTATGTTCGGCTAGGATTTCGATGGTTCTCTCATCGTCCAGCTCGCAAATGCTGCCACCAGAGTCGTTGATGAAGTGCTTGTAGCCATAGATTTTTCTCGCTTTCTCTATGAACTGTGCAACATCGCGCATGGCTCCGATCTCTGCCGATCTGTGGAGTCGCTGGCGTTCCTTAAATTCCTCGACTGAGAGCCCGCCCGAGTCGACGCTTCCGATCTTTCCGAGAAAGGTTGCCACGGACACCAGATTGTTGACTGTGATGTTGCTTGCGATATAGATGGAGTCGCTTCTCAGAAGGTCCCTTAGGAAGTCCACCTGCATTGCTTGACGCTTGATGTTGTCGAGGATGGGTTCGGCGAGGTACTTCGTGCCGATTCGGTAGTCGCCTGAATAATGAAACCACTTGGATTTGGGCAGGGAGTTGGCGAGCGTCGTTTTGCCGACGCCGGACATGCCCATCAGGGTCACTGCCTTATTCGGCCAGTCAATAAACTCCGCACCGGTCATCTTCATGAGGTTGTCCGCTCTCTATCGGGTGGCGTGATTATAAGGCCGCAGCGTGGCGGCGCATTACAGTACAATCCCGAGCCAGCCGAGACCAGGAGACATTCGTGAAGATAGCCGTGTTGTTGGGCGGCGCCAGCATGGAGCGGGACGTCTCAGTCGCCAGCGGCTCTCAGGTGGTCGATGCGTTGCGTCGCGCAGGGCACGAGGTCATCGCAGTCGAATCAAGCCGAGGTGTGCTCTCGCCCGCAGAGGAGCATGAGTTGCTAAGGGCGGGAATTGACAGGGCGCCCCCCGACAGGCTCGGGGACACGGACGCGAAGCCTCCCGCTTTGGCCGTCATTCCTCAGGCGGCCGACGTGGATCTGGTCTTCCTGGCGCTCCACGGGGGTTTTGGTGAGGACGGCACCATTCAGGGACTCCTTGACATGGCCGGGCTGCGCTACACCGGGAGTGGTGCGGTTGGCAGTGCGCTCGCCATGGACAAAAACGTCGCGAAAGGTCTGTTTCTGGACGCCGACGTGCCGACGCCTGAGTGGCTAATGGCACCGGTCTCGCTTGAGGTAGTGCGTGAACGTTTGGGGTTTCCCGTGATCGTGAAGCCAAACGGACAGGGCTCTACGGTTGGGCTTAGCCTAGTAAGGCAGGCAGAGGAGCTTGAGAGTGCGATCGCGGCGGCCACAGCGTTCGACGACGAGGTGATGCTGGAACGTTATATCCCCGGTCGTGAGCTCACGGTCGGAATTCTGGACGGCGAGGCGCTAGCCGTGGGTGAGATTATCCCGGCCGAGGGCGATATCTTCGACTACACGGCGAAGTACCAGCCTGACGCGGCTCGGGAGATTTTCCCGGCCGACATCAGACCGGAAATTGCCGCAAAGGTGCAGGCGCTCGGGCTTCGCGCTCATGAGGAGCTGAAGCTCGGCAGTTACAGTCGTGTGGACTTCCGAATGGATCCTCAGGATGGGCTATGGGTACTTGAAGTCAACACGCTGCCGGGACTGAGTGCCGGTAGCCTGCTCCCGAAATCGGCGGGTGCTGTCGGCATCGATTTCGGCGAGCTCTGTGAGCGGATCTGCCTCGGGGCGCTGGCCGAGAAGGTTGATCCGCCAAGTTAAAAGCTACTGCGGTGAACCTCAGCCGTTTAAGACTAGTCCGGTTGTGGAACGATCCGAATGTAGGGCTTTGGTGAGTCCCAGCCGTCGGGGAACTTCTCCTGGGCCTCTTCGTTCGAGACCGCAGGCACGATGATCACGTTGTCGCCGTCTTGCCAGTTTACGGGTGTAGCCACCTTGTGTGCTGCAGTGAGCTGCACCGAATCCAGGAGTCTCAACACCTCGTTGAAATTCCGTCCCGTGCTCATCGGATACGTGAGCATCGCCTTGACCTTCTTGTCCGGTCCGATGATGAACACGGATCTGACCGTCTGATTGTCGGCTGCCGTGCGTTCTTTCGCATCCCCACTCGCGTTGGGGTGGAGCATGTCATAGGCCTTGGCGATCTCCAGGTTGCTGCCGTCTATGAGGGGGTAGTTGACGGCATGACCCTGGGTTTCTTCGATATCTTTGGACCAGGCCACGTGTTCCTCCACCGAGTCGACGCTCAGCCCGATGATTTTGCAGTTACGTTGGTCAAACTCCGGCTTCAGCCCGGCCATATAACCCAGCTCGGTAGTGCAAACTGGGGTGAAGTCCTTCGGGTGCGAAAACAAGATGACCCATCCGTCTCCGATCCACTTGTGGAAGTCAATCGAACCTTCGGTTGTGTCAGCTGAAAAATTGGGTGCTTCATCGCCGATGTGCAGTGACATGGTGTGTTGTTCCTCTTGAATCAGAGCCGCAGGGTAAGGCCATAAAGGATTGACTGTAAACAACAAAGGGCTATCTATCTATAACCGATAGAAATATCGGTTATAGATAGAGTAGGTGTTTCGCTGATCGTTACTCTCGCCTTTGTCCGAAATTATGGATTTCTCGGGACCTTTCTCTGATAGCCCATTCCATATTGGGTTTATTCGGTCCGCACGACGCCGAAAGCCAGGCTAAGCCAGCCAACAATTAGTCCCACGCCTCCGATCGGCGTCAGAGCGCCGATGGCATCGGGCGCCCCGAAGGTGGTCGCATATATGCCACCCGAGAAGGCGATAACACCGAATAAAAGGATCCATCCGGAGTACGCTACCCACCGCGATTTGGGCGCGCGTTCCGCTAGCATGCCCGCCACAATGATCCCGAGGCCGTGATAGAACTGGTAGTCCACGGCAACCTCATAGGCGGCCCAGGTTTGCGCATCGACTGCCCCCTGGACGCCATGGGAACCGTAGGCACCGAGAAGCGCTGCCAGTGACAGGGTGAAAGCCCCGGTTGCGATGAGCATATAGTTTCGATTGCGCATAAGGCTTAAAAGATTGCCCCTTTCAATATAAATTGAACTAGTAAGAGGTGGTCTTAGTTTCCGATGCTTCCACTGTGAGTTACCTCAAGGTAAAGCCTGTTGTTATGACCTAATTCAGCCAGAGCATCTTCAATCACAAATCCATCTGGCACAGCATTCAAAGCAATAGCAACAACAAAGCCCCAAAGAAGAGCTTTTACAGATCTGTCTAGTTTGATTTGATGAACTACTTTCTTGTCTGTCATGGTGTATTCCTCCTTAGGGCGGGACTTTTAAAGCTTTAAAAAGCTCTTTTATCAACATAACAGAGAAAAGGTAATAAAAATCGAAAAATTTGCGTTAGATACCTGCTGCCTTACAGAGATACCAAAGAGAAAAGGCTCCTAGCGTTATATAAATAACAAATAGGAAACCAAGGATGAGGGATATGTTTAGTAGTCCTCTTAATACCCTCATGTGATCGTGTCTTCGACCATTCTTTTGCATAGCTCTCTAGCTTTTCCAAAGGCTTCCCTGCTTCCGTCAAGCGACCAGCTATTTCTTAGACTTGGAAAGATCTGGTCCGCTCTGAATGATTTCGTAGGTTTAATCGCCATCTCTACCGTATCGTAATCGTGGTTCATTACATCCAAGA
>CAYLKA010000010.1:2635-51345 GCA_964384125.1 uncultured Gammaproteobacteria bacterium | reverse complement strand
GTATAATATAGATAGGCATTACTCTCTGTCTTCGACTCATAGGGAAGCTCTTGATGTTGGAAAATGCCTGAGAGTCTATGGTTCGGTTTTAACGCATAATCAAAGCCTGCTGAAACAACTGGCCGAGTCTTATTAAAGCTATCCGTTAAACTTACAGTGACGAGCCCTGATATGCCGGTAGGTTCTAATTTGTCAACCGAGTGCTTGATGTCGTGCTCGACTCCTAGGCTACCCTTTAAAGTTAGACTATGCCTTAGGCGGGTATTGAACTTCAGCCCCACTAACACCGTAGTCGACTCGTCTTTAATCTCATTAAAGCTCAGTGGTGAAGATAAACCTGTTTCTGTATAACCATCTTGCTTGATGACTGCTGAACGAGCAGCCAAGTAACGGTATAGCACAGTGTTATCACTGAATCTGTACCCATATTGCAGTTCAGCAACATAGCTTTTTGCCTCAATTACTGCCTGTCCTTTACCTTCCTCTGAAGAGCCCACCACTTCACGGGTGAGAGTGGCGTTTTTTTGTTGATAGGCGTTAGCCAACTTTAATTGATAACCCAATCTGTTTGAGCTCTGATTCCACACAATAAGCGCACCAGTCATTGGCGTCTTATCTGAGAGCTCGAAACTCGCAGGAGTTTGATGACTTCGGTTGCGATGATAAAAACCTGCGACTCTGAGTGTGTCTGATAACTTGTAGCCGCCCACCCACACCACACTACCGGTGCGCGTTTCAGGAATGTTGATAGCGGTATGTCTACCACCTAGAGAGAGACAAATATTTTTGTTGTCAAACAGATCACAGTCATAGGTGTTGTTATTAGCAAAATTCACCTCGGTCACTGAATTTAGATTATTAATCCCAAGAACGACATTCGGCTTAACACTAGTAGTCACTGAGGTGTTGGTATCTGGAGTAATATCTTGATCAGCAGCAACCACTAAATCCCACAGATCGCCAGAGCTGTTCGCCAATGTCCAATCGTGCCTTGTACTGCCAGAAACAAAACTTCCTGAGGTGCCGCTCGCTATTTCGCTACCACTTAAGCCGCTCAGAACTGAACTGTAGGTTGAGCTTTTATCTAAGGTCGAACTTGGATGAATTCCAAAGCTAGTGGTGCCAGAAACACTACTAAACGTTGTCCTACCAAAATCCGAGGTGCTGTTAACAATAACGTTATAGTTGGTTGGCAGGCTTCCACTGTAGGTTAGAGCTGAGCTTGATGCCCCTTGTGAATTATTCAGCGTGGCGATAGAGCCGCCACTAGAGTTATAGATACCAATGTTATTGCCTGAGGCAGAAATCGTACCTGTATTAGTTAAAGTATTTATAGCCCCTTTATTGTGAAGCCCAAAATCATCGCTTGCTGAGATCGTGCCCGAGTTAATTAAGCTAGCAAAGGAGGCACTTGCATCATTCAACACTCCATTGTCGTCGTCTGTTGAAATGGTTCCTAAATTGGTAAAAACAGTATTAATGCCTGTATTAACCACGTCCTTTTCGTCTTCAACGACTAAATCCCACAACACTCCAGAGGTGTTGCTTAGCACCCAAGCTCTATTTCCAGCTCCACTAACAGTTACTCCTGAACCGATAGTGACGTTAGAGTTGTTTCCACTTATATCTAAATCTCCACAGTCTGATGAAACAGTAGCTGAAGCTCCGCTAACATCATTACACGCACCTGGGAGAAGAAAAACACCAGAAGTACCAGAAGCAATATCACTAGCCGACAATCCATCAATTACTGAGCTGTAGGTGCCAGCATTTAAGGTCGAACTTGAATGAACTCCAAAGTTAGTGGTGCCGGAAAAATTACTAAACGCTGTCTTGCCAAAATCAGAGGCGCTATTAACAATAACGTTATAGTTGGTTGGAAGCTTTCCACGGTATGTTAGAGCTGAGCTTGATGCCCCTTGTGCGTTATTGAGCGTGGTGATAAAGCTGTCACTGTCGTTAAAAATACCAATGTTATTGCCTGAGGCAGAAATCGTGCCCGTGTTTGTAAGCGTCGTAATCGTCGCTACGGCATCATTATAAATTCCCCATTTATTTCCAGCAGATATCGTTCCTGAATTGGTTAAAACACCTATGTTGCCTCTAACATTTTTTAGCCCGAAATCACCTGTTAACGCCTTAATTTCTCCGCTATTCGTTAGCGTTGTGATTGTTCCATCATTCCATAACCCGTTAGTAGCCGCTGAAATGGTGCCGGTATTAATTAGCGTGCTAATAGTATTAAACGTTGCTGAGCTTTGATCATTTTTAATCCCAAAACCACCGCCGGCAGAAATCGTGCCGGAGTTGGTTAACGTACCAATGGTGCCACCTGAAACAATTTTGATACCAGCATCACCCCCAGCAGAGATCGTGCCGGAATTGGTTAACGAAGTAATTGTGCCTCCACTCCATAAACCACTGTGGCCTACGGCCGATATCGTCTGTGAATTGAGCAAAGTTCCTATGGTGCCCTGATTCCTAATACCAAATTCATTGGCAGATATCGTTCCTGAATTGATTAAAGTCCCAATTAATCCAGTATTTGTGCTCAGAATACCTTTTTGATTTTCAGCAGAGATTGCGCCTGTATTAGTGAAGATGGTAATGGTTCCGCCATTTCGCACACCACTACTGCCTACTGCACTAATAGCTCCATTATTGCTTAGGTTAGTGATAGTTGAGGTTACATTGTTTCGTAAAGCCCAATTCCCAGATGATGAATTGTTCCCGACCGATGAAATCGTTCCATTGTTGGTTAGAGTTGTATCAGTGGTGTCTTCAAGACTGACAGCTGTGCTATTTCCACCGCCAATTTCGTCAATAGTGACACCTGAATTAATAGTTACATTAGAACTACCACCCGTTATATTTAAGTCTGTACAACTTGTTTGAATAGTTACAGTAGCTCCAGACACATCTTCACAGTCAGCTGACCAAGCTTGAGCTGAGAAAAACCAAAGAAAAAATAACAGAATTATTTTTTTCACTTTCGAACTATGCACTGAGGTTAACGGCGTTGAGCACTGCGACCGGGTGATATCGACCAACAACGTGAATAGCGATGATCGCGGCTATATCTACGCCGTGGACCGGTCGAACGCGGGGCTACATGTCCTGGAACTCACCCGCAAGGCTCGAGAGATCGTCGGACTCGACTAAAACTCTCAGCGAAGGTGTTCCTTCAGGAACTCCGCCACCAACTCGGTACGCTTGGCATCGAAGAACTCTGGCGTGCCGTGTTTGGCACCGTGAATCACCTCGAGGTGAACCGGTAGCTCGTGCTCCTTGTAGACGCCGTGCAACTCGTGCGCCTGATTGATTGGCATTTGCGGATCCTGATCACCGTGCAGCAGAAGCAGAGGCGGATCTTGCGCGTCGACATGAAACACAGGGCTCGCCAGCTCAGCTAACTCCGCCGTCGCCTCCATGGGCCCGCCCAAGAGGAGCGCAAGAGCCGGTCCACGCAACATGACGCCGAAAGGCGTCGACTGATCCAAAATGGTGGTGAGGTTAGAGGCCCCAAAGTAGCTCACGGCCACCTGGACGTCGGAAGAAACGTCAAGATGGTCCCCCAACTCGCCTTCGAGTTCCTTAACCCCATTGGTAACACCGACGAGTGACGTTAAATGACCGCCAGAAGATCTTCCGTGGACCCCAATTCGCGTGGCTTCGTAACCATAAGTCTCGGCATTCGCGCGAAGGAACCTTATCGCCGCCTTGATATCGTGGATCTGCGCTGGAAAGGGCTCGTCCACGGAGAGGCGGAAGTCGATACTGGCGATTGCGAAGCCTTCCTCCACCAATGCCAGCGTATTAATGTCTTCCTTGGTCCGGTACAACCAACGCCCACCGTGTATCCACACAAGTAACTGAGGATCTTCCACACCTCTGGGCATATAGATATCCAACCCGAGCTCGCGGTCGTCCACAACCGCGTAGATGATGTCAGACACCTTGTCGTAAGAAGTCGCCGGTTGCTGGGCGGTTGCGCACAGCGTGAGCACCAACAACGCGACAGCCGAGCCGATGGCCTTTCTTTGTATCGATTCCATGCCCCCCCCTGGTAGGAATGCTTTTCGGTACCCGATTCTACACGTCTATGTGAGGGCGGCTCATCCGCATTCGTCCCTGCGAAGAGATCAGTGGGGATACTGCTCGTAGTGCTGGCGCAGGAGATCCTTACCGTAATCGTTACCGTTCGGTGTACGCACCACCGTGTGAATATGCTCTCGGATCGGAATGTCTGAACGGGAGTTCGGAAGCGCAATCGCGCCCTGGTGGTCAAACTCTATGATGAGGACCGGGCTCTGAATCCGGAAAAAGAAAAGATCATCCGGGCCGAGTGACGCGTTCCACTGATCCCATCCGAAATAGGTCTCGTCCATGAAAGCCATGATCTCGTCCATCCTGAGCCTGGCGTGCGCCTCACGGTCGAAAGAGATAAATTCCTCGATCAGCTCGACCACGAGATCACGCTGCTCGGCAGTCATGTCCTTAACCGCAATGCCCTGATACGGAATCATCGCATTGTCTTCCATCAGCTCGATCGAACCACGGCCGAACGCCCTGCCACCGCCATCAGCCACCATGTCTTCTGGGCCCAACTCCGCAGTCTGCCTCTGATCGGCTGTCAACGACGCGTAGACGGCATAAGCCTTGTCGCGCTCCGGCTCCATGACACGCAAACCCCTGTATAAGCCGGATTCCGCGAAGACCGGCTCGGACCCAGTAAACAGGGGCGACATCACTACCTGGTTACCCAACACGAAGTAGTTAACAACCAGGTGATGCCCGTCCACCTGCCAGCCCCAGGGCTCAGTCTCGGAGGGCTCGCCCATGAATGTCAGATAGTAGAACCACTCCGAATAACGGTCAGGCCGACCCGTAAGCTCGCCCAAGTGGTGATTGAGACGCATGATGTCTCGGGAAAGTTTGAAGCCCTTCGCACTGAAGGCCGTTCGCATCAGATCGAAAGCCTGCTCGCGCTGCCCTTCCGTCATCTCGTCGAAGCCGAGGCCTTCGCGAATATAGGAACTCGTATTGCTCCATCGACGCCACTCAGGGTCGTCGATAGGATACGTCGCCTTGGCGCGCTGCTCCTGCGTCAGGGCCCCCAGGAAGTCCTTCGCCGCCTGCACCAGATCCGAAGTGGGTTCGACCCAAGCCGGATCGATGGAATAGAGGCCCTCAATGGCGGTGCCATCGGTCGTAACCCCCACATAGGGCGTCAAGGACTGAGCATGGACCAATTCGGTGGTCCGATTACCCGCACTCGCCGAGGACGGACCAACGGGCGTCACCACTTCCTGACCGCTGCTACTGCCAGCAACGAGCAGTGCGAGGCATGCTAAAGAACCCACGGGACGTTTCTTCATCGTCTGTTCCCCCCACCCCGAAGACACCAGTCTATGCTGCTATTTTACCCAGTTCGAGCCGGACGAGGACCAATAATCCGATGAAATCGCCGTCTACCAGCAGAAGCTTGCCCACTCGGTTACAGTTAGGCCCGCGCGGGCTTCGACCCCCGTGAAATTCTCGTAGCCCACATTTGTTAGATTGAGGTTCTCGCAATGGTGCGGAGTGGAAGAACCGGCTAGACAAAAGCGCAATACCCCCACCGTCATAGTCTGGGGCGTCACCACCTTAGCCATCATTATCTGGGGCGCGACGCCAATCGCGAACAAGATCGCTATCGTCGGCATTGATCCCGCAACAATCGGTATTCTCCGGCCCATCCTCGCGGGTCCCGTCGCGCTCTTACTCGCGTTGAGTCTCAGACTCCCGTTCCCCACGGGCGGACGCGATCGCTTCCTGCTCTTCGTCGCCGGGGTCACAAACTTCGCAATCTGGCCGACCTTGCTGAGCGTCGGTATCGGAATGACCTCCGCCGCCCATGCGGGACTCATCATCGCCCAGATTCCCGTTTTCACCGGGTTATTCACTGCACTGCTCGACCGCCGCTGGCCTCACACATACTGGTGGATCGGTACCACAGTGGCAGTGATCGGGACGTTCTTTCTGATCGTGTATCGGGACGGCTCCGCGCCAGATGAAGCTTCCGTGATCGGCGATCTAATCATCCTGGCGGGGGTGCAGTCCTGTGCCATCGGATACATCGTCGGCGGGAAGCTGGTCCCTGTGATCGGCACGCGCGCAACCACCTTCTGGGGCATCGCCATAGCGGCCGTCGTGCTTGTTCCGGTAGTGTTTGCCGTTTTGGACCGGACCAACTGGTCGGCAGTGGAGAGTTCAAGCTGGTTCGGCCTTATCTATCTAGCGTTCCTCGGCTCGTTCGGTGCGTACCTCGCATGGTTTTGGGCACTAAGCCACGGTGGGATCACCCGGATTAGCACATCTCAACTCGCCCAGCCCGTGGTCACACTCGTGCTGGCGGCGATGATCCTTGGCGAGATCATCACCCTGCCGCTGATCATCATCGCCGGTGTTATCGTTCTTGGGGCCGCCTGCGCACAAAGGCCTCCGAAGGCTCGCTGATCGCACCTCTCACCCTGGGCGGCCTCGGCCAGCTTGGCAACCGGGCGATTCAGATTTAGACTCCGGGAGTGGAATCTCGCACGCGCAGCTGGCATAGAAAAACACTCGGCCCCGCCGTGATTGGCATCGTGTCGGCCTGCCTGTTCCTGATGGCGGGAACGTCCACGGCTCAGGTATCGGACTACCAGGCGCCGCGGCTGCCCGGCACAGACAACCCTGATCTTAACGGCGTCTGGCAGGCACTCAACACAGCCAACTGGGACATCCGGCCACACGCGGCCGGGCCGTCGGCTTTGCCCGATCTTCTCGGAGCCATCGGCGCAATGCCAGCCGGTCTCGGAGTAGTCGAGGGCAACGAAATACCTTATCAGCCCTGGGCCTCGGACAAGCAGAGGGAAAACTTCGAAGGAAGACTCACTCGCCCCTTAACCCGAGAAATGAATGAGACGACCGGTGACCCAGAGGCAAAGTGCTACATGCCCGGCGTACCCCGCGCCACTTACCTGCCCCACCCGTTTCAGATCGTTCACACTGAGAATCAGGTTTTTATTGCCTACGAGTTCGCCAGCGCAGCCCGAATCATTCACATGGACAGTCAGCCGCCGTCCCCGGCTCCATCATGGATGGGCTGGTCCATTGGACACTGGGAAGGGGACACATTGGTGGTTGAGGTAACAGATCAGACAGAGCTGACCTGGTTCGACCGAGCGGGGAACTTTCACAGCGACGCGCTGCGAGTGACAGAACGTTATACGCCGATCACGCCAAATCATCTGCAATATGAAGCGCTGATTGAGGATCCGAATGTATTTACCCGTCCGTGGACTATCAGCATGCCGCTGTACCGTCGGATGGAACCGAACGCTCAGCTACTGGAATTCAAATGTGTCGAGTTCACCGAACTGTTTATGTATGAGCATCTTCTCGAGCCCTCAAGCGACTGAGAAGTTCGGCGAACAGGAGGTTTCAGATGAACGCTAGAATCATCACATCACGATTCGCGCTTACGAGCGGGTTACTGCTGGGAATGCTGGCCCAGCTCCCAACCACCGCGCAGGAAACGGACGACTGGACACCAGATCGCACAGCCTGGGGTGATCCCAACCTGCAGGGTGTCTACACGTTCTCTACTCTGACGCCTCTGGAACGACCCGAGGCGCTCGGAGATAAAGCGACCTACACCGCGGAGGAGCTGGCTGAAGCCGAACTCCGAAACATAGTCCAACCCACATCGGCGGCAGCGCCTTCAGCGGACGGAACCAACGACGAGAACCTGCGGGGGAACGAGTACAACGCCTTCTGGGCATCTAATGAGAAGGGACGGCTGGTAGAACGCACCTCGCTAATCGTTGACCCTCCCAACGGGCGCCTGCCCCCGCTAACGGAACGCGGACAACAGATTTATGACGAAAGGGTTGCCGAACTCGCTACACGGCAGGTGGGTGAGGAGCCACTGATCTACACGCTCTACGACACCTGGGAGGACCATCCGGTCTACACCCGGTGCGTGGCACGCCCAATGCCACGACTCACACAAGGCTATAACCACGGGCTTCAGGTCTTGCAAACACCCGGATACGTAGTCATCTACTACGAGAGCTTGCACGATACGCGAGTCATACCCCTGGACGGGCGTCCGCATATCGACTCGAGCATTCGCCAATGGAACGGGGACGCCCGTGGACATTGGGAAGGAGATACGCTCGTCGTGGACTGGCAAAACTTCACAGACAAGCAGTTTTTTATGTCGATCCCCCCGGCTATCGGGCTTCGGAACATGAGCCTACCCCAAGGCAACGTACGCGTCGTGGAGAGACTCACGAAGGTCGACGAGAACACTATCGATTACGAAGTGACCGTACACGATCCAACCACCTGGACCCAACCGTGGACACTCATCCTTCCGTGGCGGGCTGACGACCCTAGTTATCAGTCCCCGGTGGATCTCTACGAATTCGGCTGCCACGAAGGCAACTACCGAATGATGGAGAACTCGCTCAGGGGTTCCCGGGTTCTGAGAGAGACCTACACCGAGACCGAATAGGCAAAGGAGTACTCAGATGCGAAAAGAATTGAAGCTTCTCTGTGCGAGCGCCGGCGGTCTCCTGCTGGGCACTACCATAGCTCAGGCACATCATGCGTTCGCAGCAGAATTCGACGCAGCGAGGCCTGTTGAGCTTCGCGGGATCGTCACGAGGATGGAGTGGATCAACCCCCATAGCTGGATCACGATCGATATCACCACAGACGAAGGTGCTGTCGAGACCTGGGAGATCGAAGCCGGCGCTCCAAACGCCATGTTCCGCCGCGGCTTCACCAGAGACTCCCTTCCCGTGGGGACGGAAGTGTTGGTCCGAGGCTATCAGGCACGAGACGGTAGCCAGCGGGCCAACGGCCGGGACGTGACGTTACCCGACGGGGAACGGTTGTTCCTTGGGTCTTCCCGTCCGGGTGACGCAGCCGATTAGACGACCTAGTTATTATCGGGTACAAATCGTCGCGTCGACTCCAGATCGCAGTCGAAAGGCGACATATCCATGTCCGGCGAATAGATTAGCTCTCGCCTGTGGGTCATCGAACCTACGATGTACTCGGGGTCTTCAAGGGTGAACTCCACCGCCATATGAGTACCACCCTCAGACAGCCGGTATCTTTCGACGACGTACTTCTGCGCGCCTGACGGAATTCCGTTCTGGTACGGGGAGCGGTGATCCTCAAAGTTACGGGTATCGACCACCAGCACATCCCCTTCCCAGCGCCCGATCGAATGACCATCAAAAAAACGTTCGCTCGGATCAGGATGGTCCCTCCCATCCATGTAGACGACCCGTTCGCTGTCGAAATACTGCACCTTGAGTAGGACGGTCTGCTCAGCCTCGTTGAATTGAATCTGCATCGGGTAGAGATCCGTGTAGATAATCGGCCCAGGTGTCGGTCGTCCGACGCAACTAAGCTCCGGGTTTTCCGCAGTGGTCTCGTCATAGGCCGCCATGGCGGCGCCGGCCCTCGGTGTCAACGACAGATCACGACGCGTGAGTTGGTCGAGACCACCGGGATAATCGACAAGACGCGACCGATCGGCGGTCCAGATTCCCTCGACAGACGCCGTGGTGGCAGCGACAAGGGTTGCCCCCCCGTCAGCGATCGGCAGCTCGATTCCATCTGCATTGCGGATCCACTCAAACAACCCATAGGGCCTACCATCTCGGGCAGGGTGAGCGGAGAAAGTAACGCGGTCTCCCAACTGCAGCGTGTCAGGGGTCCAACCCCGGCGCCGGGCATTAGCTGCCGAGCCCATTTGAATCGTCCACTCGATAGCTTCGCCGCGTTCGTTCGTTGTCTCGATACTAAAATAGGTGTGCGGATTCCGCAGACTAAACTCCGTGAGGGTGCCCTCATGGATTACGAGAGACTCCATGTCGAGCGCGGCATCGCTATGGTGGCCCGAAACCGGCGAAACAAGCGCCAGCGCTACAATCAGAATCGGTATGAATCTCACTCTCATCCCCCGGAACGTCATGCTTTGATTGATTCTACCGGCAAGTGGGCGCATACAGAAACAGCCACACACGCTCACCCAAAGTGGGTAGAATTCCAATGATAGGCCTCCCGGAGCGGGAGGGTTTTCGGCCATCCTTGCCGTTCCTCAGCGTCCAAGTGGACAGGAGACGCTGTAAAGCGGTGGCAAACGGTTGCAAAATAAAGCCCTAGGGTAATCCTTAACAAAGAACCCGTAGGACAGGAAAAATGGGGAGAGCAATGTCATTCTTCGAAGGACCTAAGCGAGTCAATATCTCAACAAAAAGCGCCACTCTGGCGGCCACTCTTTTCCTCACGACCGCGCTGTCGCAAGTCAGCCTGGCACAAGACTTCGATGAAGAGCCTACATGGTCCTACGGGGTCGGAGCACCTGTCATCGACCCCAGCACAGTGTTCGAGCTACCGGGCTCAGGCCGATCATTCACACATGGGGAGATTCGAGACCCCTTTGGACCGGCCGACTGGTACCCGGGCGATCACCCAACGATGCCGGATATCGTCGCCAACGGCCAATACCCTGACGTCTGGGCATGCGCGCTCTGCCACTACCCCAACGGAAAGGGCCGCCCAGAGAACGCTGGCATCGCAGGCCTACCGAAGGAGTACTTCATCCAGCAACTCGAGGCATTTCGCAGCGGACAAAGAAAGAGCGCCCAACCGAGAAAGTTCAACACCCACCTCATGACCACGATCGCACAGGGCATGACGGATGAGCAGATCGAGCAGGCAGCGGACTACTACAGCTCGATGCCTTGGACACCCTGGATCCGAGTGGTCGAGACCGAGGAGGTCCCGACGGCCCGCTTTTCACTGGGCATGTACATACCGCTGGAAGGCGAGAATGAGGGCATGGAGCCGCTCGGGATACGGATCATGGAGACGCCGGAGAACGTCGAGCATGCGGAGGTGCTGCGGGACCCCTACTCGGGTTTTATCGCCTATGTCCCGGTGGGCTCGGTTGCAAGAGGCGAGGAGCTGGTGACGACGGGTGGCGGCGGAAAGACTCTACAGTGCTACATCTGCCACGGCCCCGACCTGAACGGGCTTGGCTTAGTCCCTGGTATCGCGGGCCGCTCGCCCACTTATGCGGTACGACAAATGTACGACATGCGGGAAGGCACAAGGCGTGGGGCCTCCACAGCTCTCATGCAACCGGTCGTCGCCAACCTCACGACGGAGGACATGATCAGCATCGCTGCATATGTCGCCTCGCTGCCACCAGGCGAGCCGGAATAAAGAACGGTTTGAATCTACGAGCGTCTCCACCCGCCTTGGTAGCGGCACGTTTTTTGAGGAACTTCAGCCCTACAGCTGCGCCGTCCATTAGACGGCGCTTTGCTCATTCTGGTTAGAACCCTCTGTCGACAACTTGTAGCCATCTCCACCAGTGGGCTCTTTGTCCTAGAACGCTAGGCTAGCGGGTCATACTCGCGTAGGCACGATCCAACAGCCGCACCGGATCACCCTTCACTGCATCCCACTCAGCGGTAGGGCTTGCGGCGATTACTTCCTCCAGTGTGGCCCCACCAGCGATTAGCATTGCGACCCGCTCCCTGATGATCCGCAGCATCGAGACATACTCAGCTAGGTCCGCATACGTACCAACCGGACCGTGTCCAGGAACGACGATGGTGTTCTGATCGATCTGCTGCAGAACCCCTTCACAAAAGAGAATAACGCCATCTAAATCACCACCGTTGTCGGCATCGATAAACGGATACCCACCGGTATTAAAAACATCACCCATGTGAACGACGTTACTCTCGCGGAGGATCACCGCAGTATCACCAGTGGTATGCGCCGAACCGAAGTACATGAGATCGATCAACTCACCATTGAAATAGAACTGCATCCGATCGTCATAGGTTATCGCCGGCAGTGCTTCCAATGATGATGGGGCCTGCTCCACAAGCAGGCCACCGGTCAGGTTGACAACCTGGCGTTCGGTCATCATCTGCCGCGAGTTGACGTGAGAAACAAACCAACTTCCGACCGAGGCCAGTAGCGAATTACCGCCTGTATGATCGAAGTGCCAGTGCGTATTGATTACAAAGTCAGGTTCACCGCCACCGAGCTCACGGATGGTCGATCTGATCTTCGGCACCATGCCGGAAAACTGATCGTCCACGACGAAGACGCCCTGACTACCGATTGACGCAAGGACGTTTCCACCGACGCCGAACAGTACGTGGAGACCCGAGGCGATTGTTTCGGTCCTTATCTCAGCCGTCGCGAAATTCACACCCCGGCTCGCGTTGAGCTCATCCGGCGTCATGGTGTCTTGCGCATTAGCCCCGACGCAGATAAGTGCAGCTATCAATCCAGTGATGATTTGTCTCATAGTTATGCCCCTTTAGTTAGCGTCGCAAAACGAATCCTAAGGCAAAGCGAAAACGTAGAGTGCGTTGCCGGTTGCCGGATGATGAATATCCGGAGCAATCAAGCTCGGCACGTTGCGCGGACTGCCCCCACCCAGTCCCGTCGGTACTGCAACGTACTGCCGGCCGTCTACTCGGAACGTAATGGGGAACCCCTGAACCGAGGTGGCAAGACGCGTCTCCCAGACAGTCTCACCCGTATCGATATCGATCGCCCTGAAGTTTCGGTCTAAGTCGCCTACGAACGCGATCCCGCCTCCTGTGGAGAGCACGGCGGTCAGGAAGGGTGCACGCTGCTCGATCGACCAGAGCTCCTCCATGGTGTCCACGTCGTAAGCGGCAAGCTTACCGATGTTTCCATCAGTACCCGGCATCTCATACCAACGCCGGTCAGCCGCGGTGCCACCCGCACCGGGGACGAACTCAACCACTCTGCCGCGAATCTCCATGCAGCTCTGGCTCAGCGGAATAATTAGGCGCTCCGTCGGCTGGTGGTAGCTCATGGCTTGCCAGTTGTGCCCGCCCTGGGTGCTCGGACAGGCCGAAGCCCACTCGCCCCGAGAGTTGTCGATGATGTCCTGACGGTAGGATGGACGACCCGTCTCCGGATCAATTTGATCGTAGATGTTTTGATAAACGGTTTCGTGGTAATCAACGAAGCGGCCGGTTTCTCGGTCGAGCTTCCAAAGGATGCCGGGCTTACCAATAGTGAAGACAGCGCGCTCGCTACCGATATCGACCAGCACGCGTTCGTATACCTCGTCGAGATCCAGAGCCTCGCCCGGTGCATGCTGAAAATACCAACGCAAACTACCGTCGTCGGGATCGAGGGCCAGCGTTGCGCTCGTGTAAAGCGCATCATCCAGGGCGCTATTACCTCGGGTTACAGGCATCCATGGCTTGGCCTGCGCCACACCCCAGTACGTAAGATCAAGCTCGGGGTCGTAACTCCCGGTGATCCAAGTCTCTCCACCCGCGCGATAGAAATTTGGTATCTCGCCCCACGTGTCACCGCCAGGCTCGAGATCCTGAGGGATAGTATTGAACCGCCAGAGCTCTGTGCCGTCTTCCGCATCGTAAGCGCTGATAAAGCATTTCTCTTCCCGATAACGCGCGCATCCCGCGAGCCCCGAAACGATCTTGCCTTTAATTACAAGCGGGCCGCTCGAGTTGGTGTAACCACCTTCGCCCATGGTCGTTTCCCACACGAGCCGGCCTGTGCGAGCGTCGAGCGCTACGAGACGCGCATCGTTCGTCGAGAAGAAAATCTTGTCGTCGTAGATGGCGAGCCCACGCATCGGGTTAGCCGCAACGTTGGGTCCGACGTGATGCTCCCAAAGGAGTTCACCGGTCACCGCATCGAGCGCCTGCACGAGATTAGCCATGTTGCCGAGATACAGAATGCCATCGTGGACGATGGGCGCGGGCTGGCTCCTACCGCCCTCGGTCATGGCCCACGCCCACTGCAAACTCAGTCCTCCAACATTGTCCCGATTGATGTCGGTCAGCGGGCTGTAGTTCCACGCCTGGTAGTTGCCACGAATCATTAACCAGTCATCCGGATCGGGATCGCGCAGCATCGCGTCTGTGACCGGCTCCAATTCCTCAATGGCCCCTTCTAGGGTCAAGCCCGTAAGACCGGACATGACGGGAACCTGCCCTGCGGGGAGTGCCGACGCCGCTGCTTGGCGCACAGCATCCGGCATCACACCGTCTGCGATCTCGCCGATCACGGCTGTCGTGGTTGCTGTGAGTGTCTCGTCACTCGGCTGCGCACCGTTCGCCTGCAACAGGAACGCGACAACTTCGATGTACGTCTGCTGACCTAGGCTCCCCGGTATTCCCGGGGATGTAGGCATCGTCAGTTGTGTGTACTCGATAAGCTGCTGGGCGGTGCGCTCCACCCAGACATTCATGAAGTCAGGGCCCGCGAGAGGGCGCGCCTCATTCAGCCCGCCCAGGTCAGCCTGATGGCAGCTCGCGCAATAGGTTCGGTAAGCGACGAGACCTGCCGCCGCCTGTTCTTCCGTGAAAGGCCCCGGCGCGTCTGCCTCGGGAGCCTGCGCACTCGCGCTACCGGCGGCCAGAGCCAACGCCAGAAACAGGACTGTAGCCTTGGTCTTGTTTTGTCTCGTCATGTCACCAACCTAGTTCAGCAGCCAACCCCAGAGGTTCCCCTCCGGAGCAGCCTCACTATGAATCTGAATATAGAGCTTTCCCGCACGCAGGCTCTCGACCTGCTCGCCGGTCAACTCTCCCTCACCGGAGAACGTGCCCTCGACACCAGCAACCACGGAAAGGTCAAACAGTGCCGCACCTCGTACACCCATCGCGAGCCCCTCATGAACACGCGCCACGGTGGCGGGTCCGTGCATGGCCGAAAACGATCCATTGACAAACAACCGCTCACCGTCCAATCGAGCCGCGCCGGAACCCGACCCCGTCACGTTCGGTTGCATCACACGATCGATTGGCATCATCGTCAAACGAACGGTGAAGGTCTCGGACGTCTGTGCGACCGCAAAAAGCGTGAAACAAACCAGTACCCCCACCACCCCAGTCATTCCGGCACGACGTTTCAATACCGCGTAGTCCTTTCGGCTCTTCATAAGCATTCAGCCCTCAATCGGATTGTTACGACGAAATTGAGCTCTGCACACCAGGCCGCCGGCAGGCTCTCTTATTTATTCCTCATTTAGGGATTTTACTCTCCTCGCGACCCTGTCGGACAACGATTTAGAAGGATTTTTTAGGGCGATCTGGAGCCGATCTCGGTAGAATCGAAGCCAAAAGCATTCGTTGGAGGGAGTTATGTCATTCGATCACCCCCGCCGCCGTTTCATCGGACGGATCGGTCAGCTTTTCACAGTAGTTGCGGCCTCCAAATGGGCGCCGCAGATCGCTCTCGCACAATCACAGCAGGACACTATGTTCGCCTACGTAGGCTCCTTCACGTCCGAAGATAGAGGGGCGCAGGGCAACGGCATCAATGTCTATCGGGTCGATCCAGTATCCGGGGACTGGGAACACATCCAGAACGTAAGCGATCTAATCAACCCCTCATTTCTAGCCCGAGACCAGAGCGGTCGGTTCCTTTACTCCGTGCACGCCGACATGGACTACGCTACGGCGTTCTCCATCGAGCCAACGAGTGGGCGCCTGACGTTACTGAACCGCCAAAATACCGGTGGTACGAACGGCGTGCATCTCGCAGTCGACAGGAGCAACAGTTTCCTCGTGGTGTCCAACTACGCTTCAGGGTCGATGGCCGTACTGCCGCTCAACGAGGACGGCTCACTCGCACCCCTCAGCGATCTCGTCACACTCTCAGGCTCGCGAGGCCCACATCCCACAGAACAGCAGGGCTCACATCCACACCACAACCCCTTCGATCCCCAAGGGGGGTTTTTCATCGTGCCGGACAAAGGCTTAGATGCGGTATTCGTGTTCCGGCTTGACGCCGAGAACGGCACCCTGATCCCGGCCGACGTTCCTTCGGTCGCAACGCAGGCGGGCGCTGGACCACGCCATGCCGACTTCCATCCAACGCTGCCCCACGCCTATGTAATCAATGAGTTGGACTCCACTATGGCGGTCTATGAGTACGACAGGACAACCGGCGCGTTAGAGCAAATACAGCTACTGTCCACACTGCCAGACGGATTCACGGCAAGGAACACGACGGCCGAGGTCTGGGTGCATCCCTCCGGGCGTTTTCTTTACGGTTCGAACCGCGGTCACAGCAGCATCGTCGGCTACGCAATCGATCAGTCGAGCGGACTCCTGACGCCCATCGGCTGGACGCCTACCGGAGGTCAGACGCCGCGCTACTTCGGCCTAGACCCTTCGGGATCACGTCTCTACGCCTGTAACCAGAACGATCACAACATTGTGGCGTTTATGGTGAATCAGGCAACGGGCACGCTCACCCCGACCGGACAGAGCATTGAGACGGGAAGCCCCGTCACCATCGTATTCAGCTAGCGCTCAAAATCCCGAGTTAGCGAACATTGTCGAGGCGCAAAGTACGAACCCCCATGTCCTCGAGGGAGCTTTCCTGACGGTATTAGAACCCGCCTACCTGTCTCGGGGAGCGCAGCACGTTGAACTTTCCCGATTACCTACGAATGTGAACATCTGTTTGGATTTCAATCATAACCGCTTGAAATAGACCGTTTTGCCCTAATATAAGCGCCATGACTGAAGAATCGCGAAAACACTACGAGATCGAATCAGTGCAAAAGACAGATCCTCCGCCTGGTACTGAAGGCTCTGTCTGGTATCGGTATGTGATCACACAGGGTACCAACACTATTCAAGGCTACCGGCAGGGAAATCTCAAAGCTGTCACGGGAGCAGTGAAAGAGCTCGTCGAAAAACTGAATGAGCGGCGAATGGGCAAGCGCGCCCAAGTGTCCAAACCAGCGACAGCGTCTAAGGCAAAGACACAAAACTGACGTGGCAAAGTCCCGCTGGCCTCCAGGGACAACGCAACGTCATCGCATCACTCAGCTTAGGTCCAGGATTCAGATCGGGCAGCTGGCGCCCGTCAGTTCTCCGTTGACCCACTCAGCAAGCATCTGCCATTCAGGATCGTCCTGGTTCAACCATCGACGAACCCCATTATGCACGTAGTCACCGCCCCCATCAGGGTGCAGCGGATGCATCAACAGACGGCTTTGAGTCGGCTGCCCAGGTTCGATCAAGCGGCTGACATTGCCCCAAGATTCTTCCGGATCCGTCTGAGCAAATTCAGCGTTATGACAATTGGCACAAGCAAGGCCGCCCTCGGTCACACGGAAAAAGATCGGCTGCACGCACGAACGGAAAAACTCGAAGTCAACCTCTGGAACTGCCTGGGCAGTCGTAGGCGAACCGGTTTGCACCCACTCCGCCAGTGTCTGCCACTCGGGATTATCCTGTGAGTCCCAAAATTTTCCGCCGGTGTGCATAGGACTGCCGCCCGCCTGCGGGCTGAGCGGCGTCTGCAGCAAGCGGCTATTCTCAGGGTCACCGGGCGTCACCAATCTCGAGACGACCTCGAAATTCGCACGCGACTGGGCTTCCGTCCAGTAGACGCTGCCATCGTCGTTCTCCTCGAGTGACTCGAGCATGAGCGGTGTGTTGGCCTGCCAGGTATGACACATGACACACGCCGGTTCTCCGGGTTCGGGCGGCAGGAAGTCACCCCGCGAAGCATAGAATATGGGCTCCACGTTCTCGCGATAAAACGCAAAGTCGAGCCCCTCCGGATCTGTGCTACCGCCGCTGCATGCGACAACCGCCAAAGCGGCCAACCCATGCAACGCCGCGTGGCTCACGCCACGCGCCGTCAGGACGAACCTACTCATCGTGCTGCCGCAACCGGGAGGACGTGGGTAGAGTTCCGCTTGGGCCCGAAACCTACTGGGATCCGCGCGATAATTTCATGCGTCCTAGTGTTAACGGCAACCGTTTCCATCGAGCCTACCATGCTGACGTAAAGCGTCTGGCTATCGGGCGTCGCAGTGAGCCACTGCGGAGAGGGTCCGACCTCGATTCCACCCATGAACTCGAGACTGGGTAGCGCCCAGGCATACACACGGCTATCGAGCCGGCTGGCATACCAGAGCGCGGATCCATCCGGAAGCACCTGAAGCCCATGGCCCACACCTTCCTGAATACCGTCGAAATTTTGTTGGGAGATAGGCAACGTGGGGGGGCTCACAAAATCGACAGCCTTACGCTGATCCCAGTCCACAACGAAAAAGCCATTCAGGCGCGTACCCTGTGCGAATATCCGTTTTGGCGAACCGTCGGAGTTGGACTCGATCGCCATGGGGCGCACCCGGTGGCCGTCCAACGGAACTCCGAAAGCGATCTCATCGGTACTGGCGTCAATCACCTGGATGGTCGGCTCATCCACCGTATCAGGGTTTTTGGCGAGTCCGGCGACCACGTACTCATCGTCCTTGGTCACATAGACATTGTGTATGCCGAAGTGCACCGGAAGGGTCTTTATGATCTCGTGGGTGTCAACATCGATGACCTGAAGGTAAGCCGCGTCTCGGATACCAACATAAAGCTTTCTATAAGTCTCGTTGATCACTAGCTTGTTGGGTCGATCGATGAGGGGAATGCGATCAACGACCTCAAGGGTTGTGGTATCCACAACGTCGATTTGATTTACAAACTCGTTAGCGAAATAGAAGTACGTTCCATCGGGGTGGTTGACCGCGGCGTGAGCCTTCGGAACACCCTCAATGATGTCCACGACCCTATTGGTATTCGGGTCGATGATGTGCGCATTGGTGCCAGCGTAATTGGTCTGGATGATCTGAACGACAGAGTCCTGAGCAAGCAGTGACGACGCCCAAACCAGGCATGTCCCCAGGAACGCTGAGAGTAAGCATCGCATTTTGACATTGTTCATTGGATAACCTCCGGCACACTAAAGGCCGTGTGCTGCATTGAAGATGTAACCGCTAACGCGGCAGCGAGTCCCTAACAGACTCCCGCACAATCTTTGTTAGGGACCTTTATACGAGACTTTCGTTGCCGATACAAACGCCGGCAGACTCCAAATGGCACCGCCCAGAGCCCCTGGTCTGAGCGCCGGATCCTGGCGAAACAGGGGCATTTCCCCATTGCTTATCGCACACTCGATGCGCTGCCATTCACTAGCCAATACAGCCGCCGTGCTGGCAGATCCGGATGCAGGTAGAATCAGTTTCCAGATGAACAAGCGCTGACACTCCAGCAAGCCGGCTCACCGGCTAAGGGTGTGCGGAGGCGGCGTGAGAACCCACATATTTAATGAGTACTGAGAGCCTGAATCTGTCCTCACCGCCCACTGCATCGATCCCGATCATCAATGTGCGCACGATCGCCGTCGGCATCGTACTGAGCGGTATCGGTATTACCTATCTGTCGCAGGCGTTCGGCTGGCGCCAAAGCGCACTGTTCGGGGTGGGGCTAGGCGCCGGACTGGTCCTGTACCACGCTGCCTTCGGTTTCACCTCCGCATGGCGTGAAATTTTGAGGACCGGCCGAAGCGCCGGACTGCGCGCCCAACTGCTGATGCTGACCGTGACGACTCTGGTGTTCTTGCCTCTGCTCGCCGATGGTCAGCTCTGGGGAATGGAGCTCCGCGGTGCCGTCAGGCCACTGGGGGTATCTGTCCTGGCCGGGGCATTTCTGTTTGGTATAGGGATGCAGATCGGAGGGGGCTGCGCCTCCGGCACGCTCTTCACCGTGGGCGGAGGCAGCGTCCGAATGATCGTAACGCTGCTGTCATTCATCGTGGGCTCCGCCTTGGGTGCCTTTCATCTGCCCGCCTGGGACACCACCCCAGGGGTGGGCCCCGTCTCGTTGCAGCTCGAACTTGGGACAGCCGGAGCCATGACGGTGACGTTGGCTGTCTTGGCCGTGGCTTGGGTCGGGTCCTCCTTCATCGAGCGCCGGCGTCACGGAGAATTATCGGCACTGGGCGCCCGCCCCTCGCGTAAGACCTGGTTGCATGGACCGTGGCCCCTACTGGCCGGCGCCCTCGGATTGGCGGCGGTTAACATCGCAACACTCGCACTGGCCGGTCGCCCGTGGGGCGTCACCTCCGGATTCGCTCTTTGGGGCTCAAAAACCGCCGCCGCAGCCGGTCTCGACGTCGCCTCATGGCCTTACTGGCAGTCGCCCGCAGCTGCGGCCACCTTGGAAGCCAGCGTCTTCAGTGACATCACCTCGGTGATGAACTTCGGAATCATTCTCGGCGCATTGATTGCGGCGGGACTGGCGGGCCGTTTCTCCCCGGTGTGGCGCGTGCCTGCACGGTCGCTTCTCGCCGCAATAATCGGTGGGCTATTGCTCGGGTACGGCGCACGCATCGCATACGGCTGCAATATCGGCGCGTTCTTTTCAGGAGTCTCCTCCTCCAGTTTGCACGGTTGGGTGTGGCTAATCGCAGCATTCGCTGGAAGCGCTCTAGGCACGCGACTCCGACCCTGGTTCGGACTCGACCGATAGCCGGCAGTCCAAAAGAATGCCCGGCGAGGATGATCCGCTAGAGGAAAGACCAGGGGAGCCGTACCCGCGATTCCGTTCTCACTTCCTACCACGTACGCGCGATGGCTGGATCGCGGTGACAACTTTTTGCGGCCTATTTGCATTGACGCAGCCGCCGTTCCTCTACGCTGCGAACCGAATAACGCCTTGGGTGCTGGGGTTACCGTTCCTCTACGCGTATTTGCTCCTGATCTACTGCGCTTTGATCGCCGTTCTCATTTGGGCGAAACGAAGAGGCGTCTGAGGTGCAGGTCTGGGTCATCGCAACGGGCTGCATCTTTGCCTATCTCGGCCTGACGATTCTCCTTGGCGCCATCGCGAATCGGAAGCTCCAGCCAAACCTTGAGGACTTCCTGCTCTGCGGACGAAAAGCCGGCTTCGTGATCCTGTACCTCACGGTCGTCGCGACCTATCACTCCGCCTTCGCCTTTCTCGGCTCAAGCGGGTTCTTCTTCACCCACGGCATCGGCTTCTGGGTGGCCGGCGCATGGACATGCCTGGTCGGTGGCATCACCTATGTTCTGGGCAGTCGAATATGGGCTCTGGGGAAAAAATTCGGCTACTTCACGCCCGCCGACATGCTCGCGGACTTCTACGAGAGCGAATCGGTCCGAGTCGCGGTCGCGCTGGTCTCCGTTTTCTTCACTATCTTTTATATACAAGTCCAGTCTCAGGGTCTGGGCTACATCCTCTCGGTCGCCTCGGGCAATCGCATCTCATTCGAGCTGGGTTCCCTGATCCTGTTAGTCGTAGCGGCAGGTTACTTAATCGTAGGCGGTCTCAGAGCTGTCTATTGGACGGATATGCTGCAGGGCGCCTGGATGTATGTAGCTATCTGGGTCGGGGCGCTTGTCCTCACGTACGAACTATTCGGCAGCCCAGTTGAGCTATGGAAACGAGTCGCGCTCGAACATGCCGAACTACTGACCCTACCTGGCCCACAGGGATTCTTCACGCCAGGGATGTGGTCTGGCTTCGTGGTCGTGTTCTCGTTCGGCGTCGTCTTCCAGCCCCATATCATGATCAGGTACAACACTGCCGTGTCGGGAGAAACAATCAAATGGCTGGGCGCTACCACACCGATATTTCTGATGACGCTCTATATCCCGGCGGCGCTCGTCGGGTTAGGTGGCGCATTGACGATGCCAGAGCTCGAGGTCGCCGATCGGGTATTCCCTGAGATGCTATTCGAGTACGCACCAGCCTGGCTGACCGGCATCATACTTGCGGGCGCGACGGCGGCCGCCATGTCCACGTTAGATTCCATCCTGCACTCGAACATGACCGTCCTTACACGGGACGTGTACCAACGTTACGTGACGACGGACAAAGACCCGGCTCACTACATATTCGCCGGCCGGCTAATCGTCGTCGCGCTGCTGGCGATCGGTTATCTACTCTCGGTCACCAGCTCGCAGCTCTTGGTCGTACTAGTCGCACTCTCCGGGGCCGGGGCGTTGCAGCTCATGCCCGCAGTGCTCGGCGTCTGTTTCCCCACTCAACGGTTGCTCACTCGGGTCGGCGTGCTATCGGGAATCGCAATTGGGTTGTTGACTCTCTATGTCACCCTGGTCGTTGTGCCGAATCCGTTCGGCTGGCATGGGGGAATCTGGTCGGTACTCACGAACTTCACCGCGGCTATCGTCGTGTCAGGGTTTACGCGACCACCCTCGCCCAAGACCGTGAAGCGCATCCACGGGGAGATCGAACGATTCGTATACGGTCAGCCACCGAACGCTGCCTGATAACCGTTCGCGAACGGACGTCCGAAGTGATTCGCACTCCCTTAGGCTGAAAGCGGGCGCCGGTCGTGCCAATCGGTTGCTTGCTCATAGGCGTGGGCTAGCGTGAAAACTTGGGCCTCCCCTAGTCGAGGTCCGCTGATCTGAATCCCGATAGGTAGCCCGTCGGCGCTAAACCCGCACGGCACTGATATCGACGGAATCCCATAAGCATCGAAAGGCGCAGTGTTGCGTAGAGAGAAGGCGAGAGAATCGGGTGGGTTCTGGCCCTCTTCGAACGACAGCGGCATGGTCGGTGTCGTCGGCGTGATCAGCAGATCCACGTCCGAGAAGACGTCTTCTATTTCTCGCCTCAATCGTATCAGCTCGTTACGGGCTTCGACGTAGGTCGTCGCTGGGACGTCCTGCCCGGTCAAAAGCCTGCTCAAAACTGACGGTTGGTACAACGCGCGGGAGCCTGCGTCGGCCAGAAACTCAGCGTGATAAGCGTAGGGCTCGACCGGTAGTACCCGAAGGGGTGACATGGGCAACTCCACGTCGCGAACCTCCGCCGTCAGCTCGGTCAATACCTCCAAGGCGTTTTCCGTCGCCTCCACAATCTCCTGATCAAGCTCATCGAAGTAGAACGAACGGGTTACCCCGATGCGGAGTTCGGACGTACTCCGGTAAAGCGCACTAACGTACGCCGGCACATCCGCCCTGATGCTCGTCAGGTCCTCGGAGTCATACCCCGCCATGGCCTGGAGCATCAGCGCCGCATCGGTGACGGTACGGCACATCGGGCCGACATGATCCTGGGAGATCGCCAGCGGAATGATGCCGCGGATGCTAACGAGCCCATATGTGGGCTTTAGACCAACGATCCCGCAATAGGCGGCCGGCTGACGAATAGACCCGCCCGTGTCGGTGCCCAACGCGCCCGCACACAGGCGTGCAGCAACAGCGGCGGCCGAACCCCCGGATGAGCCCCCCGGCACTCGATCCAAATCCCAGGGATTACGCACGGGGCCGTAATTCGAAATGCCTGAGGTAGCGCCGTAGGCAAACTCGTGCATGTTTAGCTTACCGAGTAGCACAGCGCCGGCGCCCATCAAGCGACGAGTCACTTCTGCATCCTCACCTGGCACTCGATCGGCGAACAATCCACTTCCCGCCGTCGTCCGAATCCCGGCCGTATCGATGTTGTCCTTCAGCGCCACCGGAATCCCGTGGAGTGGACCTCTCCAGAACCCCCGGTCTAGCTCGGCTTCCCTTTCTTGAGCCTGCTCGTATGCCAGCTCCTCGGTAACCGTGATGAAGGCATTCAAATCCGGATTCAGCCGATTGATACGCTCCAGGTAAGCGCGCACCAACTCGACTGGCGAGATAGACCGCTCCCGAATGAGCCTGGACGCCTCTTCGATCGTCAGGTCAGCCGGGTCCGAAGGCTGACCCAAAGCACAGCCGAAGGAAAGGCTGGCCCCGGCAACCGCACCGCCCGCAATGAAGTCTCGTCGCGTATAGGATCTGGCAAACATATCTTCCTCCAACCGACTCAATACTGTTAGATACCAAGTGTGACCAAGGATCATACAGCCTCTTTACCGGTCCAGACTTGGTTCCGCAGGCCCCGTCACGATAAGATTGGCACTATCAAACACACGCTGGCCCGGGTTGGGCCGCAAGCTGGGAGGACATTATGTTCTATTCGTTTCGAAATCTTTTGATTGCCGCCTCATTGGGCCTCGGCCTCCCAGGCTTGGTCCAGGCTCAGGAGATGGAGTTGCCCGATGGACAGGGCAAAGAACTAGTACAAGCGAGCTGTGTTGCTTGCCACGAGACCAACATGATCACCGGTTCGACGGGATACACCCACGAACAGTGGACGCACCTTATCAGCAAGATGATCGACCTACCCGATCCGTTGAAATCAGGGGTTACGAGTTATCTGGCAGCGAACTTCCCGCCAAAAGCCGATCGACTTCCGACGCTGGTTCCAGGGGACACGAAGGTCACATTCCTGGAGTGGACCGTGCCCACTCTCGGACAACGCGCCCGTGACCCAATAATGACACCGGACGGAATGATCTGGTGGGCAGGAATGTGGGGCAGCATCGTCGGCCGGCTGGACCCTAAGACCAGCGAGATGACGGAGTGGCAACTCGATCCGGCAGCACAGCCCCACAGCATTATTAACGACGTGGAAGGCAACATCTGGTACACGGGCAACCACAACGGCACCGTAGGCAAGCTCGACCCGGATACGGGGGAGATCACCGTCTACCCGATGCCCGATCCGGAAGCACGTGACCCGCACACACCAGTCTTCACCCGTAGCGGAGACCTCTGGTTCACGCTCCAAAACAGCCACATGATCGGGCGCCTAGTGCCAGATACCGGCGACATTCGTCTCATGAAGACGCCGACCGAAGGTGCACGACCCTACGGCCTGAGAGAAGACTCCCGGGGCATGCTCTGGGTCGCCTACCGGGGTGCGCCGGCGGTTGCTCGAATCGATCCCGACTCCTGGGAGGTAGAAGAGTTTGAGACGCCCAATCCGAATCCAGAATCACACCACGGCAATTACTACATCCGCCGCCTCGCGATCGACAGCAACGACACCATCTGGTACGTGGACTCAGGTCGCGGCTATCTGGGTCGCCTCACGCCGGAGACGGGTGAAGTCGAGGAGTGGATGACACCGAGCGGAGCGGGCTCTCACCCTTACGCCATCGAGGTGGTCAACGACATCGTGTGGCTCAACGAGTCAAGGCAGCGACCGGACGCGCTCGTCCGATTCGACCCGGCAACCGAAAGATTCCAGAGCTGGGCCGTCCCCTCGGGCGTGGGCATCATCCGCAACATGCAGGCGACGCATGATGGCAACCTGGTGATCCACCAAAGCAGCGCCAATACAGTTGGCCTCGTCCTCATCGAGAAAGAAACCTAACCAATCCTAGAACCACCCCGCTGGCATCGACATGAGTCGATGCCAGCGGTTCGGTTATCCAACCCCCGACTACTCCTCAGCGAGTAAGCGCCTCTAGAGGCGGAAGGTGTGCGTGTACTTCAACGACACCTGAGAACCGGCGGAACGCAGTCCCCGGAACGCCCCTATCGCATCAAAGTCATGATTCAAAACAAAGTAGAGGTCCTGGCCCGCCCGCGGATTCCAGCGCAGCCGGCTATTGATGCCGACTGAACCTGACTCGTTGTCGTACTGAATAAGGTTCACCCAAGACCACCGGACATTGAACGCAAGGTTCAAGTCAACCTGAATCAACTGGGTAATGAGATCACCGCCAGGCAGCTCTATGTCGTTGTACTGATACTCCACGCCGAAAAACAGGTGGCGGTTTGGCCGCCACTCGATCCCTGCCTGGGCTGATAAAATCTCGCCGCCGAAGAACTCTCCCTTCTCTAGCTCGAGGTTAGGCGCGAAAGCGCGTTCCTCGGCACCGCCGACTTCAGCACGCATCCGATCGAACTCGTAGTCTCCGGTGGGTATAACCACGCCGTCTGCAATCTCGAAAGCCTCGTACAAGACCTCGCGGTCGCTTCGCCACACCAAACCTAACTCGTCGCCTGCATGGTTCTCGACCTCGAGCATGCTGAAGAAGATCCCGCGACTCTCCAGGCCGCCGGAGATTAGAGAGACTTCTTCCACGCCGAGGTCGGTACCCAGATTTCGGAGCCAGGGATGATTGAGCGGCCGGTGGTTATAACCACCGCGGACATCATACCGCTCGATGCCAACGCGGTTGACGAAACCCAGCGCTGGATTGAAGTTGGATCCAAACGTGTCGTACGAACCCAAAGCAAAGACTCCTTCTTGGTTCGGGGAGGCGAGCCGAAGACCCCATGCGTCCTGATCCGTATCCACGCCTTCAGTATCGCTCTGCTGGTACCAGAGTTCCCCTTCGAGTGCCTTGCCGCCGGGCAGGTTCGTATTTCGATAACGGAAGTCGAACCCGGCTAGAGAGTTGCCCAAGTTACTTTGAGGATCTCCGTCGGTGAAGATCATGCCAACGCTCGATTCTTCGAGTATGTTGGCCGCTATACGACCGACGAAGGCATTGCTACTGCTAACGTATCCATCTTTCCCCTGGAATCCATCTTGCTGGATATCCAGCACACCGACGTTCCAGCGCCCGACTCGACCCGTGAGCTTCGCCCCGACCTCAAGATCCACTGGCTGGCCACTGTCTCCCAAACCGATGCGGCGAGAGTGGAACGGGATCCCATTCCGGTCCAATCCACCGAATGAGAAGATGTCCACGTCCTGCAGGAAAAAATCTCTCTTCTCCGGAAAAAACAGGGAGAACCGACTAAGGTTGATCTGTCGATCATCCACCTCAGTAGCCGAAAAATCCGTGTTTAGCGTCAAAACGCCGGTCAAGGATGGCGTGAAGTTATAGAAAACGTCTAGCGACGGGGCTATATCCGAATCGGCAAGCCCAGTCTCGAAATCCTTTTCCTGACTGGTGACGATCGTAGGCACGACGTCCAGTCCCGCCCCCTGCTGCAAATCCGTTAGCCCGGTGATCACGCCGGTCGAGCCCGGATCCACGCGCCGGTTGAAGGAAGTCCAGGCGATGCTCTCCTGCCTACGGGCGATGGACCGCCAGGCGCTAAAGCCCCAGTCAGGGTTACTTGGGTCGAAGTTCAGCGTCTTGAACGGTATCTCAAGCTCGACCGCCCAGCCTTCGTCATTGATGCGTGCCTCGGCGTGCCAGATGCCCTCCCAATCATCATTATCCTCGGTCGGAGTCTCGAATACGCTGTCTGTGCGAGTACCGTTGGGGTTGACCTGAAACCTGTAACCGGTGCGTTTATTGTTGAAGGGATCCAGAAGAACGTTGAACGAATCGTCGAACCACATGTCCTGGCCCTGCACCATCTGGCGCGCCCGAATCTCGGTTGGCTCTCTGTCCCACATGCGCGCTGCGACGTATAGATACTCGTCATCGTAAACGACGTAAACAACGGTACGCTCGCTGGGCTCTCCATGGTCGACGGGTTCATATTGGTGTAAGTCCTCTATGGTCGCGGCCTGACCCCAAGCCGCATCGTCGAGGACCCCGTCGAGTGTCGGGCGGGTGACGGTCCGCGGAATATGGACACGCTTCTCCAACTCGGAGGTCAGCCTAAAAGGCTCGGCGTCACCCTGAGCGAAGCCCGGCGAAGCCCCGACCAACAATGCTGAAGTGACGATGAAGGTTGTCAGACCTATCCTCACGGGGAACATCCGCTTACGCTCTCTAAAATATTGCCAAGCCTAAGGGCCGCCATTCTGACAGACGACGGTCCTGGAGAAATTAAAAAACGTTAATTGAGACGGGAGCTTACGGGATAATTCCATTAAAACTTATTAATAAAAACCGACACTGGCGACAGATGGGCGTATCAGTATGGGATCGTCTGCCGCTTCCCTATAGTGACAAATGTCGCGGCTCACCCCGATGGGGCAAGTCTGATCACAAACGACTAGAGCGCATTCAAAATACGCCTGATCTCGTCGAGGTCCTGCTCACCATCTCGGTCACCGAGGCTGACGCAGTTCCAGGGGATGAGTTGATCGTTAGGTGACCAGACCCATTCCCGGCCAAGCTTGAACGGCTCCGTATAATTCACAAGGTCTTCGATGGTCAGTTCCATGTGCAGATTCATCTCGGCGTCACGCGTATAGCGTTCCGTGATCTGGGTCTGCGTACTTAGCGGGTAACCGCGGTTCGTGAATACGACCCCGGCGTTTAGATTGGTGGTGTCGATGACTAGCGCATCACCTTCCCAGCGTCCTACGGAATAGCCGAGATTCGTGTGCGGCTCGTCCGATGCCGGCGCCGCACCACTCATGTGGATCGTACGCTCCGCACCACCGTGCTCATAATGAAGTTCAATCACATCGTCAGCTTCCTGGATGACCTGCATGTTGGACACCGTGCCGGCCCATAGGACCGCAGGGATGCTCTCCCCCGCACAGTCATCGTATTGTCTGGGATCGCCGGTTAGCGGGTCGTAGTCGCCGTGTCCCCGCTCCCCCTCCGGGGTGAACGGATAGACCTCAGGCTCGTCGAAAGGCTGACGCGCGCCTATATAAAACCCGGCAAGGTCGCCTCTTGCACCAGCGGCTTGTATGCCCTGCGCCTGTGCACGCACTACGACATAACCAACAATGCCGACTGCCGCCACAAGAAAGACTAGCGCTCTCATTCTGTGTCTCCACTCTATATCTTGACCGTGACGACTCCGGTGCCGGTCTCACGGCATCACGTATCCCATCTTGCCTGGAAATTCATTCTGCAGCGCAGCCAATGCCGGCGCGTCCACGAGGAAGCACTGGCTCCTACCCAGACTGCCATCGATAGTCCCACAGTATGGGAGCCGATCCGCCAATCGGCGCATAACCGGCGTATCGCCACGAATGCCGTAGGCGACGAGCAACTGTCCCGGTTCCTCGTCACTCGGGTGCACGAGCACCGCTCGCAGTCGCCCCCGCTGGGGTGCACGCGCCCGGAGAATCGCGATGGTCACATCGTCACCGGCGCTTAGCGAATCATCCGTCCAGCCTTCGCGAACGAGGGCGGCCAGTGAGCTCATCTCGACCAGCCAATCCTCGATAACACCCTCATTGTCCAAGTTTAAGATTAACGCAGTGTGCGGGTTGAGCAGCCTGTAAATCTCGATGGTGCCGTCGTAGGTCTCGATGACGTCCCCCCCGTCCTCTGTCAGGAGTGCCGCAAAGGAATGATGCGCCAAGGCCGACGGCAGCCATGTCATCAGCACACCGACGAGAATCAAGGAAAGAAAACCGTCTCGGGATCGCCCTTCATCACAGCATTGGAGTGCGCGCATATTCTTTTCCTTACGGTTCGCGCCAAAACGAGGGTCAGCCCCGCTATGGCCCAATTCCCTTGCGCTGGAAGAATGCCGATGCGCCCCCCAGCCATTCTTGAATGTACAGTACTACAGATCTCTGGGGCCCGCAGGGGAAAAAACTGGCTTTGAAGGGCTCTCCAGGTACGTTATCCAGGGATGGCTTACAGGCGCGCTGCGCCGCCTTCGAAGCCCCGAAAACCCGTCTTGCTTGACCTGTTTTGCCACCGGCCGAATAATCAGCGAATGTAAGAAGAATCCCGGGGGAGGTGCCCCATGAAATCCCTAATAAGTCTGTTATCAGCTGTTTTGCTTTTCACTTCCATGCCCAGCGGCGCGCAGCAGGAAGCGACCTACGATTACTGGCAGACAAACCGAACCATGGTCCGCTACGGCCAACAGGCGATATTCATGTGCAATGGACTCTTCACGTCCAATCGGACGCTAGATCGGGTCTTTGCGCAAGAGCTCGCCTTCCTACCGAATCCCATCGGGACCCCCAGAGGCGGCGAATATGTCGTCGACCGAGAGCGCCAAACCGTAGCAATCGGGAACGGCGAGAGCGCACCCATCATGCGTGCCGCATTCCGCGAGGGACTCGGCTGCGTCATCATGGCACCAGACCAAACCTTCGAAGACATCGACAGCCTGCCGGAACTCACCATGGCCCCACCGCCGGGCAACCCGAGAACCATTCCATGGCCGGACGGCGACCTCATAAACGACATGCAACTGCCGCCGGAGGTGAATGCGACCGCACTGGACGCAGCGTCCGAGTGGGCGTTCGAACGCGAATCACCCGAGCAAGTCACCTTGAGTCTTTTGGTCGTACACGACGGCAACATCATCCATGAACGCTACGCGCCCGGCGTGGACGTAACGACGCGAACGCGCACCTGGTCGACGGCAAAAAGTATAGCGTCGACACTGATCGGCATGCTGGTAGCTGAGGGCCGAATGTCATTGGATGAACCATTGGGCCTCGACTGGTATCCAAGCGTTTCGTCCGAAGACGACGATCCTCGCTCAACCATCACGCTACGCCATGCACTCAACATGTCCAGCGGCCTATTCCCGATCGACAATGACAGTCTCGAGTACGCGACTGGCTCAGGTCTATCCTACTGGGCGGGCGCAAGCTCGATCCAAGACATGAGAAATCCCGGACTAATTCGCGAGCCGGGAACATACTGGGACTATGAGAACTACGACACGCTGCGAGCCGTCTATGCTATGAAGCTCGTTCTCGGAGAAGAGGCTTATCTCGAGTACCCCCGACGCGCGCTTCTCGACAAGATCGGAATGCGCAACACGCTCTTGAGCGTGGATCGATTCGGCGACTTTATCCTGAGTAGCCAGGTGTACACGAACGCCCGGGATCTCGCCCGGTTCGGGCTCTTGTATTTGCAAGGTGGTGTTTGGAACGGTGAACGCCTCGTTTCAGAGGATTGGATCGACTTCGTGCGCACGCCCGCCCCGGCCACCGCACAAAGAGGTAACTTCTATGGAGGCCAGTTCTGGCTCGTACCCGACGACCGAACCGACGTGCCTGCGGACGCCTATTCAACCTCGGGCAACCGCGGCCAGTACACCATTATCGTGCCATCTCACAACCTCGTCATCGTCAGAAGAGGCCTCGATTACGGTAACCAGGGCTTCAACCGTTGGGACTTACTGCGAGAAGTGCTAAAGGCATTCCCGTTGGAGACCTAGCAGATCAATGGAGCCGGCGTGGAGACGCCGGCTCCCTCAAGCCTGAATGAGCCCATGGCCTCTTCCCAATTTGAGCCCATAGATCCTGAGGGTCTGCAGGAATTCTCGGTTTCGTTCACCGACCGTGCGTTGAACCACCTATCCATGGCCTTTCGGGAGGTCATGCTCGACCTGTCGACGACGCTCAAGAAAGTCTATGGTGCGCACTCGGCTGTCATCGTGCCGGGGGGAGGCACGTACGCTATGGAAGCCGTAGCCCGCCAATTCGCATCGCAAAAACATTGCCTGGTACTGCGTAACGGTTGGTTCAGCTACCGCTGGACGCAGATCTTCGAAAAGAGTGATATCCCTGCTGAGACGAGTGTTCTAAAGGCATACCGGAGGGACGATAGTGCTCAAGCACCGTTCGCTCCGGCACCCATTGAAGATGTTGAAACTTATATTCACGACACACGGCCCGAGGTCGTATTCGCACCGCACGTGGAGACTGCCTCCGGCATCCTGCTGCCGGAGGATTACCTAAGGCGCGTTGCCACAGCCGTCCGTGACGCGGGCGGCTTGTTCGTGCTCGATGGTGTCGCTTCCGGCACCCTCTGGGTCGATATGCGTGACATTGGCGTCGACGTACTCATCAGCGCACCACAGAAGGGTTGGACGGGCACGCCCTGCGCCGGCCTGGTTATGCTCGGCCAGCGGGCTCGCACTCTTATCGAAGAAACCACGAGCTCAAGCTTCGCGCTGGATTTTCTGAAATGGCTTGAGGTCATGGAGGGCTACGAGGCTGGGGCTGACGCGTATCACACAACGTTGCCTACGGACGGGCTGCAGCGCCTGCGAGACGCCATGATGGAGAGTGAAGCCATCGGTTTCGAATCACTACGAAGTGCCCAAAACGAACTCGGGCGGCGCGCCAGAGCCGTTCTCGCCGCAAAAGGCTTTCGGAGTGTTGCAGCATCCGGATTCCAAGCACCCTGTGTCATCGTCTCGTACACGCGTGATACCAACATCGTCAAGCGATTCGCAGACGCCGGGACACAGGTTACGACTGGCGTGCCGCTCATGTGTGGGGAGCCTGATGACTACTGTGCGTTTCGAATCGGCCTTTTCGGCCTCGACAAACTCACCGACATAGACGATACCGTTGCACGATTGGAGCATGTGCTCGATCAAGCAATGCGTGCTAGTTAGACCAGGAGACGACGTGAGCCAGCAGTGGCGCCGAGACGGCCGGGATCAATACAAACACTACCTTCAGATTCCGACGCGTTGGATGGACAACGATCTCTACGTCCACGTGAACAATGTCAACTACTACTCGTTCTTCGACACTGTCATAGGGCGGTATTTGATTGAGGCGGCAGGATTCGACATCGCCAAAGATCCGGTCGTGGGTTTCGCCGTGGAAAGCTCCTGCAGCTACTTCAAGCCACTAAGCTTTCCGCAGGCTGTCGATGCCGGCCTCAGGGTAGCTCATCTCGGACACACGAGCGCACGATACGAGGTTGGGTTATTTAGAGAGAACGACGAGGATCCCGCGGCAGCTGGCTACTTCGTCCACGTCTTTGTAAATCGTTCGACCGATGACCCCTGCGAGATCCCGCCAAATATTCGCGAGGCACTGGAGACGATCAGCTACTAGTTGTCGCAAACTCCGCCAGGGCAGCGATTATTCTCCTGGCAAACGTACTCGACGATTCCCGCCTCATCCCACTCTGGTCGAGTTTGGATTTCGAATTCCTGAGACCAGGGCCTTGTGAATATCTTAGGATCATCGAGAGTTAATTCATAACTAATGGCGTCAGCGCTCTTCCATTTAATGCGCTCAATAGTCGTCAATGCATCGCTATGCATTCGATACTCATTAGGATCCGTGTAGAAATAATCATCAAGCACCCAACGCTTAAAGTTCTTTGTCTCAATGACTAGTGTGTCGCCCTCCCAATGCCCAACTGGATCGCCGTAGAAAGACGGCTCAATGTAGTCTCTATGATCACGGCCATCCAGAGGAATGATTCGGGTCATACGCTGGAATTCATGGATCATGATCAGGTAATCCTCCGATTGCTGCCAGCGCATCGCATAAGCTGAAAGAATTCCGGAAGGAAACCCTGATGGCATGCAGAAATTTCGGGGCTCATCATGGCGGGGATCGCCAGTGCGAGGTTCTAAAAAATCCTCACCGCCTTCGAGTAACGGTGGAAAATACTTACGATCAAATATAGTCGCAGAGCTTCCACCATCTTCATCGTGATCAAGCTGCAAGGGCCAATTATGGATACCACTAAAATCGGGTTTACCGGCCGCATTACGAGCAATCTCAAATGATTCTTGAGCACCGACACTAAAACAGAAAAGAACACCAAGGGCCAAGCCAACTACCTCGGATCTTCCGGACAATTTATTCGTTAACTTCATATTTGGCATCCTAATCATCATCTTGAAAACACATTGCTTCCATCAGAACGGGTGACTTGGCGGCCAGCAGCGTTGTTTGAGCCGTCTCTTGCTTGGAATCCATTAACCGTAATACTCATACCTATCTCTAGTGCGGCTTTGTAGACCCCTCTGCGCATCAACATATTCGGCGAACCGCCAGATATTGCCCATTCTTCGGTATCACCTTGTTCATTAACAACATCAATGTAATACCAAATATGCGGACTCTGCCATTCAACCCTAGTGATAACCCCATCCAGGGAAACTGGCACCTCAAGATCGTACTCTGCGTTGATAGAGTGATGCGCCATAACCAAACCAATTGGCAGACAAGCCAAAACGCCAAACAGTGTCAGATGTTTCATTCCGGGCCTCGATTACAGTTAGAGACAGCTCCCCCGCACGCTTTTTACAACAGGCTGCCTCCAAGCTCAACAGGGACGCCTACGCCACGGCCGACAAAGCTTTCCCAGCACGGCGCGCTTTGCGAATCATGATCTCACGGTCCGCTTCAGCGTTACAATTCTCAAGGCGTGTGACGTCGCAGCCAATCGGCGATCGACGACATTGCCTTGTCCGCCTCCTCAATCAAAAAAAAGTGGCTGCTGTTCTGGAAGATCACGGTTTCTGCGTGGGGCAGACCGTCCTGCATCCAGCGAGTCGCAGTCATTGAACACACTGGATCAACTGCTCCGGCCATGATGAGGGTCGGACACGTGATTTCGCCAAGCCGATCGAGCGTATCGTGGGCAAGGCATGCGTTGTTCAGATTGACATAGGAGATCTTGCTCCGAGCCTCGTCGCCAATGATCGCCTGCATATTAGCGACCGCGTCCGGATTCTCGTTATACGACTTAGGCGAAAAGAACGTCCAGGTGGAATGCCGTGCCCAATCGGTCCAGTTGCCTCGCCATTCGAGAATTTCACGCATGTTCGACAATACCCGTGTCCCGACCTCATCAAACTTGGCGAACGAGGCAGCTAAAACCATAGACTGCACCCGATCGGGTGCCAGCAGGGCCATATGCTGAGCGATCGCACCGCCCATCGAACGGCCAATCACGTGGGCTCTATCGATGCCGAGGCTGTCCATAAGCGAGAGTGTTGCGCCGGCGAGATCCTCAGTGCTAGCCGGATCCGTGACGTCGCTACTTTCACCCGACCCCGGGTTATCGAACGCGATGACCCGATGGCGATCCTTGAACTCAGCTATCTGCGGCAACCACGCTCGATGATCGCCCGCCAGACCGTGGATTAAGACAAGCGGAAATCCGTCGCCCTCTTCGACATAGTAGATCTCAAACTGCCCCGTATCGACCGTTGGCATAGTACGCTCCCGCGTGAGACTTGCGATCGGTGGATCATACACCGCCCCAACATTCGAGCGAGCCGATCAACGTGCGATTCCCGACAGATCATCGGTATCGAACCAATCAAACGACAATCATCTCAGGGTCAAGCGAAATGCCGGTGATCTCCTCGGCACCCTTATCTGTTATCACCACGGTCCGCCCCATCATAAGGCCCGTGTCCTCATTCCAGCCAGGATCATAGATATCGGATGCGGTCGCGAACACCATATTCTCCTGAAACTCGATCGCGGGCATGCGAGCGTAGGCGTGCTTCTGCCACGAACCCGCCGTACCTCCGTACATACAGCTCGGGAACTCGGGTGACGCCAATCCGTGGCCATGGAAGCCACATTCGACGGAACCGAAGCCGGCGTCGATGATAGGTTGGCGAAAAGCATGAACGGCATCCTCGATGAAATTGCCCGGCTTCATGGCAGCGATGCCGTTGGTTTGAGTCTCGACGCTGACTTCGTGAATGCGCTGGTATTCGGCCCTGGGTTGGCCGAGTGACACAGACAGCTCTGCCCCCGTGAGGTAACCCTTGTAACAGGCATGGTATTCGCAAACCACGATGTCGCCGGCTTCCAGAATCCGGTGGCTCGCCGGCGGACGCTTGCCGTGGGGCGGTGGCACGGCTCCCGAACTAATCCAGATCATATCCTCTTCGCCGCCGCCTCTAAGGTTAGCGTGCAACATATCGGCATAAACTTCAGTCTCGCGGGCACCCGGCTGCGCCGAGGCGATCAACGCGTCGGCCATGGCTTTGGCTAGCTCAGCGGATTTTCGAATACATGCGATCTCTTCGGAACCTTTGATAATGCGAGCCTGTTCGAGCAACCAACCGGCTTCAACAAACCGCGCACCACTAAGGGCAGACGTGATACCCGAGAATTGTTGGTAAGGCACGGTCTCCGGAATGACGCGTGGACGCGTCTCGCCAAATCCAACCACACCGATGGCGCCGTTGGCTAACCGAAGATCACGAAGGGTCTCAATAATGTTCTCGGTGATCGAATGACCGGAGCGCACGTCCTCTACCCAGCCGCCGGCTAGCGCTCCCCACTTGGTCACGTCGTGGGGAAATCCGGACCAGATTACTGGTTCACTATCGAGCGGAAAAAGAACGCAACCCGGCGCCACACGGCCAGTCAGGTAGCGATTGTTGGCGAGTGCAGACTGCCATTTGGACTCGTTCCCCCACACAAGCAGGCAATCGAGTCCTGCCAAATCCATACGCCAGCGCACCTCACGCCAGCGGCGGTCCCGTTCGGCCTCCGTCAGGCCCGGCCAATCTTCACCCTGCGTTTCCCCTTCAGTCTCCACTCTAGCCCTCGTCATGATCTGGCGTCCTCCGCTATTCGGTGTACAAGTTCATCAGTCGATTGCGCCATGACTGGGCTTTCGGCGGATGCTGCCGCTCGCAGCGTCCAACATCAGGTTAATAGATCCCGAGTTATTCGATCTCGAACCACAATGGCACGCCAGCGGCAAAAAATTTAACTACAAAAGTTTGTCTTCACTAACGCATCTATTCCACCTCAAAACGGCGGGCGTTCTCCAAATCGCACCCGCGCTCCGAGTGGCTGAGCTCGGGTCGATTGTTTAACGTGAAGCTCCACGTCACCGGTTCGATCAGATACTCAGGGCTCTGGAGAATGCCCTCGTAAAACATCTGTGTCCCGTCCTCGCTGAGTTGGAATCGCTCCACGACCCGCTTACCGCTTCCGGAGGGTATACCGTAGCCCGTACCAGCGCCGTGATCGGCAAAGTTAGTCGTCTCAACCACGAGCAGCTTACCTTCTTCCTCCCAGCGACCGGTAGAGTGCCCATGGAGGAACCGCTGGCTGGCATCCGGGTGCGATCGCCCATCCGTATAGATGGTCCGCTCCGAAGTCATCCAGTCAATACGCATTCGGACAGCGTTATCGTCAATCTCAATCAAGTTAACCACGGGATAAAGCATCAAATTAGGTACGCTCATAGGAACGCACTCCGACTGCGGGGTATCAACGCCGTTATGTCGGGCCAATGCACCCCTCCCGAGGTCCGTGAGCTCCCAGGAGGTTTGTGATATCTCCATGGTTTCCCAGGCGTTGTTCTCCATCACCCACGTGCCCGAAAGGTCAGACGCACTGCCACTACTGGAAGCATCATTGATATAGGGTGAAAGGGAGTTTAACGGTATCAGCGTTCCATCCTCGGTAATGATCTCCCTCCCGAGGACGACCTGCGTATTCTGACGTGTGGGTGGATAAACCCGGACAGTCACTGGGTCCCCGACCTGAAAGGAGTCGGGTGCCAAACCCAGCGGCCTCAACCACGAAATGGAACCTGCCTCGATGTCCGTAAGGTGATCCCCCTCGGCGCCTGCCGTCTCGATCTGAATATACGTATGGGGATTTTTCCACTCATACCTAGTTACGATGCCCTCAATGGACATGACCGTATCGGTGTCGTAAATCGAGGTACTGTGGTGCCCTGACCCAGGCGTGACCACGAAAAACGTTGTCGCAATGGCTGCTGCGCAAATATTTCTCACGATCTATCTACTCCCATGACAAAGGCACTTCAATATGAGCAGCTTGAAAAAACTGCGGCATAGGGGGAATGGGTTGAAAACCCGAATCCATAACAAGCCGGCTTGCTAGTTTGTCTCCAGGCAAACAATTAACGCTTCCTGCACAAGGTACTGATGTAGAACATCGATCAGGAAGTGTACACGTTCGATCGGCCTGCCTTCTCACCATCGGGTGGCGCAAAAACTACCCCAGCCAGGAGGTTAATCAACGCAATTATACGGCTCCCGACCCACACCCGGTCTCCACGCCCAGTACTTCGTGAAGCGCTCCGGTTCCGTGAAGGTCTCGGGATCGCTGGCAATCAGGCTATAGTCCAACCTGTCCTCGGCCTCGTTCAACTCAAAACGTTCGACAAGGTTAATCGCCCGGCTTTGGGGTGTACCATCGCCATAGAAGTAAGGTGCATCAATCCGATCCGTCTCAACGACGAGCGTATTGCCTTCCCAGCGCCCAACCGAATAACCGAGCAAGGAATATGGCTCCGTAGCAGAGGGCTCGGTATTCATGTGAATCACGCGCTCAGCGTCGTAGAGCTCTGAAATCAAAACGATATCATCGCCCCGTCTCCCGAACTCGAAGGGGTAAGGTGTGGTCATCTGGTATGGCATACCGCGCGGGGCACACCCTACATATGGGTTATCCATGAGGTCATACTGAGCCTTGAGCGTTTCCGCCGACTCTGTCAACGACAATCCATCGCCGCGGTAGAGAGGGAATGAATCCGGGTCGTTCAGTACCGTGACCCAGACTCGAAAGATACCCTCAGCAGTGCGCCTCGATTCCTCGGCTGCCCTCTCGTCGACGGTCGGTTGGTAAATTTCTCCGCGCAGGCCCGCCGGCCAGCGTGGCGACGAACCAGCGGACAAAAGAACCTCCTCTCCATTATCCAATAACAGGTTGCGAGCAAACATTTCTGGAAGGCCCCGCGTCGAGGATTCGCCGGCAAACCTCACTTGATCGCCTACCTCTATCATGTCGGGATCGACACCGCGTAATCGCAGAGTCGTTATCGAACCAGTTTCGACGGCCCACTCGACTGTCTCTCCAGCAGCGTCCGTGACGGCGACCGTGTAAGAGGCATGAGGGTTACGCCACTGAGCCTCAGTGACAACGCCTTCGATCTCCACGTAATTGTCTGGGTCGAAAATGCCGACAGTAGCATGATGAGCCACAGCCACTGTGGCAAACAGAGCGAGTGCGATAATAGAAAATCTCATCAAAATCCCTTCAAGTTTTTTTAGTACCCCATCGCTGCGCCGTCCTTACGCGGATCAGATCCGCCAAAGTACACGAGCGGTTCGTCAGTGCGCCAAATGGCCTGATAACCACCATGCGCGCCCACCCCCGAGCTCACCTGATGGCCTAATTCCGCCAGGCTGACCTTCACGGAATCAGGTATATCGTGCTCAAAAGCAATTTCGCCCGTGTGATCAGATCGCCCAAGCCACGGCGACGTTCGACCGATGTGGCGCACGCGAGGCTGGTCGCCCGCCTGCTGCGGAGACATGCGAAAGTCGATCATGTTCATCAACACCTGTACATGCCCCTGGGGCTGGAAATCACCACCCATGACACCGAACGACAGAAGCGGCCGCCCACCCTCTGTTACAAAGGCGGGGATGATCGTATGAAAGGGACGTTTATGTGGCTCGAGCCGATTGGCGTGCTCGGGATCGAGCGAAAACGCCTGGCCACGGTTCTGCATTGCAAAACCGACACCGTCCGGACAGATGGCGGAGCCGAAGTCCGAGTAAACACTCTGGATTAGCGAGATCATGTTGCCCTCGCTATCCGCCGCCGTCATGTAGATGGTGTCGGAATCGAGCTCAGGATCCCCAGGCATAACCCGCTGACTGACCGCCTCCGGTTCGATGAGCTTCGCCCGCTCGGCCGCGTAGTCCTTGGAAATCAACCAGTCCACCGGGATGTCCGAGAAGGTTGGGTCCGCGTAATAGCGCGCACGATCCTCGAAGGCGAGACGTTTCGCTTCGACGAGTAGATGCAGGTGCTCGGCGGAGTTGTGCTCAAGCTCAGAGATCTCGAAGTTCTCGAGGATGTTCAGTATCTGGAGTGCCGCAATGCCCTGACCGTTGGGCGGCAGCTCCCACACGTCGAACCCGCGGTAGCTAGACGTGACGGGCTCCACCCAGTCGGCAGTGTGATCGGCCAGGTCCCGCAGGGCCATATAGCCACCGAGCTCAGTGGACTTGGCGACGATGCGTTCGGCGATCTCACCTTCATAGAAAGCTCCCGCCCCACCCTCGCCGATTTGTCGGTAAGTGCGCGCGAGTAACGGATTCTTGAAAACGTCACCGAACCTCGGGATCTTACCTTCCGGGTGGTAGACGGCCGCAAGATGAGGAAATCGTTCCGCGGTCCAATAGCCGAACTGAGTCGTAGCGATTACCGGCGACACCGGGAAGCCGTCCTCCGCATAGCTGATGGCAGGCTCCAGGCATCGCGCCAAGTCGAGCTTCCCGAAGCGTTCGTTCAGCGCGGCCCATCCACTGACGCAGCCCGGAACTGTCCACGACAACGGGCTCTGACGGGGGATCCGCTGGAGCTGCTTCTCGCTCGCCCTCTCGAGGTTCCACTCATACGGTGCGCGACCACTCGCGTTAAGGCCAAAAAGTTGTTGATCCTGCTCCGACCAGATGATCGCGAAGAGGTCGCCGCCGATGCCATCGCTGCCCGGCTCAGTCAGCCCCAGCATAGCGTTGGTGGCGATAGCTGCATCGACGCAGCTTCCACCCGCCTTGAGGACATCGATGCCCACCATAGTCGCCAGCGGCTGACTGGCGCAGACAATGCCGTTCTGGCAAGCGACCGTCGAGCGGTTGCCGTTGCGTCTGTAGAGCTGTTGGGTATCCAGGAAGGGGCGCGTACCCGCTGCCAGAGCGGCTGTGGGTGCGACGGCTATTGCCGCCGGCGCGGCGCCTGCTGCCTTCAAAAACTTCCGTCGATCCATAAGAATCCCCCGGCGTACTGTAGCTATCCGCGTAATCCTACGCCTTCCCTCTCGTGTCAGCTAGAGGCGCCAGCCGACTAAACGGCACCTGAAAAATGAGGTGCTCGAAAATGGGTTGGGTGTCGTATTGTTGTACTTGTAGCTACGCGCCAGACCAACGAATCGGCGCGCCAGTGGGGTGTCCGACGTGATGAGTGAGTACGCCGATTCTGTCCGCCTCGAGCTCCACGGTAGCGCCTGGCTCGATCCACCGGTCAATCTCGAAGCCGCAGCCGGAGTTTACCGTTCCGGAACCGAGCACCTCACCGACGTTCATCAACTCGTCTTGGGAGGTGTAGGAGATAACCTGGGGAAACGTCCAATGCATCGGCCCGGGCGTCGATTTCGCCCACACCTCTCCATCGACCCGCACAGCCATCTGCAGGGTTGCAGGATCCCCGAACTCGTCCGGAGTGATAAGCCAGGGTCCAAGACCCCAGGCGAAGTCCTTGCCTTTGTAAGGGCCGGTGGAGACATTCATCTCGCCGCGCTGCGTGTCGCGCGCCGAGAAATCGTTGAGTAGCGTATACCCAAGAATCGCATCCGAAGCATGATCGAGATCGACGTCCTTGGTCGGACGTCCAATGATAGCGGCCAGCTCGAGCTCATAGTCCATCTTGTTTGTGTAACGTGGCCACGGCACTGTAGAGCCGTGGCCGAAAAGCGTCGTCGAGTTGCCTTTGAAGGCCGTCGGCTGCTCATACCACACTGGGGGAATCTTTAAACCCATCTTGCTGAAGGTATTCTCCAAATGGTCCTCGAATGCGGCAAAGTCTCGCAGGACCGGCACCCTGAGAATGGGTGGTAGCAGGGTAACATCAGCAAGTCGCCAGTTGACGGTCTCCCCACGGGGTCCGGTCACTTGCTCCTGTACCGAAACCCAGTCCACAATTTTCTCGAGCAGCGTCAAATCAGTACCGTAAAGCTCGGCATAAGCCTGCAGGTCGGGCGGGCAGAAAGCGAGCGAGCGCCCGGTCGGGTTAGCCTCGCCGTTATCCGCCTCCATCGCAGCGTAGGCAAAGTTAACGTCGACGATGCTCCCTAAATTGTCGCGGGCGTTCTCCACAGTATCTTGAGGATCACCGTCCAGTGTCACGATGCCGAAGCGATCAAACGGGCCGACCAGCGTGTCGACCCGAAACATAGCGAGCTTCATTGCGCCGCAATCCTATCGTTAAGATCCACCTTGTCAGCCTCGTCCGTCACTGGGAACGGCCCCTGCTTGATCTCGATCAACCGGGTGCCCTTTTCCAGAAACTCGACCTCGTGTCCCTCGAGCATAAGGATGACATCCTGTGGCTTTAGAATCGCGTCACCGAGAAAGTCTCCTTCGGTGGAATAGACGCCGATGCGCGCGCTGCCACGTTGACAGAGCAATAGCTGGTGGCGCGTCGGATGATCCGGTAGCGGCGTGTCGGGCACGTGGTAGTGCGCGGCCGTGGTACCGCCAGGGTCACGATTCAGCATGATCACTTGGAGTGGCCAGCCATCATCCGTGATATGCGCCTTGTTACGCCGCTCGGACTCCGGATCGACGTTATAGGCTTGCCGGATATGCTCGCGTTCCTCTTCGCTCTCCATGAAGGGAGGAAAAGCCTCGAACTCGTCGAACCCAGCATGTATATGGATCGCCACGACTCGATTATCACGACGCGACTTGTAGTAGTCGACATGTTCCAGACCCTCGGGCGTTGCGAATTCGGTCATCCGTATTCCCTCTCACTTCGAAAATCTTTTAGGCGGGCGCTCGTGAACCGGTCGAGAGCACTCAGCTGCATGAGTCGGCTCGGAACACATGGTGCAACGACACAGACGAACGCAGCCAGTTTCACTTCTTCGGCTTAGGGGTTGCTTTGACTGTACCGCGCCTGCCTTTTCGCCGTTCATTCATCTGCTCGACGATCTCATCCAACGCCAACCTGACATCGGGTAAAGTCCCCTGCCGGAATCCTTGTATAACGTTCGCACCGCCTTGAGCAATGACGTACTTATGCCATCCCAGTCCCTCAGTCCCAGGCGGCGGATCGGCCTGCTTAATAGATACCACCTCATAAGGCGGATGGGCACCCCCTTGCGCAGCACCCTTACTCGATTGCGATGATCCAGACATCGAAATTAAATGTTAATCAACCAGAGGATTAGTGAATTCTAGTACGACAGACCCAACGAACGAGAAGAACGGGAAAGGACAAAAAAGGCGGCAGGTCGTATCACGTTACCATGGTGCATACGCCCGGAGCAACGCACCTGGCGACTAGTTTGAACACCGCCCTTATTCAAGGAGTAGACGAGAACGATTCCGTCCGGATGGTTTTTGCTCGCTAATCGGTAGGTGCTCCCGACAAGTGGTACTCGCTCCCTAGCGCCCCGCTTCGATCCTGGGTCACATCCAAGATCCTGCCGTCGGGAAATTCGACACGCACGATGCGCCCGACCGGATTGCCACTCCTTGCTGGTTGCACAGTGACCGTAACCTCATCACCGCCCTTCAGATCGTTCTTCCTCCAACCAGCGTCAATCATATTTGCGGGCGCTTGTGTCTCCGTAACCCAGTGCACGACCTCGCCGTTATCGTTCATGACCTCGAACTCCAGGAGGCAATGCGGGTTGGCCCAGAACCATCGGGTGACAGTCCCTTCGACGGTCAGTATGTTTTCAGTATCGAAAGCAAACGCGCTGTGGTGTGCGGCCGTCGGAGCAGCCAAAATCAACGCAACGAAACACGCGGGCACGGTAACAACGATATTGCTTCTCATAGGCAAACTCTGTAGTGCCTCATAACTCCCCCAAAGAACGATCCCTAGTGATCATTCGGTCTCGCCCTCAATGCCGCTCGCCGCATTGCCGAAAGACTCGTAATAGTATTCCATCTCCACCGGTGAGCAGTACATCTCGATGATATCGGTGTGGGGGTCTTGCAGACTGAACAAAATCTTCATAGATACCCATGGCTCAGTGTAGAGCTTCGGATCATCGATCGTCTCAGTCCACTCCATGTGTTGGCTATCCACCCGGTGAAACACCTCCTCGATGGTCGCTTCATCACTGATCGGCCGACCCGTCGAGTCGAGCCAAACTCGATCTTCGGGCATCATTCCGACCGTTCGAACAACCAGCGTGTAGTCATCAACCCACTGACCAACCGAGTAGCCATACCACTTTGACGCTTTGTAGGTCCCCCCCGCGATGACTCCCCCGTCGACCATCTCGGGAAGCTCCCGCCCATCGACCCAGATGTTGCGCCACCGATTGTCATATTGATAAAGCACGGCGATCTTGTATGGGTTCTGAAAAATCTGCGTCATCCTAACGTTGTAATGATTCACGCGGGGAAATCCCAGCGGCTCGCACCTGTTCCGTGGATCGTTGTGTTCCGCGGGGAGAACGGCGTCGACGCCCTCCAATGCCTTGTGACTCTCGTAGACCTCCAGCCCATACGGGGTGTAGGGCAACGCATGCTCGGGGTTGCCATCGTTAGGCATAGCCTGGACACCACTGGCCTGAATTCCGACCCTCGTTCCCTCGGTCGGCGCCCAGGTTCCGGAGAGGTCACGCCGCGGAGGAGGACCGGCGTTTGTAAGACTATTGCCCGCCGCCTGAGAATAGGCTGCGGGCGGGATCAGAAATCCAACGATGACGGAAACCAGTACCATCAGTGCAACTGTTGAGAACGGAGACCGCGCAGCCATTGGCATCACCTCATTAAGTCGCAGTTCGATTTTACCGGGATGAGGCCAACATGACCCCAAGAGGACTTACTGTTCGGTTGTATCGGACCTACAACCACTATCAGAGCGATCCATCAGAGTAGACAATCTTTCCGTCTACGATCGTCAGAGCCGCTTTCGTCTCCCGGATGGAGCGGACATCGAGTTCAAACGGGTCTCTGTCCAGAATAACCACATCGGCTAGGTACCCTACCTTGATTTGTCCCCGCTCATGTTCTTCACGGGTAAACCATGCTGCGTCTCTCGTGTATCCCCTGAGCCCCTCCGCAAGCGTGATCTGCTGCGGACCCCTGCCGAGGGGGTCGTCGGTAAGGATGTCCTCACCGTTGAAGGCTTCTCCCGTGACCATAAACTGCAAGGTGGTCCAGGGATTTCCATGCCCCGCAAACATCCCGTCCGCCCCAAACCCGACGTTGAGGCCCGGTGTGTCAAGAGCAGTCCGATAGGGAGGGCCTGAGAACTGCCAGTCAGGAAACAGAAACCGCACCGCCTGGATACCGGCTCCGACACCGAGCTCAGCCATGTCCGAGAAATTAACCTCCGTAGCATCGTTCAGATGCTCCATCGAGTTGTGCCGGTCTGCGAACGTACCGATCCGACAGGGGTCTGACACTGCGACCGCTCGGCGGAATCCTTCTATTATCGAGGAGATCTGTGCGCCCTCAGCGTGTTGATGAAACGACCAGTCTGGCCGGCGCAAAACGAAGATCGTAGCCTCTGCAATCTCCTCAGCCGTTGGACGGGCGATACCCTCTCCCAGGCCCATGTTTCTGAAAAAAGGCCCACCGACTCGACTCAGGTGCAAACCCTCTCCAGGAATCTCGGCAGGACCAACGCAGTCCCTGGATGAAGCGAGTGGCGCAGCGCTAAGAACGCTCCGTAAGGCATCAACTCCTGACCGCCGGGCAAGACCGGGCACACCGGTATCGCCGGTAGGCCTGATTTGGTATCGGTTTCGAACTGTCAATTCGCCACGACGCGCGACTTCAATCAACGGGAAATAATCCTGGGTCTGGCGGAACCCGTTACCGCCAGCGTCGCCAACGCCAACAAGGCCCAAACTGTTCGACCAGCGCACAAGGTCGAGCGTGCTCCGCACCTGTTCCTCCAGGGGATTGTTCGCCCTAGTCCATTCGTAGACTTGCCGGCTCAACTCCTCATCCAACGCGCCGTCCGCGGGAATGACTTCGACGAACGGGATCGCAGCCGCCATGGCGTTAAAGAAAACGATGGCGTTGCTGTTCATCTGGCCAGGACCACCGAAGCCAGCCCGGTTGAAATCATCGCGGCCCGCTCCGACTGGCGCAGGTCTGAACCTCTGTGAGAATAGAACGCTGTGTTCGGGAACCCACTCGTCCAACTCCTCACGAGTCGGATACCGTCCAGATTCCGGGTCGTCCGGATCTTCTAGGAACTGACGATGGTTATGGCGTCCAATCAATGTGATCCATTGACCGGCTGGCACATCCTCTGCTCGCGATTTCAACACATCTTCGAGCGCCTCCAACGTGAATGCATTTTCCCCACGATGAAGCGCATAGCCCCAGGTGACAGCGCTTCTATTCCAGTGCAGGTGCTGATCGATAATGCCTGGAATGACCATAGCCCCAGTCGCGTCTATCACCGTCACTTCGTCGGGATAATCGCTTGCTTCACCGTCACTCGAGTCCACTGAAACGATTCGATTTTCACTGATCAACAACGTGTTCGCGTCGGGATTGTCATCGTCCATAGTGATGATTCTCGCGTTGATGATCGCAATCTCATCGGCATTAGCACCCGCCATCACCAAAGCGAGCAACCCCGCAGTTCGTAGAATCTTCATTAGGTTTGCTATGTCCATTGATCCCTGGATTTTAACTCGTCCACGCCACGAGTCCTGGCCTTCCGCCCCGGTTTCGATTCTGTATTATTCTGGGGCATGGAGATCTTGGAGTCGCTCCTGCTGGGCATTTTGCAGGGGCTCACCGAATTCTTGCCCGTATCGAGCTCAGGCCACCTCGTGATCGCCCAATGGCTAATGGGTTCGGAGCTCGGCAGGGGGATTCTGTTTGAAGTCGCCATGCATCTAGCAACCATGGTGGCGATCCTGCTCTTTTATCGCCACCGGGTCGCGGAACTGGCGATAGGTGCGATCTCCGCAAGTAAGGACTCGTTGCGTTACATCGGCAAACTGGCCGTTGGGACGCTACCTGCTGTAGCCGCCGCCCTGTTGGCACGAGGCTGGATCGAAGAACAGTTCCAGTCGCCCGTTATCGCCGGCACCTGCCTACTGGTGACCGGAGGGATCGTCTGGAGCACCCGCCGCACTCTGGGCAAAGGCGAATCGGCCGAACCGACCTGGACGGGTGCGCTCCTCATCGGTTGCGCTCAGGCCGTTGCCATCCTGCCTGGCATCTCGCGGAGCGGCTCCACCGTCGGCGCCGCACTCGCGCTCGGACTCTCCCCGCTGGCCGCAGCGGAGTTTTCGTTCCTACTCGGAGTGATCGCAATCGCCGGCGCCGGCATGTTAGTGCTACCGGAACTCACAACCGTCTCAGGACCGCTGCTACAGGCGATCGCCATCGGCGGCACCTCTGCACTGTTAAGCGGTCTGGTCGCACTCTGGCTCTTTGTCTGGTTCTTGCGCGCGCAGCGTTTTTATCTGTTCGCCTGGTACGCGTGGCTCATCGGCACAGCCACGCTCACCAGTTATCTTTTATGGTGATCTCCATTTTCAGCTGCACAGGCATAGGTCACCGCCGCATACTTACGCGGTGCTTGGCCAGAGCCCACTCGAGATCCGGCTAGCTTCTCAGCGGCTCGCTACGAGGCGAGGTGCTGCCGAAAGAAACCCACCGTCCGGTTCCACGCAAGATCGGCGGCCGGCTTGTTGTAACGCGGCGTGGAATTGTTGTGGAAACCGTGAAGGGTGCCCTCGTAAATATGCCCTAGATGGTCCACGTTATTCGCCTGAAGCGCCGCTTCGTAATCAGGCCACATCGCATTGATACGCGGATCGGTATCCGCCATGTTGACCATCATGGCCGCTTCGATGCTGCTGACCTCCGATGCCGGCACGGCGGAACCGTAGAACGGCACGCCCGCTTGCAGATCACCGCCTAACACGACCGCCAGGCGATTGGTCATGCCGCCACCCCAACAGAAACCCGTCGCTCCGAGCTGACTGCTAGATAGTTCGTGCCCTTTGAGGAAACGCGCGCTGTTGATCATGTCCTGGTCCAACTCGTCTGGAACCAAGCTGCGCTGCAGCTCGCGCCCGTCATCATCATTTCCGGGGTAGCCACCAACCGGCGACAAGCCGTCCGGTGCCAGTGCGAGGAATCCGGCTGTCGCGGCACGACGCGCCACGTCCTCGATATGAGGGTTCAGGCCACGGTTCTCGTGAATCACTAGTACCGCGGGGAACGGCCCAGCCCCGGTGGGCTGAACGAGATATCCACGCATCTCTCCGGAAGTGCCACCCGGCGACGGGTACTCGACGTACGTGCCCTTGATCCGAGGGTCAGTAAAGGAAATGGTCTGTGCCTCAGCGTAACGAGGCAGCAGTGCCTGCGCCATCCAAAGTGCCGAAACGCCACCGATCATGATAGCCGCCGACTTATCGAGAAACTCGCGTCGATTCATCCTCCCATGACAATACTCGTCGTACAGATCGAATATGCGTCGGTCGATCTTCTTTTCAGTCGTCATCTTTGTTGCTCCTAATGATGTTCACGTGGCGCTTGCCCAGGACAAATATAGGCGTTCAGCGGTCTCGCCACAATCGTATCCCACAGGCAGGAGCCTGCTAATTTGCCCCATCTGATTTCCACGTTCGACATTAAACCAAAATTACAAACCATTGATAAATAGTAAATTAGTCCCTCCACATTATAGTAAATCCACGAAACCATGAGGAAAAATCCAGAATTTCGAAAGCTGGTAGCCGAAAAAAGTAAGGGCAAAACTCCCGATCATCCCCAAAAGAAAGCCAATCGAAAAAACGCCCGCCATTTATGTAAGAATGTTTTCCGAATAGGGGGGAAGCCTATGATTACCAGACTGCACTGCAAGATCTTTTGGGCGTGCTTAATCCTGGCTACCAGCCATACCCCACTGGAAGCACATCATGCTAACTCAGCCTATGATAGATCGATGGATCTCACGGTCTCGGGAACCGTCACGAAATGGCAGTTCATAAACCCCCACGCAGGACTGTGGCTCGCTGTTATAAACGACAGGGGAGCATCCCAAGAGTGGTCAGTGGAATTTCAGGGGACACTTGATCTTTATCGGCATTACAGCTTTAACAAAGATACATTCCGTCCAGGGGACGAGATCACCCTGATTGGAAACCCGGCCAGAAATGGAGACCCCGATTTAAGCGCAAGAATTGTTATTTTCTCAGATGGCAAAGAAGTCGACGTTCGAAATATTCCAGACTGACTCGAATGAGAGATAGCTTTATCACAAAGATATCCATCGTTGGGTCAATTTTTTTGATCCTGCCCAGCCTAGCTAGCACCCAATCACCACCCGATCTGTCCGGTGTATGGCAAAAAGATTTTCCTGGCAATTCCCAGTTAGTTCCCGAACCACCTCTGTCGGCATGGGGTCAGGAGCGGTTCGATCTGGCTAAACCAATTCATGGCCCAAGAACCACACCACCAACGGAAGCAAATGCAGCCGAGCTAATGTGCTTTCCCATGGGGCTACCAGGGACGTATTACCGACCACGTCCCTTCGAGTTAGTCCAACTTCCCAACCGAATAGTTATGGTGTTTGAGGTCAACAATTTTTGGCGAATGATCTATATGGATGGACGAGAGTTTCCCGAGTTGCCATTACATAGCTGGAATGGTT
>CAYLKA010000010.1:0-2625 GCA_964384125.1 uncultured Gammaproteobacteria bacterium | reverse complement strand
TTGAGACTCGCCACATCATCGGGTGGGAGTCGGAAACACAACAACGCTGGATCGACCGCTTAGGCCACCCATTCAGTGACGAGTTACGACTTATCGAACGTATCCGAAAAACCGACGAAGGAACCCTCGAAAACGAGGTAACCATCGATGATCCAATTGCTTACACTGAACCGTTCACGGGAATATTGCACTTCAGAGAAACGGACTATGAGCTTGCAGAATTCATCTGCCAGGAACTCATGCTCTCCGACCTCCCAGAGATGAGGCCCGGTCAGTAAACGCGTCAGTCCATCACTTACCTTTTATGGGCGCGGCCCCGGGTTCGATCCCTTGTGATCTCGAATCCGCACTACGTTGTCTGACCGGCTGAGAAAAGCGCTCCGACCGAACAGCTGTTCCTAAGCTATTGCACCTGCCGCTCTTCCCCATCCGGCATGGTGATCTTCAGGAGCCTCATAAGAGGCCGACCGTCCCGAGTGGGATAACCGTTCGCGGAAATCAGGTCACCGGGATTCAAGGTCGCCGGGGTCAAGCCCTTACGCATCAGCATACCCGGTGGGTAGGTCTCTATTTGCCAAGCCGTCTCTTCACCTGCTTCGTCCGTCACACGGACTAGTATGTAAGCATGAGGAGCGGCGAACTCGAACTCGGTAACTTCGCCGGCAACATCAACGGTCTTCGACGTGTCGAAGAGCGCGGGAAGGGAATGATGTGCCGTAGCCATACCTGCGGCGATGGCCAGCGCAGCGAATAGACAGGATCTCGCGAAAACTCGCATGACCGAAACTCCTAGAATCGCCTATCAGCCGGATCGCACACGGACTCGTAAATCATCCCGTCCGGATCTAGCTCCCAGGTGAAATGCTGCCGCCGGGGCTCGGCAAAGGTCTCAGGCGCGGTCGTGAGGACTTCTGCGACGAGACCGCGGCCCTCATCGACTAGTCGGTAACGCTCCACGACAGAGACATCCCCGTATTGGCGCAGACCGGCACCGCTCATGAGACCGGGGGCAATATGAGTGGTATGGACCACCAACTCGTCGCCCTCCCAGTGCCCGACCGAGAATCCCCTGCGGGCGGGCGGGAAATATTCCGGCGGCTGCCGACCGTCCATATAGATCCGCCGAACCATGCCAAACGCCTCGTTTAGAAAAACAAGCATCTGCCCGGCCACTACAATCTCGAAGGGGTAGATCGCGAAGCCACCTCGAGGAAAAATCGGCATCACACATCGAATAACCGGATCATCGAGCGGATCGAACATCTCGCGGTCCGTCTGCGCTCTAGGTGTCAATTCCGGCAGACCCGATCCGAGTGCACTGCGCGGGCTCGTTGCCAGCCAGACCCCCGCTAAACTCGGCGGGCCGGGTTCCTGAGCAGCCGTGGTGCCCGCCAACCACCCAGCTAAGCCCACCGCAGCCAGCGTTATGCTCATAAAGGAGTGCGTGTTCATCAACGCAATGGAATCGTCTCCAGCTGGCTAGTCCTCTGCAGCTGCGCGCCGTGCCGCCTCGATGACCTCAGGACCAATCTCATCGGAGAATTGATCCCACACTGGCTGCACTGCGTTTCGCCAAACCAACAGCTCTTCATCGGTGAGTTCGATAATCTCGGAACGTCCGGTAGCCAACAATCTCTGCCGACTATCCTCGTTGATGGCAACGGCCCTTTCGTTACCCCAGTCGGTGACCTCCGCCATGATCTCCTCGAGGCCGCTGCGAATATCCTCTGGCAGCGAGTACCAAAAGTCCGCGTTTACCGCGACAAAGTAACCGACGTAGCCGTGATTGCTTAGCATGAAATACGGCTGCACTTCGTGAAACTTCGAGGAAAAAATATTGGACCAGGTATTCTCCTGAGCATCAATCGCACCCGTCTGCAACGCCTGGTAGACCTCCCCAAAGGCCATTTTCTGTGGATTTCCCCCGATGGCCTCCATCTGAGCCTGCAGGACATCGGACTCCATGATCCGGAACCTGAGCCCTTGAGCATCGGTAGGCAAGTTTAGTGGGCGGTCCGCGCCGAAATGCTTCATACCGTTATGCCAGAAAGCGAGCCCGAAAAATCCACTATCGGCGAGGGAATTCAACAGCGTCCGGCCTTCGGAACTCTCTTGGAAACGCTCTACAGCCTCCATATCTGAGAAAAGAAATGGCAGGTCGAAAACCTGGAACGCCCGAGTCAGCCGATCGAACTTCGAAAGCGATATGGCGATCATCTGAATCTCACCGAAAGCCAGCGCTTCGAGTGAGTCGTCGTCGGTTATCAATTGGCCAGAGGGATACACCTCGACGTCCACCCGGCCCGGGAAGCGAGCTTCCACCAATTCCTCAAAACGGGCCGCTGTCTGGCCCTTTGGCGTACCCGGCGCCACGACATGCGGAAACTTGATGACGATGAGTTCGTCCGTGTCGAAACCGGTCTCGCTAGGGGCCCCACAGCCCGCGACCGCGCCCGCGAGTATCAAAACCAAGGTCAGGCGGCATGTTCTATTCATCAGTCTGTAGCCTCTTTGAACTTGGAACAGGATCCAGTGTCATACGATTGTCATATATCAGCCAATAATACCTTGGTGAGAAGCCGAATGTAGGAAAGGATGCCCCGTCTCTTAACGTTAATAAATTGT
>CAYLKA010000009.1:50810-53065 GCA_964384125.1 uncultured Gammaproteobacteria bacterium | reverse complement strand
ACACTCGAGTTGGCTCAATTTGAGGACTCGGAGTTCTACGACAAGCTGAACAGGGCGCGGCAGGAAGCGTCGAGCCGGCCCCTCAGCCTCGTGAATCGGACATTCGGTCTCGCACAACATGGGATCTCACTTGTGAGCTATGGGGGGTTGTTGCTGCAGTTCTCCCCATGGGCGGTGCTTATTCTCGTCGCAGCGGGATTGCCTGCTTTTGCCGCGGAAACCGCGTTCTCCGGAGAACGATTCCGCGTGTTTCGCCGTCGCTCCCCGGAGCGCAGGATGCTCATGTACCTGGAAATGGTGCTGGCGCGCGAAGATCACGCGAAAGAGGTCAAGCTGTTTTCGCTCGGCCGTGAGCTCATGGGTCGTTACCGTAAGATCTTCGGAATCATCTGTGAGGAAGACCGCAAACTCGCCATCCGAAGGGACAGCTGGGGATTCGGTTTAGCCCTCTTCGGCAATCTCGCGTTCTACGGAACGTACGCGTGGATCGCGGTCTCGACTATCGAAGGGGTCATCTCCCTTGGAGAGATGACGATGTATCTCTTGGTCTTTAAGCAGGGGCAAGCTTCCGTTTCCTCCATGTTGACATCAATTGGGGGCATGTACGAAGACAACCTGTATCTCTCGAATCTTTACGAGTACCTCGAGCAGGATACGCCCAAGCTAGGTGGAGCGGTCGGCGTGGGTCCGGAACCGGAAGCCGGTCTGGTCTTTGAGAATGTGAGTTTCACTTACCCGGGCAGTGCCCATCCCGCCGTGCGCGGGGTGAATCTGCATATACGCCCCGGTCAGAGCGTAGCCATCGTGGGGCTGAACGGCTCGGGCAAAACGACCCTGATAAAGCTGATGGCCGGGCTCTACCCACCGAACAGCGGAAGGATTTTTTATCAGGGTACGGACCTGGCGGATTGGGATCCTATTGCGCTAAGGAATTCAATCGGAGTCATCTTCCAGGATTTCAATCGATATCAACTTAAAGTGGGCGAGAACATTGGAGCAGGCGATGTCGGACATCTCTGGGAGGATGCGCGTTGGGCCGAAGCTGCCACGAAGGGGAAAGCTTCACGCTTTATCGACAAGTTACCGGAGCGATATCACACGCAGCTAGGACGTTGGTTCAACAACGGCCAGGAACTCTCTGGCGGAGAGTGGCAACGTATCGCGCTGGCGCGCGCCTTCATGCGTGCTGGCGCGGACATCCTCGTTCTGGATGAGCCCACGGCGTCAATGGATGCACAGACCGAGGCGGAGATCTTCGATCACTTCCAATCCCTGACCGCCGACAAGATTGCGATATTGATCTCCCACCGATTCTCTACCGTTCGCAGGGCGGAGCTAATCGTGGTCATGGACGAAGGCGAGATCATCGAGCGCGGGAGCCATGAGGATTTGGTTGAGCTTCAGGGCCTGTATGCGCGGCTTTTCGAGCTCCAGGCACAAGGCTATAGGTAGCGGACCTAAGGTACAATTCGCCGCGACAGCGAGCCTCCTATGTCAACCCCCCCATCACAAACCGTCCGTCGCGCAGATATATTCTTCGCAGAGAAGGACCAGGCGCTCAAGCGTGATGTCAGTCGCTTGGGAGAGCTGGTGGGCGAGTTGGTCAAGGAGCAGGGTGGAGAGGCGCTTTTTGATCTAGTCGAAGCGGCGAGAAGGGCGTCCATCGCACACAGGGAAGGGGATTCCGAGGCGCTTGAGAGCCTGCAGACGCTGCTTGCAGCATTGGAGCCCAGTACCGCAAGGGACTTCATTCGCGCTTTCTCGACGTATTTTCAAATGGTAAACATGGCGGAGAAAGTGCACCGAATCCGCCGGCGCCGATCGTATCTGAGAGATGCAGAGACGCACCAGCCGTTGGGTTTTGTCGATATCCTCACAAACCTGAAAGACGCCGGCGTCGAGGCCACCGATATTAGGAGAGCGCTAGAGGAAATCTCGGTGGAACCAGTCTTTACCGCTCACCCGACTGAAGCCAGCCGCCGTACGCTTCTTCAAAAACAACAGAACATCGCGCGTCATCTGGTCGAGATGCTGGATCCCTACCTAACGCCTCAGGAGGAGCACGCGATCCTGGGTCGGATACGTCAGGAAATGACCTCCGGCTGGCAGACTGAGGAAAATCCGCAGGCTTATATGCGTGTCACCGACGAGGCTGAGCATGCCCTGTTCTTTTTAACGGACGTCCTCTACCGGATGATTCCGCCGTTCTATGAAGGCCTAGAGGAAGCTATCGAGTCGGTCTTTCCGAACCATGG
>CAYLKA010000009.1:0-50710 GCA_964384125.1 uncultured Gammaproteobacteria bacterium | reverse complement strand
CTCGCTGCAGCGCGACTCCAGGCAACGTATGCCGACAGCGCTTTCCCCTACGAGTCACCCGAAGAGTTCATTCAAGATATTGTGGTTGTCGAGGACAGCTTGCGTGCCAACAAGGGCCGAAATGCTGGATTGTTCGCTGTCAGCAGGTTACGTCGGCGGATAGAGACCTTCGGCTTTCATGTCGCGACCCTAGACGTACGGCAGAATGCGCTTGTGCATAGAAAAGTCGTTGGCGAGGGCCTCTCGGAAGAAGACTGGTTGGACTGCACCGTCGAAGCGCGCACGGCCCGGTTGAAAGAAGCACTTGGGCGACGGGAGTCGCCCAGGAATTCCCTATCGTCAGAGGCTCGACGAACACTTTCCGTGTTCCAGGCCATCGCCCATTGTCGACGAAAATATGGCCCGAATTCGATTGGACCATACATCGTCAGTATGGCTCATGGTCCCGACGATGTGCTGTCGGTACTGCTCCTTGCGAGATGGGGCGACCTCGCTCCCAAGGGCACCCCGGTCCCTCTGGACGTCGTTCCACTCTTCGAGACGGTCGAAGATTTGGAGAATGCGTCCACGATAATGGAAAGGCTTCTTACAGATGAGATCTACCGCTCGCACTTGGAGCACCGTGGTTCTCATCAGATGATCATGATTGGTTATTCAGACAGCAACAAAGACGGTGGCTTGGCCGCTGCGCGGTGGACTCTGCACAATGCGCAACGCGGTTTAGTGGCTACGCTCGATAAGTTTGGTGTTGAGCTGACGCTGTTCCACGGGCGTGGTGGCACAGTGAGTCGGGGCGGTGGGCGGCTGCATGAGGCGATTCTCGCGTCACCGCGTGGCGCGGTAGCGGGTCGGCTGCGGATGACGGAGCAGGGGGAGACGATCAACGCGAAATACGGACTTCGCGCAATTGCCATGAGATCACTAGAGCAGACCATAAGCTCAGTGTTGTCTGTCACGGCGAAACCCTATAACCCTCCAAAATCTGCCGTAAGGTGGCGTGAGATCATGGGTGAGATTGCGGCGGCGAGCCGGGTAGCTTACAAGGATATGATTTACGATCGTGTGGAGTTCCCTGTGTATTTCCGCGATGCAACCCCTATCGACGTCATAGAGCGGCTGGGAATTGGTTCTCGTCCGAGTTCGCGCGGCGACGATGATAGTCTGACGGAGCTGCGCGCAATTCCTTGGGTGTTTGCCTGGACTCAGAGCCGGTTCATTTTGCCCGGTTGGTTCGGATTGGGTGCTGGGCTGCAGCACGCGTGGGACAAATACGGTGAACAGGCTCTTCACGATATGTTAGCGGAATGGTATTTCTTCAGAGTCCTAATCTCGGATACGGAAGTCGTGTTAGGGAAAGTCGATGTAGCCATTGCGGAACGTTACTCTCAATTAGCCGGACCATTGCACGAGAAGTTTTTTCCGCCCATACGTGCGGAGCACGATCGCTGTGTTGACCTGTTATTGAAAGTAACGGGCCAGGAAAAGCTGCTCGAGCGGGAGGATACCCTGCGCAGGGCGATTCGACTTCGGAACCCCTACGTTGACCCGATGAGTTTGCTGCAGGTGGATCTCTTGAAGCGCTGGCGCGCGAGTGACCGCAGTGACGACTCAGTCTTGCGGGCACTGATGGTGAGTATCAACGGGATCGCTCACGGCATGCAGAACACCGGCTAAGCTTTGTCTTGGGGGCCGCCGAGGCTCTTTTAGGTGAAGTCAGGCGCGCTTGCGTTTGGGTGGTCGGAGCCACCGAATGACCCTTTCTTCTATCTCATCCTCATGGACTTCGGATTCCGAGACGCAGCGACCCCGCACAGATATTCCCGCGCGATGCACGCTCAGCGAATCTCCCGAGATTAGCGGGTGCCAATCGGCGAGCCCCTTACCCTCGGAGAGCCGTCGATAAGCACACGTCGCCGGCATCCATGATAGATCCTCTAGATTGTCCGGACTCAGCACCACGCAGTCGGATACGTGTTCCAGGCGAGTTGTGTATTTGGTGCACCGACACGCCGTGATGTCCAGCAATCGGCAGGCGACGTCTGTGTAGCGAACGTCCCCAGTATCCTCGTCTTCCAGCTTATGCAGACAGCACCGACCGCAACCATCACATAGAGACTCCCACTCCGACTCATTCATCTGGCGTAGCGATTTTGTTTCCCAGAACGGTTTGGCTGTATTTGAGCTCTTCTTGTGGGACGGTTTGGTCATAGGCTGATAGTGTAAGCTGCCGTTCGTGCCGAATCGGATGAAAGCTGCATTTCTCGATTTTTCGACCCTGGGACCGGGGGTGAACACGGCTGGACTAGACCAGCTTCTCGCTGTGAGTTACCACACGCACTCCAGTCAGGCGGAGATCCGCGAGCGACTTCACGACAAGGAAGTCGCCCTACTGAACAAAGCTGAGCTTGATCGAGAAACCATCACAGGGAGCACAGGGTTAAAATTCATCGTGCTCGCGGCGACCGGGACGGATAACGTCGATCTGGAGGCAGCGCGGGAGAAAGGGATAGCTGTTTCTAACATCCGCGACTATTGCACGGCGGCGGTTGTACAGCACGTCATGGCGTTAATACTTGGGCTGACTCGCCACATCATGGGTTGCCGCACGCCTGTCTCGGGGAAGGATTGGGAGCGTAGCGAGGCTCGGGTGCTATTTGAGTACCCTATCCGGGAGCTCACTGGTAAAACCCTAGGGATCGTCGGTTACGGGTCACTAGGGCGAGGTGTCGCAGAAGCGGGGCGCTGCTTTGGTATGGAGGTGCTGGTTGGGGAGCGCGTCGGTTTAGCGGCGGAAGCGGTGCGACAGGGTCGGACCCCGCTGTGCGACCTGCTAAAGCAGGCTGACATCATTAGCCTCCACTGCCCTTTGACAGATGCGAGTCGGCACATGATTGGCGCCGATGAACTTCGGCTCATGAAGTCCGATGCGTTGTTGATCAATACGGCCCGTGGGGCCCTGATCGATAGTCGAGCACTAGCCGAGGCGCTTGACACCGGCGTCATCGCCGGGGCTGGTATCGACGTGCTCGCAGAGGAGCCGCCCGCGGACGACGAACCCTTGCTTAGTCGAGACCGACCGAACTTGATTTTGACACCTCATATCGCGTGGACAGCCAAAGAATCGAGGCAACGCGCGGTGGACCAAATGGTGGAGAATGTGGCCGATTACCTAAACGGCGGTCGCCTGAGAAGAGTCATCTGATGCTCGTAGTGGTTGGCTCACACGTAGGGTAAGCCATTAGATATCGGACGTAGTTGTTTTGACGATGCGCCCTGTCGCCATCTCGAACATCCGATCGCAACGGGCTGCAGCCACAAGGTCATGGGTAACCAGTACCAGGGTCGCGTTGGATGCTGCGTTGAGTTCGAACAACAGGTTAAGGACGCGCTCTCCGGTCTTGTTGTCGAGATTACCAGTGGGCTCGTCCGCAAAAAGAAGTGACGGGCTCCCGACGAAAGCCCTTGCGATGGCAACCCTCTGTTTCTCGCCCCCTGATAGCTGTCGGGGATAATGATGTAGTCGAGAATCCAGGTCGACCTGGCTCAACGCCTTCCGCGCACGTTCCATAGCACCGCCGGTGTTGCTGAGCTCCAGGGGTAACAGCACGTTCTCTAGGGCTGTCAGTGAGGGGAGCAGATGAAAAGACTGGAAGATGAATCCGACCCGCCGGTTTCTAAGCTGAGCTCGGCCATCTTCATCTAGCGCTGTGAGCTCGATCTCGTCCAACCACACTTGGCCGGACGTTGGTTCATCGAGCCCCGCCAATAGGGCCAGAAGCGTCGATTTGCCCGCCCCAGAAGGGCCAACAACGGCCGCCGTTTCACCACGATTCACGGTCAAACTAGCGTCGTCCAGGATGGTCAACTCCCCCTCCGGGCTGGTAACCTTTTTGGTCAAGGCTCGCGCCGTAAGTAGAGAGCTAGGTTCTGTCATGTTGTTCAGAGGCATATTCCCTGCCCGTTTTCTAGCTGTTGGCGTGGCCGTTGCCTCGCTTTGTACCACGCTCGCTGATGCCGCTGGACAGACCATCGTCGTCGTTGGCGATTCCCTTAGCAGCGCCTACGGGCTGCGGGCCGAGCAGTCCTGGGTCGCAATGCTACAGGATCGGCTGACTGCGGAAGGTTACGTTTATGAAATCGTCAACGCTAGCGTGCCGGGGGACACCAGCTCCGGGGGGTTGGCGCGGTTACCAGCGCTGTTGGGCGCCCACAGGCCCGCCATTGTTATCATCGAGCTAGGCGGTAATGATGGACTGCGCGGCCAGGCGGTAGAGAATTTGCGAGAGAATCTCCGAGCCATGATCGAGCTGACGCGAGAGAGCGGCGCAACGCCAATCCTTACGGGGATCCAGATTCCGCCTAACTACGGCCCGGCCTACACCGAGGCGCTAGCCAACACTTACCCGGAGCTTTCTCGCCAGCTCGGTGTGCCACTTGTTGGGTTCTTGATGGAAGACGTGGCTTTGAACGGGGAACTGATGCAGTCAGACGGTATCCACCCGAACGCGCGAGGGAATGCGGTCATGATGGAAAACGTCTGGATGGTGTTGGTGGAACTCCTGTGAGGTGGAGGTGGCATCCGGTCACGAGGCCCAAGGTCGCGCCCCCGCTCGGACACGTTGCTCAAGTCGATGGATGAAGCAAGACCCTGGTTGAGATCCTATCCGGAGGGTGTGCCCGCTGAGATCGATCCAGCCCAGTACGCATCCCTGAAAGAGCTTTTGGAGCGCAGTTTCAGGGAGCACGCGGCACTCACAGCGTTTTCTAATTTTGGAGCTGAGTTAACTTACGCGGAGGTTGATCGGCTAAGTCGGCAGTTCGCCGCCTACCTCCAGTCCGGTACCGGCCTGAAACCTGGGGATCGAGTGGCCATCATGATGCCGAATCTCCTCCAGTACCCCGTAGTCCTTTTCGGAATACTGAGAGCCGGCATGGTGGTCGTAAACGTCAACCCACTCTACACGGCTCGGGAGCTCGAGCACCAGCTCAGCGATAGCGGCGCGCGTGTGATCGTGGTCCTGGAGAACTTCGCGCACACCGTGCAGCGGGCATTGCCGGCAAGCGTCGTCGATAAGGTCATAGTTACGGGAATCGGCGATCAGCTCCCGTTTTTAAAACGGGTGATCACGAATTTTGTCGTGAGGTATATCAAGAGACTCGTACCTTCCTGGCGAATCGACTTGGCGGAGCGTTACCGGGAGGTTCTCACTAAGGGAGGCGATCTCACATACAAGGATGTTGAGGTGGGGCCCGAGGATATAGCATTCTTGCAGTACACTGGTGGAACGACCGGTGTTGCGAAGGGAGCGGTGCTCTCGCACCGGAATATGGTCAGCAACGTGTTGCAGGCAGCCGCCTGGGCCAGGCCTTTTATCGCCGGTCGCGGCGATGTAGCCATCACGCCGCTTCCTCTGTACCACGTCTTCTCGTTAACAGCGAACCTGCTCTGTTTTATCGAACTCGGTGGACATGACCTCCTGATCACTAATCCGCGAGACCTGCCAGGTTTCATCAGGGAGCTAAAACGCGGACCTTTCGCCTACATTACGGGAGTTAATACGTTGTTCGTCGCCCTTGTGAATACGCCCGGTCTTGGCGACGTTGATTTCAGTCGGCTCAAGGTGAGCATGGGCGGTGGAATGGCGGTACAGGGCAGTGTCTCGAACGAATGGCAGTCGATGACCGGGCAGCCCTTGGCCCAGGGGTATGGGCTTACGGAAACTTCGCCGGTCGTCTCCGCTACCCCCCTCGATGGGAGAGCCTACAACGGTTCGGTGGGGCTTCCTGTGCCGTCGACCGAGGTGGCGATCTGTGATGAGGCTGGTACGTTTCTCGGTCTCGGTGAGGTAGGGGAGATTTGTGTTCGCGGGCCTCAGGTGATGAGGGGGTACTGGAATCGACCAGAGGCGACAGCGGAGGTCCTTTCCGATGACGGTTGGCTGAGGACGGGCGATATCGGGCGGATGGACGAACAGGGGTTCGTGTTCATCGAGGATCGAAAGAAAGATCTGATATTGGTCTCCGGTTTCAATGTGTATCCTAACGAGGTGGAGGACGTTGTCGTGAGTCATCCAGGTGTTTTGGAGGCCGCTGTCGTGGGCGTCCAGGATGAGCGAGCGGGCGAGGCGGTAAGGCTATTCGCCGTCAAGAAAGATCCGAGCTTGACGAAGGCGGAGCTCATCGAGTATTGCCGGGAGAGCCTGACGGGTTACAAGATTCCCCGAGAGGTCATTTTTAAGGATGAATTACCCAAGACCAACGTGGGCAAGGTACTCAGACGTGCGCTGAGAGAATAATGGATCGATCAGTCAACGTATTGGGAGAGCCGCTGGAAAGCTGCAGCGAAGAACCGATGGCCGGTTTCTTTCGCGACGGTTGCTGTAACACCAGTGATGAAGATCTGGGTTCTCACACGGTGTGCGTCGAGGTGACACGGGAGTTCCTAGAGTTCTCGCGATTCAGGGGCAATGACCTGTCGACCCCCGTTCCGGAGTACGGGTTTCCAGGCTTGAAGCCCCGTGACCGTTGGTGCTTGTGCGCTGCGCGTTGGTTGGAAGCGCAACAACATGGGATGGCGCCTCGGGTGATGTTGCGTGGAACCCATCAGCGTGCGCTGGAGATCGTGCCACTGAACCTCTTGAAGGAATACGCTGCGGACCTAAATTAGCGCTTCCCAGCGCAGATAGATTACAACGCCGACCCCGACGCTATAGTCATCTCGATGAAGTCTATTGCAGGGAGGCGGAGATTTCCGCTTGAATCGCCTCGGCTGTCTGCCGGGGGCTCGGTGCATTACGGATCGGTCGGCCGACGACGATGTAGCTCGCTCCATGCTCCAACGCTTGACCAGGCGTGACGATGCGTTTTTGGTCGTCCTCTGTGCGCCCGCTAGCGGGACGAATTCCGGGCGTTACGATGATCGCCTCGGGCCCCAGTGTCTCTCGCAGTTGGGCGGCCTCGAGGCCGGATGCGATGACCCCATCGCAGCCTGTAGCCATGGCAAGGCTCGCCCGCTGTACCACCAGGCTCTGGACGTCCAAACCAATACCCATTTGCCTAAGGTCCTCATTGTCCATGCTGGTCAACACAGTTACAGCGAGTATTTGTAGAGACCCTTTTTCGGAAGCGGCCGCTTCCATGATTGGCCTGTCGCCGTGGACGGTTAGGAACGAAGCCCCCCGGTTACTGATCTGACGGACAGCGGCCGCAACAGTCGCGGGGACGTCATAGAGCTTCAAGTCGGCGAAGACACGTTTGTCTTGCCCTACGAGCCAGTCCAAGAGCTCGAAGTAACTGCCCGATGCCGAGAGCTCGAGACCGATCTTATAGAATTGCACTGCATCCCCGAGTTCTTCGACGAGCGATCGTGCTGCATCGGCGTTAGGTACGTCCAAGGCGACGATCAAACGATGGTCCGGCGGGATATCGATGTGGGAATCGGCTTCTGCTGACACGATTGCATTCTAGCAAAGGAGTCACTAGTGGGCTTCTCAGGCTAACTGTTGGTGGGAGGCTGGCGTGTTAGAGCCTCGTGGGCCTGCAGCGCAAAACGGTCAGTCATGCCCGCGACGTAGTCCGACACAACGCGCGCCGCAGCTGCTACGCCAGCCTCCTCGTTGGCTAGTTTTGCACGGAGCGCGTGTTCAGGCGGCATTTTCTCGTAGTCGGTAAAAAAAGTTTTGAAAAGTGTGGACACGACCTCGTGAGCTCGCTCGGTCATCGTGCGAACCTTCGGATGACGGTAGAGTTTTTCTCTGAGGAACCGCTTCAGCGTCCTTTGGTTTTCCAGGAACGGCTCGCTGAAACCAATCAGAGGGGTGTCATGGTCGCGGACCGTCTCGATATTGGCAGGCGCAAGATCCTGAATCCGGCGCGTGCTCGAGTCTATAAGATCCATAACCAGTGCGCCGATCATCCCTCTTACTACTTCGTGAATTCGCTGGTGTTGGCTGATGCCTGGATGCAGACGTTCGGCTGCTTCCAGCCGGTCCTTGAGAAACCTGATCTCAGTGAGGTCCTCAAGCTTGATTAGCCCGGATCTCAGCCCGTCATCGACATCGTGATTGTTATAGGCAATTTCATCCGCGATGTTGGCAAGCTGGGCCTCAAGGCTAGGTTGTTGCCGGTCTATGAAGCGCTCACCGAGCTCGCCCAGTTTCCGAGCATTCGCCAAGGAGCAGTGTTTAAGTATCCCCTCGCGGGTCTCGAAGGTGAGATTGAGGCCCGGAAAACTTGGGTATCGATCCTCGAGCTGGTCCACGACTCGCAAGGACTGCAAGTTATGCTCGAACCCGCCGTAATCGCTCATGCATGCGTTTAATGCGTCCTGACCGGCGTGCCCGAAAGGTGTGTGCCCAAGATCGTGAGCAAGACTAATCCCTTCCACCAGGTCTTCGTTCAGCCTCATGGCGCGTGCCACGGTACGGGCGATTTGTGCGACCTCTAAAGAATGGGTAAGGCGAGTCCGGTATAAGTCGCCCTCATGATTGACAAAGACCTGTGTCTTGTACACCAGACGTCGAAACGCACTCGAGTGGATAATGCGGTCACGGTCGCGCTGGAACTCCGTGCGGTGATTTGGCGCATCCTCAGGGTAACGGCGGCCGCGGGAGTTACCGGGGTCCGCGGCATAAGGGGCTAAGGGTTCTGCCACCTTGGTCTCTGATCAACTTGCGGATTGGGACTGGACGACATGTCTCAGTATGGACTCATCTGGTGCTTGGACCATAACTCCTTTGCCGATACCCTCCAGGAGCACCATTCGTAAACCTTGCGAATCGGCCTTCTTGTCAAGTTTCATGAGGCTGATCAGGGCGTTTGGATCGACCTCAGGTGCGGTCACCGGTAAACGGGCGCGGATAAGGAGTGCGCATATGCGCTCGCATTCGACCGCTTCGATCATCCCGAGCTCCATAGACGTTCGTGTGGCTAGCGCGAGACCGATGGCGACGGCCTCACCATGCAGCCACTCCCCGTACCCCGCGATCGACTCGAGTGCATGACCGAAGGTATGGCCGAGATTCAATAACGCTCGGTGACCCCTCTCACGTTCATCCTCCGCAACGATTGCAGCCTTTATTTCACAGCTTCGACGCACGATGTAGCTTAGTGAATCCGCGTCATGCGTGAGGACGTCTTCTATGTGGTCCTCTAGCCACCGAAAGAAATCAGGGTCCAGGATAAGGCCGTGCTTGATGACCTCTGCCAATCCAGCACAGAACTCCCGCTCCGGGAGGGTAGCGAGCGTATCCGTGTCCGCAAGCACGCAAAGCGGCTGATGGAACGCCCCAATCATATTCTTCGCCTTTGGATGGTTTACCGCGGTTTTTCCGCCTACCGAGGCATCCACTTGGGCTAGCAGTGTGGTGGGTATCTGCACGAAGGCAATGCCGCGCTGATAACATGCGGCTGCAAACCCGGTAAGATCGCCAATCACTCCACCACCAAGGGCGACGAGACAGGCGTCACGGTGGAATCCTCCCTCAACGAGCTCGTCGATTATCTTTGCAAGCGTGCTGAGGTTTTTTTCTCCTTCACCGTCAGTGAGTATCAGCGAGTGTTGGTGCCGCGCTGAGAGGGTTTTCTCGAGCCGGGCTAGATAGAGTGGTGCGACCACTTCATTGGTGACGATTAACACTTGCGCAGCAGGAATCGAACGACGGAGTAGTTCCCTATCGCTGAGGAGACCGGGTCCGATATAAATCGGATAACTTCTCTCTCCGAGTGACACTTGAAGTGGTTTCATCGACATTAGGTTCGCAGGGCGTCGTCACTTTTTCAATGGGGTGAAATCTTGTTGCTGGAGCAGAGTCTTAATCTGTTTAACCACAGTCTTAACCCGCTGTCCTTTTGTGTCGACCGAGATATTCGCGAGTTTTTCGTATAGTGGTCCACGAACCTTCATCAAACTCGTCAGAACGGTTTCAGGATCGTCGTTAATAAGGAGCGGGCGTTTCTGGTTGTGTTGCGTGCGGTCAAGCTGGTGTTTCACGCTTGTCTTGAGGTATACGACAATGCCCCTGGAACCGAGAATTCGGCGGTTGTCCGCGGCTAAGATTGCCCCTCCTCCTGTCGCAAGCACTACGTTGTCACGCTGGGCGAGATCAGCGATTACTTCTTTCTCGCGTTCCCGAAATCCATTCTCGCCTTCTTTCTCGAAGATGAAGGTGATGTCCACTCCGGTGCGGCGCTCGATCTCCGCGTCGCTATCGAGAAATTCCACTCCTAAATCGCGGGCGAGTTGGAGGCCCACGGCCGTCTTCCCTGACCCCATTGGACCGACAAGGAACACGCTATCTTGCTTACTCATTCTCGTTTATCGCGTTCTGAGGGTTGATACGGTCGTGCTCCGAGCGCTCGATCAACTTGACCGAGGCAGTGGTTACTTCAAGGCCCAACAGGGACTTTTCTGCCTGGCTTGGGAACAAGAATTTTCCTTTTCAACTCCGCAGGTTGAGGTAGAATCCTGTGACGACACCCATGCGCTCAATGTGGCTATATGGCACCTGTATTCAAGTGGGTCCGATGAGCTTCATAATTCTGGGAACCAAGGGTATGCCCACCGTCACAAACCCGCCTCAAAGGAAGCTCCACAATAGTACCAATTACCGATTGGGAGAGAACGCGCGCGTGGTTGGGCTTCGGAGCAGGAGATGCCGGGGGCGAAAAAGGTCCTTCTACTGCCCGAGCAGCCCCGTTATCCTAGGCCGGACCAGCCAAGGTTCGGTCCTTAGACCGGTGGCTTTGTGTTCCCGCCTCTCAGTGGGCTCGCCAAGTTTGGTGGACTATGCACAAAGGCCCCAACCATGGCAAGGAAGTACAATACGGCTTAGATAATGCGCACTTATGCCCGAATCTTCGTTGCTCTGGGGACCTGGGCGGTCACCGGAAGTCTGTGTGTCGGTGCCCTGATAGCCGGTGGCTATCTCTATGTGGGGCCTAGTTTGCCCTTGGCCGAGGAGCTGCGGGACGTGCGCGTGCAGATCCCCTTGTCCGTCTACAGTCGTGACGGTCGGCTGATTTCGCAGTTCGGCGAGAAGCGCTCACCTGTTCCCTACGAAGATATACCGCCGGTGATGGTGCAAGCGGTCTTAGCTGCAGAGGACGATCGCTTTTTCGAGCACCCTGGCATCGATTATCAGGGCACTCTGAGAGCCATGACGTATTTCATCCTAAACACGGGGGATAGCCGTCAGGGCGGCAGTACGATTACCCAGCAGATTGCGCGACAGTACTTCCTCACTCGGGACAGAACGCTGGTGAGAAAGTTTAAGGAATGGATTCTTGCCCTCCGCATCGAAAGGGAGTTCAGCAAGACCGAAATATTGGACATTTTTCTGAATACGACGTTTTTTGGACAGCACGCTTGGGGTGTTGCCGCTGCGGCTCAGACCTACTTCGGTAAGGATCTGCGCGACATTAGCATTTCGGATGCTGCGGTCATTGCTGGGATTCCCCAGGGGCCGTCGATCCTGAATCCGATAGTCAATCCAGAGGCCGCGACGCAACGTCGTACCTACGTTTTGCGGCGCATGCGCGAGCTCGATTTTATAACCGCGGCTGACCACGAGGCGGCGTCAGAGGTGCTGATTGAGAGTAAGCGGTTCGGACCGGAGCGGGAGCTTGAAGCTTCCTATGTCGCAGAGATGGTGCGCGCCGAGCTTATTCGACGATTCGGGCTCTCGGCGTACGTTGCTGGGCTGAAGGTCACGACCACGATAGACGCGCGACTTCAGAGAGCTGCGGACAAGGCGCTGCGGCAAACATTGATCGAGTATGACGAGCGTCATGGCTACCGTGGGCCACTCGCTCGGGTCGACCTAGAACTGTCGCCAGAGGTTGAGGTGCCAGGGGTCCCGGGAGCGATTGCGCCGGGTCGTCAGGAGGCTCTGACAGTGGCTAACGAGCCTCTCCCGGAATCATCCCCCCAGGAAGCTGAGTGGCAAGCCGTTCTTGAGGGCTACGCGCCTGTTTCGGGTTTCTTGACGGGCCTGGTAGTCAGAGTCGAGGAGATCCTGTCCACACAGGAGCAATTGGCCGTGCTGTCGGCCGAGATGCACACCGAGTTCCCAGGTGAAGCTCCGCTGGTAGACCCAGCAGAAGAAGAGGAAGAATCGCCGGCACCGATTTTCCAGGCACAGCTGTATTTTAACGAGCTTGGACTCGTGCCGGTTGGTCTCGATACTGTCGCCTGGGCCCTGCCTTACATCGACGAGAATCGTAGGGGTCGGGTTCCGCAAACCGTGGCGGACGTTCTCCAAGTCGGTGACGTGGCTCGATTCAGGCTGCTGCAATCTGGTGAGCTGCGCCTCGGGCAGGTACCGGCAGTCCAAGGCGCGTTGGTTTCTCTGGATCCAATCGACGGAGCAGTCTCCGCGTTGTCAGGAGGATTCGATTTCTTCCTCAGTAACTACAACCGCGCGATCCAGTCCCAACGACAGCCTGGTTCGGCGTTCAAACCGTTCGTCTATTCCGCCGCTCTGGAGAGGGGCTTTACAGCTGCCAGCATATTCAATGATGCGCCGATCGTGCAGCGTAGCCAGGCGCTTGAAGGTGTCTGGCGTCCGGAAAACTACTCTGGTCGGTTTAACGGTCCGACCCGGCTCCGGGAAGCCCTCATTAAATCTCTGAATTTGGTTTCAATCCGCGTGATCGAGCGGTCCGGGGTTCGCCACACCGTAGAGCATGTGCGCGGTTTCGGTTTTGACGAGACAGCATCGCCGATGAACTCAACGCTGGCGCTCGGTTCCGGTGGAGTCGCACCCCTGGACCTCGTTCAGGGCTATGCAGTCTTCGCGAACGGCGGCTATCGAGTCGATCCCTATATCATCGAGAGGATTGAGGGCGCCGACGGTGAGGTATTGTATGCGGCGTCTCCGGAACTCGCCTGTCTGGATTGCGTTGAGTCAGGGGAGGCGGAGCCAAAGCTAATTCACGGGTCGACAGATCTTTACGCTGGCACGCGTCATGCGCCCCGCGCCATCAGCGCTCAGAACGCCTATCTCATGAACGACATGATGCAGGATGTCGTCCGACGTGGGACCGGCGTGCGAGCGTATCGTGAGCTCGGACGCACGGATCTTAGGGGAAAAACAGGTACGACCAACGATCAGCGTGACGCTTGGTTCGCCGGTTTCAATGGTGATGTCGTTACGGCAGCATGGGTCGGATTCGACCAGGAACGATCGTTGGGGGATGGTGAGCAAGGTGCGCGCACGGCCCTGCCGATGTGGATCAGCTACATGAGTGAAGCGCTGGATGGCATGCCACTCCACGCAATGGAACGCCCACCCGGTATCGTGGACGTGCGGATCAATCCTAACACCGGGCTCGTTGCGAGTACCCGAGACAGCAGCATCTTCGAAAAATTCCGAATGGATTACGTGCCGGAATCAGAACCGACGCGACTGGAACTCCCGCAGGACCCGGTCAAGGGTGAGTTCCTAGAGTCCGACAGGACGGAGACGACCGTTCCAGGATCGATTTTCTAGTCGCTTCGCCGGGCACGGAGGCGTTAAGGGAAAACACCGCTATGGCTAGGCGTTGGCTCGATCCTGTTGAACTTCGGGAACGGGTCGCTCAGGAGGCGGCCCGCCTCGTCCACGAGCACGGCATCCAGGACTATGGCTTAGCTAAGCGTAAAGCTGCCCAACGTCTGGATGTCAGAGGGGCTGGAGCCCTCCCTAGCAACTCGGAGATCGAAGCGCGCGTAACAGAGTGGCAACGGATCTTCGAACCCGAAGCCCATCGGAATCAACTCAAAGATCTGCGGAGCCTGGCCGTTGACGTCATGGCGTTTCTGTCTCCGTTCGAGCCGAGGTTAGCGGGATCTGTTCTCTCCGGAGCCATTACAGTTAACTCATCCATCGAACTGCACCTGTTTACCGACGCTCCGGAAGAGGTGGTGATGAAGCTGGATGAGCAGGGTATCCACTACAGGGATTGGCAACGCCGCTACCGTTACGATAGCCGCGGGGTCTCGATCGTTCCAGGTTATCGGTTCACGTATCGTGGTGAGCGAGTCGACGCGCTGGTTTTTCCGGAGAAGGGATTACGGCAAGCACCCATGAGCCCGGTGGACCGGCGTCCAATGCCACGGGCACGCCGAGACCGAGTCCTCGCTTTGTTAGAAGATTCCGGCCGCCTCGGCTAGCGATCCGAGATCGGCAGGTAATCCCGCTTTGCGGGACCGATGTAGAGTTGCCGGGGCCGGCCGATGCGGGTCTCGGAATCTCTCACCATCTCACGCCATTGGGCGACCCAGCCAACCGTTCGTGCGATCGCAAACATCACCGTGAACATGGACTTGGGGATACCAAGGGCCTGGTAGATGATGCCCGAGTAGAAATCTACATTCGGGTAGAGGTTTTTTTCGACAAAGTATGAATCTTTCAATGCAATCTGCTCGAGCTCCAACGCCAGCTCGAACAACGGCGTGTCCTGCTTTTGACCGAGCTTCTCTAGTACGCGGTGACACATCTGCCGAATGATCGTAGCCCGAGGATCGTGGTTCTTGTAGACACGGTGCCCGAATCCCATCAGGCGGAAGGCATCTTCTTTGTCCTTGGCCTTCGCAACGTACTTGTTGATGTTTTTAGCCTCGCCAATTTCTTCCAGCATATTGATGACGGCTTCGTTGGCACCTCCGTGGGCTGGGCCCCAGAGCGCCGAGATACCGGCTGAAATAGCTGAGTAAGGGTTGGTGCCGGAGCTGCCGGCCAACCTCACCGTCGAGGTACTGCAGTTCTGCTCATGGTCCGCATGCAGAATGAATAAAAGGTCGAGGGCCTCTGCGGCAACGGGATCGACCTCATAAGAGACGGTCGGCACGGAGAAGAGCATGCTCAAGAGGTTGCTGCAGTAGTCCAGTCGATTCTGAGGGTAGGCGAACGGCTGCCCGAGAGAGTGTTTGTATGCTGCCGCGGCGATCGTGGGGATCTTGGCTATGATTCGATGTGCAAACACGTCCCGGTGGGCCGAGTCCTGAATGTCGGTTGTGTCATGGTAGAAGGCGGACATACAGGCGACGACGCCGGAGACCATTGCCATCGGATGAGCGTCGTGGCGGAAGCCGTTGAAGAACCGCATGAACGAATCGTTGAGCATCGTATGGGTTCGGATCGACTGATCGAATGCCTCAAGATCGGTCGCGCTCGGGAGTTCTCCATAGAGCAGTAGAGATGCGACTTCGATAAATGTGGATTGCTCGGCGAGTTGCTCGATCGGATAACCCCGGTACATGAGCACGCCCTGCTCGCCATCGATAAAGGTGATTGTGCTGGAACAACAGGCCGTAGCGCCGAAGCCAGGGTCATAGGTGAAAATACCTTGTTCGCGGTACAGTCCGGAAATATCAACGACGCTAGGTCCCAGGACCGCATCCTGGCTACTCAGTCCAAGTTCCTTTCCGGTCTCGCGGTCGATCAGGGTATAGGGCTTCTCGCTCATGCCTTGCACCTGGCTCCTTCAGAATTGTTATAACCGTTCTTGGCCAGGACAGGCTCAAGGCAACGGCGTGGACGCTTCAGACCGACTGGGGGCTTACGACCACGGTAAAGACCCCCATTATAGCAGGCGAGCGAGGGCTGGAGGTCCGTCACGGACTGCGCTGGCCCCTAGATCGGGTCTAACTGTCCGCTTTGGATTCTGAGGCCAACCCGTAGCGGCGTCTGAATTTATCGACGCGCCCACCGCTGTCGAGAATTTTCTGTTCACCGGTATAGAAAGGATGACAGGCTGAGCACACCTCCACCTGGAGATCTTTGCCGAGCGTAGAACGGGTGGTGAATTCGTTACCGCAACCGCAGGCTACTTTGATCTCGCCATACTCTGGGTGAATGTCGGTTTTCATGATAGCTCTTCTCCAGCGGGCGCGTGAGCATACTGCTGCGGGCGTTTGAAGACAAGACGGCCTCGGGGCACGATTCAGACTGAAGGGCTGGGATGTCTGACGTAAGGCTCGGATCCGAAAAGAGAAAGAACCCTTATCCACAGATCCTGTGCATAAGTCTGTGGAGGAACGTGCGAAATTAGGCCTAGACCCCCATGGGCCGTAACATTTCCCTCAGATTGCTGAAAAAACGATCACTACAAATAAATATAACGTAATCAGGATCTTGCAAGTATAAAGCGAGCCTCGATCGGAGAATTGATGTGCAACGGGCTTGTTTCCGGGTGGGGTCTCCCGAGTTGTGTATAAAGGACCCAACCCGAGTTTCGTCTCATCCTGCTTCGGACAGAGCGTGCTGGATCTCAGCGAGCGCCCGACCTCGGTGGCTGACTTGATTCTTGACTTCGGGCGATAGCTCGGCGGCTGTTTCGCCTAGCTCCGGATCTAGGAACACCGGATCGTAGCCAAAGCCAGAGCGCCCTTTGGGCTCACGGAGGATTACCCCGGGCCACGCACCGGAACCGATCAAAGGCGCCGGATCATCGGGACCCAGCAAGGCCACGATTACGCAATAGAACTTCGCGCCGCGTTCTTCCTCCGGTGTGTTCTCCAGAAGCCTCAGTAGCTTAGCGATGTTGCCGTGGTCATCAGCGCTGGGACCGGCGAACCTAGCCGAGCAGATTCCCGGTTGCCCGGATAGCGCTGCCACGACCAGCCCGGAATCGTCCGCGATAGTTGCAAGCCCCGTTTCCGCCGCCGCGTATCTCGCTTTCAGGAGCGCGTTCTCTACGAATGTCGCTCCGGTCTCTTCAGCAGAGTGCAGGCCAAAAGCGCTCTGCGGCAACACCTCCAGGCCAGAGGGAGCGAGCATGGCTTGGATCTCACGGAGCTTGCCGGGATTGCTACTGGCGAGGACCCACTGGCTCGGTACGCCCGTCAACTGCCGAGGACCTCCGCCTGTTTTTCGACCAGCTGTCGAATCCCTTCCTCGGCTAGGTCTAATAGGTTCTCTAGTTCCCCACGCTGGAAGGCGTGTCCTTCGGCGGTTCCCTGAATCTCGATGAAACCACCGGCTTCGTTCATCACGACGTTCATATCCGTTTCTGCTTCGGAGTCCTCGTCGTAGTCGAGATCGAGTATCGGCTGACCCTTATAGATTCCGACCGAGACTCCAGCCACCTGACCATGAATTGGGTTCCGCTCGAGCTCACCTTCTTGCATCAGTTTCTTGATCGCGAGGGCGAGCGCCACGTATCCGCCAGTGATTGATGCAGTGCGTGTACCGCCGTCGGCTTGCAGCACGTCGCAGTCCACGGTGATTGTGCGCTCGCCGAGTGCCGCGCGGTCGACAACAGCCCGGAGACTGCGTCCGATCAGTCTTTGGATCTCCAGTGTCCGTCCGCTTTGCTTTCCTCTTGCCGCTTCACGGAAATTTCGAGTATGCGTTGCCCGTGGGAGCATCCCATACTCGGCTGTTACCCAGCCCTCACCCCGTCCCTTCAGGAAATGCGGGACCTTCCGATCGAGACTGGCCGTTACGAGCACGCGAGTGTTGCCGAACTCCGTCAGGACCGATCCTTCTGCGTAGGTCACGAAGTCTTTTAAAAACCGCACGGACCGCAGATCTTCCGCACCTCGTCCACTCGGGCGCATGGTCAATTCCTCAGCCCCGTCAGCATAAAACCGCAGCGATCTCGCACTCGTCTGTCCTCTGTATGAAATTCCATGCCGTCGCTAACGATCGACAGCAAACTGCCGGTATCCACAACTATGGATATCCGATCCTGGTTTTCCTGGTGATTACCCACCAAACTCAGCTCTGCAGAATTCACTTTCATCATCGAGGCTCGTGCTAATACTGCTCATATCTTAGACTCTAAGGACTTTGTCTGCCTCGATTTGACTGGAGGCGGATCTGCACCTTGGCCTATAGCTCATTCCACAGACTGAAAAGGCGGTTTTCCAAATGCCGAGCAGCATGACGGGGTTTGCAAGCGCTGAAGCGCTAGTTAAGCCGTTCCGACTAACCTGGGAGCTTCGTAGCGTAAACCACCGATTTCTAGAGATCGGGGTACGTCTTCCGGAGGACTTACGGGCAATGGAGCCCGATTGCCGCGGGCGCGTCAACGCGGCCCTCGCGCGTGGCAAGGTGGATTGTACTTTGAAGGTCGCTCTGGCCGAGGGCCACACCCCGGAGGCTGAGTTGCGGCACGATGTGTTGGATCGGATCCGTGAAATTCAGACGGAGGTTCTCGAAAAATTTCTGGACGCCCGTCCGATGGCGGTTGGCGACCTTCTGCGTTGGCCGGGCGTGCTAGAAGAGGTTACCTATGAGGCCTCATCACTAGAAGATTCGGTCATAAAGACACTGGATGATGCGCTTTCTTCGTTGAGCACGGCACGGCAGAGAGAAGGGGATCGCTTGGTAGAAGCCCTAACGCAGCGTTGTGAAGCAATCTCCAGCATCATCGCGAGCATTCGGCCGCGCATCGGAGACGCGGAAAAGCGCTATCGTGTCAAGCTGAAGGAAAGGCTGGATCGATTGTCCGTGGAAACAAACTCCGAACGGCTGGAGCAGGAGATCGCGTTGCTCACGCAACGTTTGGATATTTCCGAAGAGATTGATCGTCTCGAGGGGCATGTCAAAGAAGTGATAGATATTTTTGGTCGACAAGAGCCCATAGGGCGCAGGTTGGATTTTCTGATTCAGGAGCTGAATCGTGAGGCCAACACTTTGGGCTCCAAAGCGCAGGACGCTGACCTCACTCGCGATGCCGTGGAGTTGAAGGTTCTTATTGAGCAGATGCGCGAACAGGCGCAGAACCTGGAGTAGCGGCATGTCCCCCGTGGAGCGTGGTCGCTTGATTGTCGTTTCTGCGCCGTCCGGTGCTGGTAAGACGACGCTGGTCCACGAGATCATTCGTCGTCGTCCGGAGACTCGGTTTTCGATCTCTTACACCACCAGGCCGCCGCGGGAATCCGAACAGAACGGCAAGGATTATTTCTTCGTAGGTGAGGTAGAGTTCGAGACGATGCGGGCGACCGATGCTTTTCTGGAATCGGCCCGGGTGTTTGATCATTGGTATGGAACGAGCAGGGGGCACATTGATTCACTCCTCAGCCAAGGTGAAACAGTGCTACTCGAGATCGACTGGCAGGGAGCTGCCCAGGTGCGAGCCTGCGCGCCGGAGACCATAGGAATTTTCATTCTCCCGCCAAGCAGGGAGGAGCTGGAGCGGCGTTTAAGATGCCGAGGTACGGATTCAAAGGACGTTATACAAAGACGGTTGGGGGACGCACTCACCGACATGGTGCACTGGCAGGAGTTCGACTACCTGCTAGTGAACGACGATGTTGAGCGGTCGGCCGAGGCATTTGAGGCGATACTGGAGGGTGGTGGCGGAGAGAACCGTGTAAGCTCGCCAGCTATTCGTGAGCGAGCGGAGCGCATTCTGCGCTCTTGATCTTGGGCCTTATTCTCGAGAGGTCCAATTGGTCCTTTTGACAGGAGTTCGCGTTGCGCCACGCACCGGCCTATCAGCATCCGCGCTTTGTGTGCTTCCTGGAAGAACTACCTCTCAGTACCACGAATAAGATTGATCGCGCCGAGTTGATGCGAGTAGCGGAGGAAAGACGTCCGTCCGGATGTTGATATTGTCGAAAGGAAGGTCGATGAAAATACGAAATCTCAACATACCCGACACCGACGTTATCCAGATCGGCGAGGGCCCGGACCTGCTGTTGCTCCACACGCTGCTCGCCGAGCGCACGGTCTTTGACCGCGTGCTGCCGGCCCTCGCTGCGCATCACCGGCTGACTGTTCCGAACCTGCCCGGCTACGGCGACACGCCACCGCTGGACAAGCCCGATCCGAGTGTGCGCGACTACGCGGACCGGATCGCGGGCATCATGAACTCGGCCGGCCTACCTGATGACACTGACGTGCTCGGCAACGGCGCCGGGGGATTCATGTCGGTCTCGCTGGGAATCCATCACGGCGATAGGTTCGGCAAGCTTATTCTCGTCGATACCGGGCCTGGTTTCCCCGAGCCGGCAAAGAGGCCGCTGCGAATTCTGGCCGACAAGGTCGAGGCCGAGGGCATGGAGGCGGTGCTCGACGCTGCGATGCTGCGCATGTTCCCCGGACCCTATATCGCGACGAACCCAGATGTGATCGCCGAGCGCAAGGCAGCACTAGCAGCCTGTGCCCCCGCTGCCTTCGCCGCGACGGCGCGTGCACTGGCAAATGTCGAGATGGCCGATGAGATCGGCTCCATCAGCAACGAGACGCTGGTGATGGTAGGGCTCGACGATGCGACGACACCGCCTGCCCTGTCCTACGCCCTGCGCCAGGGAATCCCGGGGGCGAAACTAGTTGAGATCCCCGACTGCGGTCACTGCCCGCAGATTCAGGCGCGCGACACGTTCGTAGCCAGCGTACTCGACTTCCTTGCCGACTAAGCCGCGAATGCCGGAGTCCGGTTCAAAAGACGGCGGAATCCCGCAGAAATCGGCGAAGCAGGCCCAGTCTTCTTCGACGCTGAATCGTTCTTTTGAATATTTCGTTCACGACCGCGTTAACCGATTGCGGTCACGTAGCGCAGTATTCCTGGGGAATCGAATGGATTAGCGCCGCCTAATAGTCGAGGATGAGTGCCGATATGAGTCTGAAACAGAAGAGAGTTTTCCGTTTCCAGAGATTTTTATACTTTAGGTGGTTTGTGGCGGGTCCTGGGCGGATTGCAGTACACTGCGGCCTAAGAGATTGATTCCAAGGAGGGTGTCCTGTGGCCCGGATAACCGTAGAAGATTGCGTCGAGAATGTAACCAACTGTTTTTCGCTAGTGTTGGTGGCCGCCAAACGCGCTCGCCAGCTGGCCAATGGCGCCGAACCCATGGTGCCTTGGGAGAACGACAAGCCGACCGTCGTCGCTCTTCGTGAAGTCGCAGAGGGTCACATCACGGAGAGTATTCTCGAGGAGCGAGATCAACCCGTTGAAGATCTGCTCGAAGCAGAGCAAGCGGCATCCGCCCTTCCGGACGACTTGCTTTCGGCTCGGCCGATCTCTATCGGCGACTGACGAGCCAGTCTTGTAGACCCGGCGTCGTCCCCGGCGGCGCTTGGGAGCTCACCATGGACTATGCTTCTGCCATCCGAGATCGGCTTCCCGCGGCCTGGCGGGGAGATGAGTTCGGGCAGCTGCTCGGTACCCTAGAGGGGTACCTTCCGGAAGAGGATCTCGGAGGCATAGTCGCCGCCTATGAGGTGAGCGCAAAGGCTCACCAGGGCCAGCAGCGCCTAAGTGGTGAGGCGTACATCACCCACCCGATCGCGGTCGCAAAAATTCTCGCGGACCTTCACCTCGACCCGGGTACCATTAAGGCGGCTCTGCTTCACGACGTTCTGGAGGATACATCCTGTACGCTGGAGGATGTTCAGAGGGACTTCGGCGAGGACGTGGCTGGGCTCGTCGATGGTGTGAGCAAGCTGGACAAGCTGCACTTTCACAGTGCGGCAGAAGCCCAGGCGGAAAGCTTCAGGAAGATGCTCTTGGCCATGGTCAAAGACCTCAGGGTCATATTGGTGAAGCTTGCCGACCGGACACACAACATGCAGACGATCGATGCGCTGCCAGTCGAGAAACGCCGCCGAATAGCGAAGGAGACGCTGGAGATCTATGCACCTATAGCCAATCGGCTCGGAATCTACAGTCTCAGAACCGAGCTAGAGAACCTCGGGTTCAAGGCCTACTTGCCGTTTCGTTATCGTGTATTGGAGAGCGCACTGCGAAAAGCGAGTGGTAGTCAGCGGCAGTTTCTTCGCAAAATTGAAGCAAAGCTGAAAAAGAGCATGGTCGAGCGAGGTGTCGATGGACGCCTAGTTGCCCGCGAAAAAAGTCTGTACAGCATCTACTCGAAGATGCAGCGCAAGCACAGCAATCTTTCTGACATTGTCGATGTATTTGGCGTTCGAATCGTAGTTCCGGACGTCGACACGTGCTATCGGGTGCTCGGGTTGGTACATCAGCTCTACAAGCCAATGCCTGGTCGTTTCAAGGATTACATTTCGATTCCACGTGTAAACGGTTATCAGTCACTGCATACGACATTGTTCGGACCGAAAGGAATGCCGCTTGAGGTGCAGATACGGACTGAGGAAATGGACGGGGTCGCGGAACGGGGGATTGCGGCAAACTGGCAATATAAGGCGGTGGAGAAGCAGACTTATAGTGCTGAGGCCAGGGCTCGTGACTGGTTGCAGGGACTGATGGAGATGCAACAGGCTGCCAATTCGGAGGAGTTCCTGGAAACAGTAAAGGTCGACCTGTTTCCGGATAAGGTGTACGTGTTCACCCCCAACGGCAACATTTTACGTTTGCCACGTGGGGCGACCGCTGTCGATTTCGCCTATGCGGTACATACGGACGTCGGCAATCGTTGCGTAGCAGCAAAAATAGAACGACGGCTAGTGCCCCTGAAGACAACACTGAGTAACGGTGACACGGTGGAAATTGTGACCGCCCGTTCTGCGAAACCCAACCCCAGTTGGGTGAACTTCGTGACCACAGCGAAGGCACGTAATGCCATTAGGGGATTCCTTAAGAGCCTCAAGAGGGACGAGGCTCGAGAGCTCGGCCGGACGCTCTTGGGCCAGGCGCTCCGGCCCTACTCGCTCAATGTCCGTCGTTTACGGAAAGTGCAAACGGACAGCCTGCAAAAGGAGCTGGGCAGCGCCAGTATGGATGAGATTTACGAGCAGGTTGGGCTAGGGGAGCGTTTGGCTCCAGTGGTCGCCGGGATGCTCGCGCAGCAGGTAGATGTTGAGGGTGAGGCTGCGGCCAAGCGCAGGCCTCTCGATATTGCGGGTACCGAAGGACTCCTGGTGACTTATGCGGGCTGCTGTCATCCGATCCCCGGCGATGACATCGTCGGTTTCATGTCGAGCGGTCGTGGTGTGGTGATCCACAGGAGCGGCTGCCATAACGTCGCCGACTACCGAAAGCATCCCGCCAAGTGGATCCCCGTTGACTGGCGACGTGGCATCAAGGGGGAATTTCAATCCGAGATTCAAGTTAAGACCTTGAATCGTGTCGGGTTGCTCGCCGAGGTCGCGGGACGTATTTCAGCGACGCTTAGCAACATCGACCAGCTAAACGTCGAGACGGACGACGATGAGTCTATTTTGCTGTTCAGGCTTAACGTCCGCGATCGTCGACACTTGGCGCAAGTCATTCGCAGCATCCGAACGAATCCCGGTGTTGTCCGGGTGAGTCGTACCAAGGGATAGCCGTATTAATGGCCAAGCAGCCAGTCCACACGGATAGAGCACCGGCGGCCATTGGGACGTACAGTCAGGCTGTTCGGGCGGGTGAGACGGTGTATCTCTCAGGGCAGCTCCCCCTGGACCCAGAGACTATGGAGTTGGTGGGTGGCGGAGTCGACGCTCAGATACGCCAGGTGTTTGATAATCTCGCAGCCGTGGCGGAGGCCGCTGGCGGCGGGCTTGCCGATGTGGTGAAAATCACTGTTTACCTGACGGATCTCGGAAATTTCGCACGCGTGAATGAGATTATGGCGCAGTACTTCGACGAGCCCTATCCAGCGCGAGCCGCCATCGGTGTCGCGGGACTCCCGAAATGCGCGGTGGTTGAGATGGACGCGATCCTGGTTGCCTGACTCCCCTACCACCACGGGTCCAACGCTTGAGACGTCAGTCGCCGTCCTGAAAGGGGTGGGCCCACGCCTAGCGGAAAAGCTCGGCCGTCTAGATGTGGAACGGATCGGCGACCTCCTCTGCCTACTGCCAATCCGTTACGAGGACCGGACGGAGCTCCAACCACTGGGCGGACTTCGCCCAGGCACAAAAGTTCTGGTGGAAGGTGAGATCGAGCTCGCCGAGGTTGCTTTTCGTCGCCGTCGTTCCCTGCTTTGTCGAATCGCCGACGGTACAGGTGCGATCACGCTGCGTTTTTTTCACTTCAATAGGGCGCAGCAGCAGCTCTTGGTGCAAGGTGCGCGCGTCCGGTGTTTTGGCGATGTCCGGACGGGGCGCACCGGGCTGGAGATGATACATCCGGAATATCAGATGCTGAGTGGCGAAGTGGAGCCGCCGACTGATGTCATGACACCAATCTACCCAACTACGGAGGGGTTGCATCAGCAGCGGCTGAGGAGGCTGATTCGACAGGCTTTGGCCGTCTTGGAGCGAGCACCGCTCACGGACTACCTGGTTGATCGGTTACCCGAGGATTGGCCCAAGCTCAATCAGGCTTTGAAATTTCTACATGCCCCACCTCAGGGTACCAAGTTCCAATCCCTGCTCGATGGTACGCATCCGTGCCAGCGTCGGGTCGCGTTGGAGGAGCTTGTGGCACAGCGCCTCAGCCTTCGTCAGCTGAATGTCGGTAGAACTCGGGAGCGAGCGATAAGGCTGAACGATTCGCATCAGTTGGTCCCCAGGTTCCGGGAGAGATTGCCGTTTGAGCTCACAGATGCCCAGGAGACCGCTCTTGAAGAAATAATTGCCGACATGGAAAGATCCGTTCCGATGCATCGGCTATTGCAGGGCGATGTAGGTTCGGGGAAGACCATCGTAGCGGCAGTCGCTGCGTTGGCGACGGCCTCCGCGGGGTGCCAGACAGCGTTCATGGCCCCAACCGAATTGCTCGCGGAGCAGCACTTCGGCAATTTGAGTGACTGGTTACATCCATTGGGGATTGAGGTCGTGAGTCTGACCGGGGCCGTTTCAGGAGCCGCTCGTTCCGCCGCCCTTGAAAGTATCGCCACCGGCCGTGCACAGGTCGTTGTAGGCACTCACGCGCTCTTCCAGCAGTCCGTGCGCTTCGCGAAGCTCGCGTTGATGACCGTCGACGAGCAACACCGATTTGGTGTTCACCAGCGGTTGGAGCTCAAGCAGAAGGGCCAGCGGGGAGCGCTCTCTCCGCACCAGCTCGTCATGACAGCGACCCCGATTCCGCGCACGCTGGCGATGACGGCATACGCTGATCTGGACTGCTCGATCATCGATGAGTTACCTCCGGGGCGGCAGCCAGTCCAGACGGTGGTTATGCCAGAGAGCCGACGTCCTCAGTTGGTTCAGCGTGTGCTAGCTCACTGTCGGACGGGGCAACAGGTGTATTGGGTGTGCCCTTTGATACAGGAGTCCGAGGTCGTGGAATCCCAGGCTGCTACCGAGGTTGGGCGCGAGTTGGAGCTTGCGTTACCTTCGTTGAGCGTCGGCTTGATCCATGGCCGTATGAAATCTCAGGAAAAAGATTTGATCATGCGCCAGTTCAAGGAAGGAGTTTTGGACCTGCTCGTCGCTACCACGGTGATCGAGGTCGGTGTCGATGTTCCCAACGCGAGTCTCATGATTATCGAGAACTCCGAGCGAATGGGGCTTTCGCAATTACACCAGCTCCGCGGACGGGTAGGCCGTGGGAGCCAGGCCTCCAGTTGCGTGTTGTTGTATAAGTCGCCACTCAGCGACCTGGCTCGAGAGCGGCTCGGTGTGATGCGTGAGACCTCGGACGGATTCGTAGTCGCGGAGAAAGACCTGGAGCTCAGGGGCCCCGGTGAGGTTTTAGGTACTCGCCAAACCGGGGTCATGCGGCTGAGGGTCGCGGACCTTATTCGAGATGCAGACCTTTTGCCACAAGTGATCGAGATATCCGATGAGCTATTGCAGGAGTGTCCGCAGCGAGTAGCATCTTTGATTCGCCGTTGGAGCAGCGGCACCGTGGAATACGCCAAGGTCTAATTGGTTGAGTTCGGAAAGGCTCATACAATGCCGTTGTCATGAAGCTCTCCTCTGGCATGATCGCGCTGCGCGGCTTCGGGGCTCGATTGAGCCAGCGTGGTCGCTGGTTCGGCCGACATTTGAATATCGGGCTCCAACACTACCTGGCCTACGTGCGGCTGGTGAGGTTGCATCAGCCAGTCGGGATATGGCTACTGCTTTGGCCTACTCTGTGGGCATTGTGGATCGCAGGGGAAGGGCGTCCGGAGCAACGAATTTTCATCATATTCGTCTTGGGTACGGTGATTCTGCGCTCGGCTGGCTGCATCATTAACGACTATGCCGATCGCAAGATCGACCCGCATATAAAGCGGACCCGAGACCGGCCCCTGGCCACCGGGGAGGTCAAGGTGGGGGAAGCCATTATCTTGTTCGTAGGTCTGATGCTGATTGGGCTCGGTCTCGTTTTAACGATGAACAGGCTTACGCAGGGTCTGGCAGTGATCGGTGCACTCGTTACGATAATCTATCCGTTCAGCAAGCGATTCATTTCGTTTCCGCAGTTCGTGCTGGGAATCGCTTTCGCTTGGGGTGTCCCCATGGCCTTCGCAGCGCAATTAGGGGCGGTGCCGCGGGTCGGTTGGTTGCTGTTCATAACGACGATCATCTGGGGAGTCGTTTACGACACCGAATATGCGATGGCAGACCGGGACGAGGATCTAAAGATTGGCGCCAAGTCGATTGCGATCCTGTTCGGTGACCTGGATCGGATTTTCGTCGGCGCACTGCAGTTGATGTTCCTCGGCGGGCTGCTTCTGGTGGGGCAAAGTGCCGAACTTGGGTCATGGTTCCTGGTCGGGGTTGGTGCCGCCGCCATGATGTTTGTGTTTCAGCAGCACCTCATCCGGGATCGCGACTCGGTACGTTGTTTCCTAGCGTTCAGAAACAACGCTACGGTGGGGATGTGCGTCTTCATCGGCACAATGTTGGACTATCTTTTCAGGGTTTAGCCGGTGGGATGTACTTTCGCCGTTTTCCTTAGTTGACAGGCTCCGTACTCGTTTCCAATACTCGGTACTGCGGTCGGGCCTTAACTCAACTGGAGCCATTTCCGTATGTTCTCAGAAATTCCGCAAACGAAATCGACGAGCCTGGAGTTCGGAGGGATCCACCTTACGGGAATCGCCCGGAGCGATTGGGTGGCAGAGGACGTAGCAACTATGTTCGATCTGCCACTGAACGATCTGCTCTATGGAGCTCAGTGGGTACACAGGCAGCACTTCGATCCAGCTGCGATTCAGGTTTCGACGCTCTTATCGATCAAAACGGGGGGTTGTCCGGAAGACTGTGCGTATTGTCCCCAGAGTGCTCGCTATAGCACTGGTGTTGAGGCGCAGGGTTTAATGTCACTTGATGAAGTAACGCGCGCAGCGCGAGAGGCAAAAACTGCTGGAGCGACACGTTTCTGCATGGGGGCGGCCTACAGAGGGCCGAAGGATGCTCAGGTGGAACGCATCGCCGAGATGATTAGCGAGGTCAAGGCTTTAGGGTTGGAAACTTGTGCAACGCTGGGATTGCTGACAGTGGCGCAGGCTGAAAAACTCGCGTGCGCTGGGCTCGATTTCTACAACCACAACCTCGACACTTCTGAGTCCTTTTACCCCGAGATCATCAGCACGCGCACCTACTCGGACCGGCTGCGCACGCTGGAGCACGTGCGGGCAGCGGGGATGAAGGTTTGCTGTGGGGGCATCGTGGGGATGGGGGAGGGTCGTAGCGACCGAGTCTCCCTTTTGCATACGCTTGCATCTCTCGAGCCGCAGCCGGAAAGTGTGCCCATCAACCAGCTGGTGCCGATCCCAGGAACACCGCTGGCGGATCGGAACACGATCGATAGTCTGGAATTTGTCCGTACCGTGGCAGTCGCGCGTATTCTCATGCCTCGCGCCCATGTTCGCCTATCAGCAGGTCGAAACGAGTTCAGCGATGAGCTACAGGCGCTTTGCTTTGCGGCAGGCGCGAATTCCATCTTCTACGGCGATGAGTTATTGACGACGGGTAATCCAGAGAGAGAGGCAGATAGGGCGCTCTTTGGCAAGCTGGGGCTCGCACCGGAGCCTATCCAACACTCGACCTGATTTTGGCGTATTGACGCGAGCCTTTTCCCGCATGGACTCGATGCATGACTGATAATTCTTCTGCTCGCGTCGGTTTGCCAGAGAGGCATGCTGCGATGGTGCGCCTCGGGCGAGCGAGCACTACCTTTGATACTGCCGATGTCGTGCACACGGAGGCTCGGACCCGGTTGATCGAACGACTGCAGTTGTTCAGGCTGAACCCCGTGCGCGTTGTCGATCTGGGTTCGGCGACGGGAAAGAGCACCGCCGAACTGGCTAAGCTCTACCCAGAGGCCCAGATTATGGCAATTGATTTATCGAGGCCCATGGTCGAGCTTACGCGCCAGCGTTGCCTCAACCTCGATACGGTGAGCCCTCTCATCGGTGACGCGGAGCGGCTTCCGCTGATGGAGAACAGCGTAGACTTGGTCTTCGCCAACTTCCTGCTACCTTGGTGCGATCCCCAGGCCGTGTTCCGTGAGGTTGCGAGAGTCTTGCGAGCGGATGGCCTGATGCTGTTCACGACGGTCGGACCGGACACGTTACAAGAAGTTCGCCGAGCGTGGCGCGAAGTTGACAGCGACGTTCATGTACACGGGTTTGTGGATATGCACGACCTAGGAGATCTGGCGGCCCGCTCCGGGTTGGCCGAGCCTGTCATGGACGTTGATCGTCTCCAGGTTACTTACGGCGACCTGGGCCGGCTCGTGGGCGATCTGCGCGCGACCGGTTCCACCAATGTCGCCTACGGCCGACGGACCCAGCTAACGAGCGCCGTCCGCTGGGGGGCATTCTGTGAGCAGCTGGAGGTCCAGCGAGTCGAAGACGTGCTCTCAATCAGCGTGGAGTTGATATTCGGCCAGGCTTGGGGAACGGTCGGTATGGCGATGGGGGGAGATGGCGCTGTCAGAATATCGGCCGAGGAATTGGCTCGAAAACTGCCTAGCGAAGGCGCGAACGGGAGGTAACTGTCTTGTTCTGCTAAAATTTCTCCTGCAACGGCGGCACCGTCCTGGTCGTCATAAAAGGGCCTAAACTGAGGGGCCACAGTAGAGAATTCATATGCGGCAAACGATGAGCGGTTCAGAGGCCGCTGCGGTGGCTGTCGACGCAGCCGGTCGTTGAGTTCGGCCACGGACGACCATGAAAAAATCTTCTCCGGAATCGCGAATCTTGTCGGGGCTCTTTTTTGGCCCCCCGCTGCTAGTAGCTCTAGCTGTCTTCGGCCCATGGGAACTCCACTGGCTGCCCCGAGCCGAGCCGCCCTATGGACAACGGTACGACCCCCCCGTCGTGTTACCGGCGACCTCCCTGGAGACGCCAACCCGTGCTCCACTGCGCCAAGATTGGGCCCGGGAGCGGTGGTCGCTAATCTTCGCTCGCCTGTCCGACTGCGATGCGCGTTGTTGGGAGAGGTTGGAGTTGCTCCGCCAAGTCAGGCTCGCTCTCCCTCGCGACCACGAGCTTGTGCAGCGAGTGTACCTTTACGGTGGCGACATCGGTGCCCTGCCGGCCAACCCGGCATCGACGAAGGAGCTCATCATGGGGCGAATCGACGGCCCGGCGGAAGCAGAGCTGAGAGCCGCTCTGGGGGAAGATGATCTTGTTAGTGGCCGCATATACATCTCCAACCCACTCGGCAACTTGGTGTTTAGCTATCCCCTGGATGCTGAACGACCGGGAATTCTAAGGGATCTGGAACGGCTTCTGACAATCTCCAGGGCCATCTGAGTTGAAGGCGCAATTTCTGGGCATTAGTCGCCTTGGTCTGGTTCTCGGCTTCTTGGTCGTGACGGTAGGAGCCTGGGTGCGATTGACGGACGCAGGGCTCGGTTGCCCGGACTGGCCGGGTTGTTACGGGCAATGGGTTGTTCCCGGGAGCCCGACGGAGCAAGCGGAGGCGCTGGTAACCTTTCCGGAGAGGCCGCTCAACGTCGGCAAAGCATGGCGGGAGATGGTCCACCGGTATCTCGCAACGGGGCTGGGGTTGCTTTGCATGGCTCTTGCGGGCATCGCCTGGATGAACAGACGCGACGCGACTCAGCCTACGCGGCTACCTTTCGTGCTGTTCGGCGTTGTGGTGTTTCAAGGGATATTGGGGATGTGGACAGTCACGTTGCTCCTGAAGCCGGTGATCGTCATGGCGCATCTGCTCGGCGGGCTTACTACGCTGGGACTCTTGTTTTGGCTGGGCGAGTGGCGAACGAGCCACTCATCCGGGCCGTTCAAGGCAACCTATCTGAGACCGCTGGCTCTTGCCGCACTCGGTGTGCTCGCGCTGCAGATTTCTCTTGGCGGCTGGACAAGTGCGAACTACGCTGCGTTGGCGTGTCCGGATTTCCCTACGTGCCAAACGCGCTGGTGGCCTCCCGTTACGGATTTCCGGGAAGGATTTTTGCCTTGGAGAGGCTTGGGCATAGACTACGAAGGCGGCGTGCTGGACAATCCGGCTCGCGTCGCGATTCATTTCACGCATCGACTCGGGGCGATTTTAACCACCCTGGTTCTTGGTTTCCTGGGGTGGCTGATGTTGAAAAGGGTCGAGCTTAGGCTGGACGGAGTCGCCTTGCTGGCGACCTTGTTGCTCCAGCTGGTACTTGGGGCGAGCATCGTCGTTTACGGTGTTCCCTTGGCCGTTGCTGTTGCCCACAATGGGGTGGGGGCTTTGCTGTTATTGATGGTTCTCAATGCTAACCAAAGAATTAGACACAATTAGTGAGCCCATGCTCGCCCGCTGGCGAGACTACTATGCTCTAACTAAACCCGGTGTTGTGAAGCTACTGGTGTTCACCGCGATCGTGGGAATGTTTCTAGCCACTCCCGGGATGGTGCCTTGGGAGACTTTGCTGTTTGCCAGCCTGGGTATTGGGCTCTCGGCTGCTTCCGGGGCCGCAGTCAACCATGTTTTGGACCAGCGTCTGGATGCGAAGATGGCGAGAACTCGCGATCGCCCTCTGCCTATGGGACGGATCAGTGAGAAGGATGCGTTGGCTTTTGCGATATCCCTCGGAGTGGTGGGAATCGCGATATTGGTGTTGTTGGTCAACCTGCTTACTGCTGCGCTGACCTTTATTTCTCTCATTGGATATGCCGTGGTTTATACGGTCTATCTAAAACGGGCAACACCGCAGAACATCGTTATCGGTGGTGCAGCTGGTGCTTCACCTCCGGTTCTAGGGTGGGCGGCAGTCACCAATGAGGTCAGCGGATACGCTCTATTGCTGTTTCTGATCATCTTCACGTGGACCCCACCCCATTTCTGGGCATTGGCGGTGGCGCGCAAAGACGACTATGCGAAGGCGGGAGTGCCGATGCTGCCGGTAACCCACGGCCCAGAGGTCACGAAGTCGTTCGTGCTTTACTACTCGATTCTGTTATTCATCGTTACCTTGCTCCCATACTTGACGGGAATGACCGGCGTTCTTTATCTCTTCGGTGCGGTACTTCTTGGCGCGGGGTTCATCTACTATGCGATCCAGCTGAAATACGGTCATGATGAGAGTGTCGCCATGAAGGCTTTTGCTTATTCGATCAGTTATCTAATGGCGCTCTTCAGCTTCCTACTAGTCGATCACTATATTCCTTCCCTCTGGCCTGAGTAGTTCTTTCGACTCAAAGAGATTCCGGTTCCATCATGGACGTTACCGCGATCATCGATCCACTGAACGATGCTCAGAGGGAGGCGGTAACAGCCCCTAGGCGACCCACGCTGGTGTTGGCGGGTGCCGGTAGTGGCAAGACTCGGGTGCTCGTACACCGAATCGCTTGGCTCATAAGCGTCGAGGGGCTGTCGCCGCAGAAACTTTTTGCGGTCACGTTTACGAACAAAGCCGCTTCGGAGATGCGCCAGAGAATCGAAGAGCTCCTGGGATTCCCGACAAGACACTTCTGGATAGGTACGTTTCACGGTCTTGCGCACCGATTGCTCCGAATTCACTGGAGCGAGACTGGGCTCAGTGAGGGGTTTCAGATTATGGATTCGGAGGATCAACTCCGGATGATCCGCCGCATGCTGAAGAGAATGGGGCTCGACGAGAATGAATGGGCTCCGCGCGAGATACAGTGGTTCGTCAACGCGCAGAAGGACGAGGCTCTCAGACCTGGGCAAGTCGACGATGAGGGCAACAGCGGTCGCAGGCAGATGATTGAGCTTTATGCGTCTTACGAAAAAATGTGCGTCGACTCTTCAGTTGTTGATTTCGGAGAGCTGCTCTTGCGTGTACTGGAACTGTTAAAGGCACGGGAGGACATACTTGGACAGTACCGCGCGAGGTTTCAACATTTACTCGTAGACGAATTCCAGGACACCAACGCAATCCAATACGAATGGCTGAAGCTCTTGGCGGGAAACGAGAGTACACCGTTTGCTGTCGGTGACGATGACCAATCCATTTATCGTTGGCGCGGCGCGCGTATCGAGAATCTGCATCGGTTCCAGAAGGACTTTGCTGGCACGCACGTCGTGCGACTGGAGCAGAACTATCGGTCTACGGCCAACATACTGAATGCCGCCAACGCCATCATCACCAACAACAGCTCCCGCTTGGGGAAAAATCTTTGGACGGAAGGCGGGGCCGGCGACCCAATCATGCTCTATGCGGCGTTCAATGAGCGAGACGAGGCAGAGTTTGTCGTCAACCGCATTACCGATTACATCGAGCAGGGGCACCGGAGAAGTGAGGTTGCAGTGCTCTATCGATCTAACGCCCAGTCCCGTGTGTTTGAAGAGACCCTACTTGCTGCCGGAATTCCTTACCGAGTCTATGGCGGCCTGCGGTTTTTCGAGCGCGCGGAGATCAAAAATGCTCTAGCCTACCTGCGGCTCATCGCCAACCGAGATGATGAGCCCTCGTTCGAACGGGTGGTTAACTCCCCTCCCCGTGGCATTGGAGCCAGGACGATGGAGGCGGTTCGAGCACAGGCTGTGCGGGAGGGTTCGAGCCTTTGGCGAGCGGCCGGGTCCATCATATCCGCCGATGGTTTACCGAAGCGCTCTAGCCGCGCACTCTTGGCGTTTCTGAAGCTGATTGACGAACTAGATGCTGCGACGCGTGAAATGACGCTGCACGATCAGGTTAGCCAAGTCATTCAGGACAGCGGCCTCGTTGCGCATCATGGCCGTGACGGGCAGTTGAACGGAGAGGCCCGAGTCGAGAATCTGGAAGAGCTCGTGAGTGCGGCACGGGGGCTTATTCGCGACGATGATTCTGAGCTTTCCCCCCTTGCGGAGTTCCTGTCCTATGCGGTGCTCGAATCGGGAGAAGTGCAGGCTGAGGCCCACGAGGATGGCGTTCAGCTTATGACTCTGCACTCTGCAAAAGGGTTGGAGTTCTCGATGGTATTCCTGTGTGGCTTGGAGGATGGGTTGTTTCCGCATCAACGATCGGTCACCGATGTGGATGGGTTGGAGGAGGAGCGCAGGCTCTGCTACGTGGGTCTGACCCGCGCCCGGAAACGACTTTTTTTGACCTATGCAGAACAGCGACGTCTGCATGGGATGGACAATTTCGGCATCCCCTCCCGATTCATTAATGAGATACCCCAAGAATTGCTGGAGGAAGTGAGACCAGCGCTCTCAGTGTCCCGCCCCGTTTACAGATCGGAGAATCTTTTCGAAGATTCCGCCGGTGTGCGACTCGGTCAGCGAGTTCGACACGGTAAGTTTGGGGACGGAGTCGTACTCAACTGCGAGGGAACCGGATCGCATGCCCGCGTACAGGTGCATTTCGAGCGTGCTGGGACAAAATGGCTTGTAGTCGCGTATGCAAACCTTGAACTGATGTAAACTACGCGCCGATTTTGCGCGATACCCTATCATGAAGATTCTGATCTTGGGCGCGGGACAGGTTGGTAGCACGGCGGCGCACAGTCTGGTCCGCGAGGAGGCCAACGAGGTCACCATCGTCGATCGCGATCCTGAAGTATTGCGCGAGCTCCAAGACCGGCTGGACGTGCGTACTGTCGTAGGGCATGCCGCTTACCCCGAGGTGCTGGAACGTGCCGGTGCCAAGGAGGTCGATATGATCATCGCCCTCACTAATAGCGATGAGATCAATATGACCGCCTGTCATGTCGCTTATACGCTGTTCCGTACGCCCCGCAGAATCGCGAGGATCCGCGCGGCGGAGTACACCAGCCGTCAAGCGCTCTTCAGGGGGGGGCTGGCTGTTGATTTCATCATCAGCCCGGAAGAGTTGGTAACCGAGCATATAGAGGAGCTCATCCACTTCCCCGGGGCGCTCCAGGTTCTCGAGTTCGCCGATGGGAAGGTGAGACTGGTCGCGGCGCGCGCTCACGAAGGTGGTGCATTGATTGGCCACCCAGTCAGAGAGCTTTCCGAGCATATCCCGAATGTGGAGTGTCGCATCGTCGCCATTTATCGAGGTGGGCAGGGGATCATCCCGGATGGGGACACTGTCGTAGAAGAAGACGATGAGGTTTTTTTTATCGCTGCGCGCAAGGACATTCGGGCTGTGCTGAGCGAGATGCGCAAGCTTGATGAGCCCATCAGAAGAGTCGTTATCGCCGGCGGTGGTAACGTTGGTGTCCGGCTCGCGAAGGCGCTCGAGCATACGAACGAGGTCAAACTCATCGAGCGAAACTACGACCGTGCTAGAGCGGTCTCGGAGAAACTCGATAAAGCCATAGTGTTGCACGGCGACGCAACGGATGAGGCTCTCCTCTTGGAGGAGAACATAGACAGGGCGGATGTTTTCGTTTCCGTAACCAACTTGGAGGAAGCAAACATTCTTTCGGCCATGCTGGCCAAACGCCTGGGGGCTCATAAAGTCATGTCGCTCATCAACAAGCCGGCCTATGAGGAGCTGGTATCAGCCGGGACCATCGACATTGCGATACCGCCGCAGCAGATCACGCTGGGTACTTTGCTCGCCCACGTGCGGAGGGGGGATGTCGTCAAAGTGCATGCCTTGAGGCGCGGTGCCGCTGAGGCGATCGAAGCGGTTGCCCATGGAGAAGGGAGCGAGTCACGGGTGGTGGGTAGGGCGATCGAGGACATCCAGCTGCCACGTGGCGCCACCATCAGCGCCGTCGTGCGGGGGGATGATGTCTTGATGGCCCACCATGATACGGTCATAGAGGCAGATGACCATGTCATTCTTTTCATGGCTGATCGACGGCAGATCGATGAGGTCGAGTGCTTGTTCGAGGTAGGCGTGAGCTCCGTTTAAGTAAGGGTGCGCATCCTCCTCACCCATGACTAGAGCCGCCGTTCAACGAGTCCTCGGCCTGCTATTGACGATGTTCAGTGGCACGATGCTGATCCCTATCCTTGTCTCGATCATTTACGCTGACCAAGCATGGGGGGCTTTTGCGGGCTCCTTCTTCATTATCCTGGGATCGGGTCTCCTTATCTGGCTACCAGTGCGTGGCGAAAGGCGCGAGCTGCGACTGCGTGATGGATTTCTCGTGGTGGCACTCTTCTGGATTGTGCTGGGTTTCTTTGGGGCCGCACCCTTTCTGTTGGTGGAGTACCCTGAGATGGGTTTCACTGATGCAGTTTTCGAGTCGATATCGGGGCTGACGACCACCGGTGCTACGGTCCTGGTCGGGCTCGATACGCTTCCGAAGTCCATTCTCTTTTATCGCCACCAGCTTCAATGGTTTGGTGGCTTGGGCATCATCGTTCTCGCTGTTGCAGTGTTGCCGATGTTGGGTGTGGGCGGCATGCAGTTGTATCGGGCGGAAACACCGGGACCGGTAAAGGACACGAAGCTGACGCCGCGTATCACCGAGACGGCGAAAGCTCTTTGGTTCGTTTATCTTGGCATCACTGTGGTATGCGCCCTCGCCTATTGGGTGGCCGGCATGAACCTGTTTGATGCGATTTGCCATGCCTTCAGCACGGTAGCCATAGGTGGATTTTCGACTTACGACGCGAGTATCGGTCATTTTAATAGCCCCGTGATCGACATGATCGCGGTCGTATTCATGTTCGTCGCGGGCGTTAACTTCTCTCTTCACTTTCTGGCGTGGCGTGACACGTCGTTGAAAGGCTATTTGTTGGATTCAGAATTTCGTGCCTACCTAAAGTTTCTATGTTGCCTTACGGCCGTTGTTCTCCTGTATCTCTACTGGGTGGGCTACTACGGAACCTTATTCGATACTTTTACGAAGGGGCTTTTCCAGGTTGTTTCTATCGGTACGACAACGGGCTTTACAACGACCGATTTCGCGGCTTGGCCGGGCGCTCTTCCGATTATCTTGATTCTGTCCAGCTTCGTAGGCGGATGTGCCGGTTCGACCGCTGGGGGTATGAAGGTCATACGCTGGTTGCTCATGTACAAGCAGGGTCTCAGGGAAGTTCAGAGGCTGGTGCATCCGAGCGCGGAGATCCCGGTGAAACTGGGCTCCAGGCGCGTTCATCATAGGGTGGTGGATGCTGTGTGGGGTTTCTTTGCGGTGTATGTCGTGGTTTTCGGCGTCCTGCTCATTATCCAGTTGGCCAGTGGCCTGGAAGTAGTCTCTGCGTTCGCAGCCGTCGCGGTAACACTCAACAATCTGGGTCCCGGATTGGGCGAGGTCGCCTCGGGCTTCGGTGATGTTAGTGCAGTCGGCAAGTGGTCAGCAGTCTGCGGCATGCTTCTTGGTAGGTTGGAGATCTTCACCTTGCTTGTCTTGATCACGCCGACGTTTTGGAGGCCGTGAACATGAGTGCGGTAGAGCGCTTCGAGGCTATACTAGCCGGCGGTGATGACAGCGCTAGACTGCGATTTGCGTTGGGGATCGAGTATGCGAAATTGGCGGAGACGGCACGGGCTATTCAACACCTGCACGCGGCCGTCACTCTCGATCCAGAATTCTCGGCGGCCTGGAAATTGTTGGGGAAAACGCAAATAGAAGCAGGCCTTCTGGAAGACGCCATCGTGAGTTATCAAGAGGGAGTACGTGCAGCCACCAAGAGCGGTAGCGTGCAAGCTGCACGAGAAATGAAGGTCTTCCTGCGGCGCTTGCAAAAAACCAGTTGAGCGGTCAGTGGGGCCCCGAATCTCAGGGGAGGGAGCGCGATGCTGAGGTTAAGAGAAACGCTTGAGCGGTTCAGTGAGCTCACGGGCTCAGCTGTAGCCTGGCTCACCATTCTGATGGTACTCGGGACGTTCGTTATCGTCCTACTCCGTTACGGCTTCGATCTGGGCTGGATCGCCATGCAGGAGAGTATCACCTGGATGCACGCGGCGGTCTTTATGCTCGGGACGGCTTACACGCTGCAACGCGATGAGCATGTGCGGGTGGATATATTTTATCGTGGCATGTCGGCCCGCTACAGGGCGGTCGTGAATCTCGTGGGTACGGCGGTTTTCCTATTACCGATGACTGTGTTTCTGGCCATTTCGAGCTGGGACTATGTATGGACGTCCTGGGCCATTCGGGAGGCTTCGCGGGAGGCTGGCGGCCTGCCCTATCCGTTCGTGCCGATATTGAAGAGCCTCATACCTGCGACGGCGGTGCTGTTGAGTTTGCAGGGAGTGGCGAACCTCATCGGTTCCGTCATGATTCTTATCAATAAAATGCCCCCGAAACCGGGTGGTGGGGGCCCCCAAGGCGAAGTGATTTGATGGAGTGGGTTGCGTTATTGATGTTTGCCGCGGCGGTGCTCGTTTTGCTCGCGGGATTCCCCGTGGCCTTCTCGCTTGGCGGCATCGCACTGATATTCGCCTGGGTGGGTGTAGTACTAGGGATTTTTGATGCCGCGTTCCTCGGAACCATGCCCAACCGGTTGTTCGGCATCATGAGCAACGAGACATTGATGGCGGTGCCGCTGTTTGTTTTCATGGGTGTCACGCTGGAGCGTGCTCAGATCGCCGAAAACCTACTGGACAGCCTAAGCCATCTTTTCGGCCGGTTACGCGGCGGGCTTGGCATCTCGGTAACCATCGTGGGTATGTTGCTAGCAGCCAGTACCGGTATCGTTGGTGCAACGGTTGTGACGATGGGGCTCCTGTCGCTACCGACCATGTTACGCCGCGGTTATGATCCGGCCGTTGCAACCGGCACGATCTGTGCATCGGGAACGCTCGGTCAGATCATCCCACCATCGATTATCCTGGTACTCCTGGGGGACGTGTTGTCATCTGCCTACAGCCAGGCGCAGCTCGATCAAGGTATTTTCTCGCCGGACACGGTGTCAGTCGGTGATCTGTTCGTGGGCGCTCTGATTCCCGGGCTCGGGTTGGTCGGGCTCTATATCGTGTATCTGATCGGAATGGCGTTCCTCAAGCCCAATACAATGCCCGCCCACTCGGAGGGGGGTACGGGTACCGTCGCGCTGAGCCAGGTTGCGTTTGCGCTCATGCCTCCTCTTATACTGATCCTCGCCGTGCTGGGTTCGATCATGGCGGGGGTTGCGACGCCGACCGAGGCTGCCGGTGTCGGTGCAGTGGGAGCACTGCTTTTGGCGCTAGGGAAGCGACACTTTTCCCTGGGAAGGCTGATCGAGGTCATGCAAAGCACCGTTCGGGTTAGCAGCATGGTCTTTATGATTTTGATTGGTGCCTCAATATTCTCTCTGGTTTTCAGAGGGTATGGTGGGGATCGCCTAGTTCACGAGCTGCTGTTGGACCTTCCGGGCGGTGTCTTTGGCGCAATGCTGATCGTGATGCTGCTCATGTTTCTTTTGGGCTTTGTGCTCGATTTCATCGAGATAACTTTCGTAGTCGTACCGATCGTTGGGCCGATTCTTCTAACAATGGGCATCGATCCCGTTTGGCTCGGCGTGATGATTGCGATTAACCTACAGACGTCGTTTTTGACGCCGCCCTTCGGTTTTGCGTTGTTCTACCTGCGGGGAGTGGCACCGGAGGGCGTCGAGACGTGGGATATTTACCGTGGCGTGATGCCTTTCGTCGTCATACAGCTCCTGGCGCTTTCTGCACTAGCACTGCTGCCAGAGCTTGCCACATGGCTGCCGTCTGTAATCTACGGACGTTAACGGCGTAATGGCTAGCCGTCTAATCGGTTTTCTTTTTCACGTCCAGCACCCACCATGCCAGGAAACCGTACACGAGCAGGACAATAGTGACGGTTATAAACGGCAGGGGTGGTAGCCACATCGGCACGTCAGCGAGGCTCTCATAGGGCCCGATGAAGGGCGCGGTGCCTGCGCCTGCGATGAGGCCAATCAGAATCCCAAATGCCAGTCTTGTCTGGCTGCGCCAGGCGAAACCCCAAAGGATCAGAAAGACGATGAAGGAAGTCACTATCCAGAACATCTTGTCCCCTAGTGCTCTGCGACGAAGTCAGTCTCGCCGAAGAAGTCGAGCCGTGTGAGGAGAGTGTAATCACCTTCTACGGCCATAAGTCCGATTAGGACAAGTAGTAATAGTGGCGGGCCGAGGATTGCGTAGATTAAGGCGACGCGCTCCCAGGCCATGTGCATGAATATGGCGATGATGAACCCCGCCTTCGCGAACATGAATAAGAGAATCAACGACCATCTTAGGTAACCCTCGAACCCAATGTAGTCCACCATGTAAGAGAACAAGCTCAGCACGAACAGCAGTACCCATATCCAAAGGTAGATGCTGAGGGGGTGCTCTTGTTGTCCTTCGGTTGCCATGTCAGTCCTTACCAAAGATAAAAGAATGCAAATATAAAGACCCAGACGAGATCCACGAAATGCCAATAAAGTCCTGTGATCTCCACGATTTGGTAATTGCCCGAGGCCTCGTAATCACCTTTAAGCACCTTGAGTGCAACGACGGCGAGGTAGATGACGCCGGCGGAAACGTGAAGACCGTGGAAGCCAGTGATCATGAAAAAGGTGGAACCGAACTGCGGCGCTCCCATCGGATTGCTCCACGGGCGCACGCCTTCGTCCACTATGAGCTTGGTCCACTCGAAGGCCTGCATGCCGACGAAGCTTGCCCCGAAGCCGGCAGTGATGAACATCAGTGCGGCCGTTTTGGCGCGATCCCGGCGGTAGCCATAGTTCACTGCGAGCGCCATGGTTCCACTGCTGGTGATCAGGATAAAGGTCATGATGGCGATCAATATCAGTGGGATGGGCTCTCCACCGAAGCTTAGGGCGAACACCTCGCTGGGATTCGGCCAGGGCACACGGGTGGACATGCGCACGTTCATGTACGAGGTCAGGAAACACGTAAAGATGAACGTGTCGCTCAAGAGGAAGAACCACATCATGGCCTTCCCCCAAGGAACCTGGAATGTCTGCTTGTCGGCACTCCAGTCCCGGGTCAAGCCTTGGAGCCCCTCTGGCAGAGTAGCGGCTGCGGCTCCAGATTCAGTGACGTCAGATGCCATTAGACTCCATCCTTCATGTCGAGAGCAGTAGGCTGAACAAGACCAGCCAAATCAGCAGCAGGTAATGCCAGTACACTGAGCATAGCTGTACGCGCAGCCGTACGCCGCTAACTTCTATCACTGTGCTCTTCTCCAGTCCTTTCCACACCGCGAGGCTGGCACGACCCCAGAACCACAGGCCACCGAGCATGTGTAGGCCGTGGAGTCCAGTCAGTATGTAAAAGAACGCATCCGCCGGGTTCGTGGCCATGTAGTAACCCGCTGCGGTGAGCTGTCGCCAGGCGATCAACTGACCTACCAGAAATGCGATGGTCAAAACGCCACCGGCCGTCAGGTTACGTTTGAGTGCGGTTAGGTCATCCCTTGCCGCCGCTCCCCGGGCAAGCTGCAGTGCGACGCTACCCAGAATCAAGAGCCCAGTGTTCACCCACAGCAGGCTGGGATCCGGTAGCGAACGCCAGTCCGGGAATTGGCTACGCATGTTGTAGACCATGGAGAAAAGTACGAACAGGCTCGTGACCACAGCAAGAAACACCCACAGTCCGACCCTGGGGGCCGGTGCGTCAACGGCGCCCTGCTCCTCAATGATTCCCTGTTCGATCCAGGGTTTCGTCTGCAGGCGCCGAACCAGGAGCCACCACACGACACTGGCGCCTCCGAGCAATACAAATAGCAGCGAGATATTCACTAATCGTGGGTCCCGTGATCGCGACCCGCGGTGACACCCGCGTGGGGTGGCTCAGTCTGGGGGATGAAGTCCTCTTTCTCGCCAGGAACACTGTAGTCATAGGGCCAGCGATGCACTTCGGGCAACCGAGGCCCCCAGTTGCCGTGCTTCGGCGGCGTATCGGGCGTTAGCCACTCGAGTGTGGTTGCCTTCCAGGGATTGGGGTCGGCTTTCGGCCCCTTCCATAGGCTCCAGATGACGTTGATGAAGAATAGAATCTGCACGGCTGCGACGATGAGTGCTGCAACGGTGATTCCGGCGTTCATCGTCTGGACCGAATCCGGAATAAATTCCGTGTCGCCGTAGGCGAAGTACCGGCGCGGTACGCCCAGGATTCCAAGGTAGTGCATTGGCAGATAGATGGAGTAAGTACCGATCAGCGTCAGCCAAAAGTGCGCCTTCCCGAGCCCTTCGTGGAACATCCGCCCCGTTATTTTTGGATACCAGTGATAAATTGCCGAGAACACCACTAGGACGGGCGAGACACCCATGACCATGTGGAAGTGACCAATCACGAAGTAGGTGTCCGAAAGAGGAAGATCTACCGTGACATTGCCTAGGAACAGGCCGGTGAGCCCGCCATGGATGAAGGTGAAGAGAAATCCAATCGCGAACAACATAGGTACTCGGAGGTGAATGTCGCCCCGCCACAGCGTCAGTATCCAGTTGTAGACTTTAAGCGCCGTGGGCACGGCGATTATTAATGTCGTCGTGGCGAAGAAGAAACCAAAGTATGGATTCATGCCACTCACATACATATGGTGAGCCCAGACGACAAAGCTCAGCGCGCCGATCGCGACGATGGCCCAGACCATCATTCGATAGCCGAAAATGTTTTTGCGAGCGTGAACACTCAGGACATCCGAGACTATGCCGAACGCGGGTAGGGCCACAATGTAGACTTCCGGGTGGCCGAAGAACCAGAAAAGGTGCTGGAAAAGTATTGGGCTGCCGCCCCCATAATCGAGGCTCTCACCCATAGAGAGCATCTCGGGCATGAAGAAGCTCGTTCCGATTACGCGATCCAGCAGCATCATGATGGCGGCGACGAGGAGTGCGGGAAAGGCGAGCAGACCTAGGATGGTGGCGACGAAGATTCCCCAGACCGACAGAGGCATCCGCATCAAAGTCATACCTCGGGTGCGTGCCTGCAGAACGGTTGTCACGTAGTTCAGCCCACCCATGGTAAAGGCGACTATGAACACGGCTAGCGAGAGCATCATCAGCACGATTCCGCCGTCGATACCCGGTGTCCCCGGGCTGATAGCCTGGGGGGGATAAAGTGTCCAGCCGGCCCCAGTGGGCCCGCCGGGGACAAAAAAGCTAGCTAACAGGATGATGACGCTTAACAGGTAGACCCAGTAGCTGAGCATGTTCATGTACGGGAAGACCATGTCTCGGGCACCGCACATGAGGGGAATGAGGTAGTTGCCGAATCCCCCGAGGAAGAGCGCCGTCAATAGATAAATGACCATGATCATGCCGTGCATGGTCACGTACTGGTAATACTCGTTCGGTTGGACGAGCGAGAAGGTATCCGGGAATCCGAGCTGAAGTCTGAACAGGACTGACAGAGTAAGCGCAACTACACCGACGAGAATCGCAGTGATCGCGTATTGCACTGCAATGACCTTGTGGTCCTGACTCCAGATGTACTTTGTTATAAAGGTATCCGGATCGTGCATGTGTGGGTCGCTGTCGGCAATTGCGACGTATGCCATTCAGAAACTCCTCCCGGCTCCCGTTAGGAAAGCCGTAATCAACTCGTTAATTATCTTTTGTAGCTGCAAGCTAAAGGCCGCTCACCTCAATGTATTCAGGTAGGCGACGACGTCGTTAATGTCCTCATCTGTTGCCAGAACATCCGCCAGCATCATCATCTGATCCCCATAGAGATCCATGGGGTGTGCGCCGCGGATCTCTTCTCGAAAGTTCCTCAGCTGCGTCACCAGATACCAGTCACTCTGTCCAGCAAGTGCCGGGGCGTTCATCGTCCAAATCCCCTCTCCATTTGCCCCGTGGCAGACGGCGCAATTGGCATATAAATCGGCACCCTGTTCGATGTCCCCGGAGACTGTGATGGGCGAGGGTTCCGCCCTCAGCGTCTCGATATAGGCGGAGACGTTTCGGATAGCCGCGTCGTCCGGCAGTGCTGCCATGATGGGCCGCATGAGGGAGCCGGCGGTGTCCAACTCGTGGGCCCCGCGCACGCCATCTCGGAAATAGTTTAGCTGGCGCTCAACGTAGCGGGCGTTGAGCCCTGCAATTCGGGGTGCGTTGAGAGGTTGCATACCGGCGCCCTGCGTGCCGTGGCAGGCCCCGCACAATGCGTAGTTCACCTGACCGAGAGCGGGGTCGCCTCCTGGGCCCTGGGCCATGAGCTCGGCGTAGGTGGGTTGCTCGTCGAGCCAGGCTTCGAACTCGGGTCGCTCGTCCACGACGACGCGACCTCTCATGCCGAAGTGGGCGAGACCGCAGAGTTCTTCACAGAGGATTTCGTACTCGCCCACAACCGTAGGCGTAAACCAGGTGTAGGTGACGTGTCCAGGCACGAGATCCATCTTCACTCGGAATTGAGGCACTGCAAAGTTGTGGAGGACGTCCTTAGACCGGAGCCAGGCCTGTACCGGCTGATCCACTGGCAGATGGACGATGGGGCTCGCGACCAGAATGTCGTCCTGCCCGGCCGGATCCTCAGGGTCAATGCCGAAGGCATTATCTTCCGTGATGTGGCGGACACTCACATCTCCGAATTCGTTGTCCTCGCCCGGAAAGCGGAAGCTCCAATGCCACTGTTGGCCTACCGCCTCAAACTCAGCCGCTTCCTCTGGAACCGTGACGAACTGCCCCCAGACCACGAGGCCGGGCGCGAGCATCGCGATTACGCCCACGGTGGTTATTGCCGTCAGCCATAGTTCAAGCTTCGTGTTTTCCGGCTCGTAGTCGGCTCTGCGGCCTTCCGTGTGCCGGAAACGGATCAGGCAGTAGGCCATGAACAGGTTGGCAGCGACGAAGACGATGCCGGTGACGACAAATGTGATGTCGACCGTAAAGTCGATCAGGCCCCAATTGGAGGCCAGGGGGGTGAAATACCAGGGGCTGAAGAAATGGAACAGGAGACTTCCCAGCACCAATACGATTAGGAGAACTGCTAGCGCCATAAGTTGTGAATCCCTGTCGTGACTTGTCTCGAAGCAACGTCGCCTGGGTTGATCGTTTTTATTCCGTTCTATTCGACAATGAACTTGCCGTTCATGAGGACATTGTGTCCCGGAAAGGAGCAGAAGTAGGTGTAATCGCCGCCGGGCTCGAGCCCGGAGATATCGAATGTGACCGAGGTCTCCTCGCCGCCGCCAATCATATTGGTGGCGCCGATGATTCTCGGATCACCCTCGGGCACGTAATTGGGGGGTCCGGCCGCCTGTGCCGCGCTCGCGACCGGCGTGTAATCCGCGGTGGTAGTTAGCACCCAGTTGTGCCCCATCACATTTGCCGGTAGCTGGCCCACGTGACTCAAAGTGATTGTGACCTCATCGCAGTCTGAGCTGACGCGAATCTCCGCTGCGCTGTATTGGATGAGGTCATTGCCCTCGATGGTTTGCGAACACTCCTGTCCCCAGGCCGTTCCGTAAAACCCTGCCCAGGCGACAAGCGCCCAGGTTGCAAGATGCCGTCTCATTTAAAATTCGCTCCTTTGTTGGAGTTTTGACCCATCCTAACGTTGCCCTGTAACCCCCGCAAACTATCGACCGCCAGCGATTGTGGTCTCCCGGTATAGGTAATTGTTGTGCGATCCGAGGTCTAAGGTGGGCCTCGGGCGGGCATGTTATCAGAACCCCAGCCAGCCGGTAACGGGTAGTCCCGGGTATGGAAATCTACTGTCGTCATCGTTCGGGGGCGAATACCTTCTCAATTGCGGGTCAGTAACGTCTTTACAGCCGCCCACGGGGGACTCATTTTCCTGGGAATTCTATTTAATTTATCCCACTTTTATAAAAATATAGGTAAAGTGGGAAATAATAAACAAAAAAAGGCCATTAAAGGCTTACAAGTGGGTTATATAATCATTATCCATTCAAATAACCTGGTGTTAGGGTTCCACCAAATCAGGATGGTTGCCTGGTGAGCTGCCTCGGTTCAAAGTAGCCGGAGGAGTTAGGGTTCGAGGCATAGATTTGATCGGTTTGCTACAACGGGTAAGCCAAGGAAGCGTGTTGGTGGAGGGTGAGACCATCGCTGCGATCGGCGCGGGCCTTTTGGTTATGGTCGGCATCGAGCATGGTGATGGGGACGCTCAGGCGGAGCGGCTGCTGGAGCGGCTGCTAGCATACCGTGTCTTTCCGGACGAGGAAGGTCGGATGAACCACGACGTCAGGGAGGTGGGTGGAAGCGTTCTTCTCGTACCCCAGTTCACTTTGGCGGCGGATACCCGCAAAGGTAATCGGCCGGGGTTCTCCCGGGCGGCCGATCCTGGCGTCGGGCAGACGCTTTTTGAGCGGCTCGTGGAATTGGGCCAGAACGTAAAGGTGCCGGTCGTTGCGGGCCGCTTTGGCGCGACCATGCAAGTTAACCTCAGTAACGAGGGCCCAGTGACGTTCTGGCTTCGCGTATCGCCGGACGGCTAGTTGGTCACAGCCGGGAGCCCGCTTTCGCGTATCATTGTCCCTCGGTTCGGATTTGGAGGGTTGAGATGGGATTTGGTGGGATAAGCATGTGGCAGCTGCTGATCATTCTATTGATTGTGTTGCTGATCTTTGGCACCAAGAGGCTAAAGTCCGTCGGCGGTGATCTGGGCGGTGCGCTCAAGAGTTTTCGCACGGCCATGGACACGAACGATGAGGGTGAAGACGGAGCCGCAGATACCTCGGCTGAGCCCAGCCCGCGGCTAGAGGCAGAGGAGCCCGACGCCGAGTTTGCTGAGCAGAAGGACAAGGCACAGAGTAGCGAAACCTAATGTTCGACGTCGGTTTTTGGGAGCTTCTCCTAATCTTCGGCGTGGGCCTGATGATATTGGGTCCGGAGCGGATGCCTCGTGTGGCCGCCCAGGTCGGTCGCTGGGTCGGTCGCGCCCGAAGAACCGCCACCCAGCTCAGGCGCCAGCTCCAGCGCGAACTGGAGCTCGATGAGTACATGAATACACGGCCGCCGCCGACAAAACCGCCGCCTAGCCCGAAAAAACCCGAACCGAGCGACGAATCAACCAAGTCCACCACGCCGCCGCCCGAGGACGTGCAAGCTAAGGCATCGACGCCTAATATTTCGAGCGGCGGAAAAGACGGCGGAGACGACGCGTTGGAACGAGAAAATCAAATCCTCTCACCTGACCAGGTTTCTGAGTCCCAGGCGGCGGCAGTCGAGGAAGAACCATCAAAGAGTTCATGAGCCCGGAGAGCGGTCAGCAAAAAGACGAAGAGCTTGCCGAGGGTACCCTAGTGTCCCACTTGGTGGAGCTGCGAACGCGGCTCATCCGCTCGGCGTTGGCTGTGCTAGTAATCTTCATTTGCCTAGTGCCCTTTGCGGAGCGAGTCTTCACCCTCATCGCCACGCCCTTGATGGAACGTCTCCCGGAAGGGGCTACGATGATCGCGACTCAGGTTGCGTCTCCGTTCCTAACTCCCTTCAAGATGAGTCTTTTCGTGGCCGTGTTTCTTGCGATGCCCGTGATGCTCTATCAGGTGTGGCTGTTCGTTGCTCCCGGGCTATACCGTAAGGAGAAGCGTTTTGCTTATCCGCTTTTGTTGTCAAGCATTGTGCTCTTTTATGCTGGCGTAGCTTTTGCCTATTACGTCGTTTTTCCATTGATGTTCGCGTTCTTTGCGGGTGTCGCGCCTGAGGGTGTGACGATGATGACGGACATCAGTGCCTATCTGGATTTTATCCTGACAATATTCTTTGCATTCGGTTTAGCCTTTGAGGTTCCGATCGCCACCGTGATGCTTGTGTGGAGTGGGCTCGTATCTATCGAGTCGTTAGGTAAGGCTAGAGCTTATGTATTTCTCGGGGCTTTTGTCCTCGGCATGTTGCTGACGCCCCCGGACGTTATATCGCAAACTCTTCTGGCTGTGCCGGTCTATCTACTCTACGAGAGCGGGCTCATTCTGGCGAGGGTCCTCGGGCCGGAGAGCGGCCCCTCTGACGAGTCGCCCAAAGACGAAACCACGGGCGCGTGATCGAGGACGTACGATGAGCAACCTAGCGAACACCCAAACGGTACCCAAGGAATTGCTCGGCCATCCTAGGGGGCTCGCGACGCTCTTCATGACCGAGATGTGGGAGCGCTTCAGTTATTACGGCATGCGGGCTCTGTTGGTCCTCTTCATGGTGGCGGCGATAGAGGACGGTGGCATGGGGCTTTCCGATCAAACGGCAACGGCCATTTATGGCCTCTATACCGCGGCCGTTTTTCTCGGCTCCCTGCCAGGAGGCTGGATCGCGGATCGATTGATGGGTGCCCAAGCCGCAGTGTGGGTTGGCGGCTTTATTATCATGTGCGGGCACTTTATTCTCGCGATACCGAGCGACTCGGTTTTTTTTCTAGGGCTCATAGTCATCGTTCTGGGCACCGGTCTTCTGAAGCCCAATATCACCGCGATTGTCGGCCAGCTTTACGAGCCGGATGATCCACGGCGCGACAGTGGATTCACGATCTTCTATATGGGGATCAACCTCGGTGCTGCGTTGGGGCCGTTGGCCTGTGGTTGGTTGGCCCTGCAGAACTGGCACTATGGGTTCGCGGCGGCGGGTTTCGGCATGTTGTTCGGTCTGGTTCAGTTTCGCTTGACCCGTCACTATTTGGGAGACGCTGGGCTCGGGCCTGATCCATCCGTCCGACCAAGCGATGCCTTCCGGCGCCGAGCGTGGTCGACGATCGGAGCGTGTGTTGCCTTGATTGGTTTCTTTATGGTCGCCGGTATGACGGGTTGGTTGCGTTACGACCCCATACGACTGGCTCAAGGTGCTAGCTATGCGATTGTTACCGTTGCCGTTCTGTACTTCGCATACATCTTTGCTTTTAACGGGCTGGATAAACACGAACGCGGCAGAATGATCGTCATTTTCGTTCTCATCAGCGCCGCAACTGTGTTCTGGATCGGCTCTGAGCAGGCCGGTTCTTCGCTGAATCTGTTTGCACAGCGTTACACGATCAGGGAGTTTGGGGCCTTCGCCGTTCCCGCGAGCTGGTTTCAGTCCTTAAACCCGGCGTTCATTATCCTTCTTGCACCCCTATACTCGATGTTATGGGTGGCGCTGGCTCGGCGTCACTTGGACCCCAGCTCGCCCTTGAAGCTCGGGATAGGCTTGATCATTCTCGGCCTGGCCTTCGTAGTGATGATCGGTGCGGCAGGGCTCGTCGCTTCCGGTCAGCAGGTCCTACCCTCGTGGCTTATTTTCACTTACTTGCTCTTAACCATGGGTGAGCTGGCCCTGCACCCGGTGGGGTTGAGCGCGGTCACCAAGCTTGCGCCGCGACGGCTTGTCGGCCAGATGATGGGTGTGTGGTTTTTATCGCTGTCCCTTGGCAGCATTTTGGCCGGACTGTTTGCGGGAGAATTCAGAACCGATGCCGTGGACGAGATGCCCGGATTGTATCTGCAGCTCGTTCTGATGACGGTAGGAGCCGGACTAGCTTTGATGTTGCTGTCCAAGCCGTTGAAGCGCCTGGCGGGGGGTGCTCGCTAGCCGTGTTTCCCCGCCCGGTGGCTGCGCCGCCGCTGAGTTGCACCGCCTGAGAGCCGAAGAAAGCAAACTCAAACGAGGGTGTCTTGATGTCTGCAGCTGTGCCGCTTCCCCAGTTAACTCTAAAGGCGATCCTCCTAGGGTTGGTTCTGTCCATGTTGTTGGCTGGAGCGAATGCCTATCTGGGTCTGTTCGCGGGGCTTACGGTTTCCGCGTCGATTCCGGCGGCTGTGATCTCTATGGCGATCCTGAAGCTGTTCAGGGACTCGAACATCCTAGAAAACAATATTGTTCAAACCGCTGCCTCGGCGGGGGAGTCGCTCGCGGCGGGTGTCATTTTCACGTTACCCGCTTTGATCATTCTCGGGTACTGGGATGTTTTCGAGTACGCATGGGTGAGCGTTATTGCCGGACTCGGGGGGTTGCTCGGCGTGCTTTTCACTGTGCCGTTACGCCGCTCGCTCATCGTCGAGGAGGAGCTAGCCTATCCTGAGGGGACAGCGACAGCTGAAGTTCTGAGGGTCGGCGCAAAACCTGCGCAGGGTGCTAAGTTCCTCGCAATCGCGGCTATGCTCGGTGCGCTGGTGAAGCTGTCGGAGACTGGTTTTCGACTCTGGGCCGGTGCGACACAAGCCGCAACCTATCTCGGCTCCAGTACGATTGCCTACGTCGGCATCAATCTATCGCCGGCTTTGATAAGCGTTGGTTTCATCGTGGGGCTCAACATCGCGGTACTCGTCTTTCTAGGGGGCGCGATTTCTTGGTACCTGGCGATCCCAATTTACTCGACCCTGTTTCTAGAGAATGATCCGACGCTCGCCGCGAGCTTCGCTTCCGGCGCGGAACCGACGGACCTCGCCTTCGCTATTTGGACCTCCAAGATTCGTTACCTTGGGGTGGGCGCCATGTTGATCGGGGGAATCTGGGCGTTGGTCTCCATGCGGGGCTCTTTGCTCTCAGGTATCAAGAGCGGTCTGCGATCGCACCATATCAATGCGGGCACCGCCTACGATCATCGGCAACACGACACACCGATGAAGTTTGTTCTGTGGGGAACCGCGGCATTAGTCGTTCCCATTTTCTTTTTGTTCCACGCCATCGTCGGGACCCTGGGCGTCGCGCTGGCAATGACCGTGATTATGGTGATCACGGGTTTCTTGTTCTCATCAGTAGCGGCCTACATGGCCGGGTTGGTGGGATCCTCTAACAACCCTATTTCCGGAATCACCATCGCGACCATACTCTTTACCTCGCTCCTACTCGCTTGGCTCATGGGCGGCGACACGGTGAGTGGACCAGCGGCGGCGATCATGGTGGGTGCGGTGGTTTGTTGCGCGGCCGCGATTGCGGGAGACAACCTCCAAGATCTCAAGGCGGGCTACCTCGTGGGCGCAACTCCTTGGCGCCAGCAGTTGATGCAGGGCGTCGGGGTCGTGTCCGCCGTTTTGGTCATTGCACCTATATTGAACCTCCTCCTACAGGCCTACGGGATTGGTGCCCCGACCGCCGAGCAGCCCAACGCTTTGCTGGCGCCCCAGGCGACCCTGATGGCCTCGGTGGCGGAAGGCGTCTTTGGGGCCGGGTTGCCTTGGGATATGGTCATCATAGGCGTTGGTATCGGCGCCGGAATCATCGCGCTAGACGAGAGCCTCAAGGCGCGCCGATCGAGCTGGCGTGCACCCGTGCTGGCGGTGGCGGTTGGAATCTATCTGCCGCTTCAGTTGTCAACGGCGATACTTGCGGGAGGGCTAGTTGCCCATTTTGCGGCGCTTAACGTTGCGGCGACAAGAAGCGGTGAAACGACGTTCCGCAACGGCACGCTGTTTGCGTCCGGGCTGATAACTGGGGAAGCTCTGATCGGAATCTTAATGGCCGTTCCCATCGTCGCCAGCGGCGACCCGGATATCATCGCGTTGTCCGTAGAGTTGCCCAGCGGCGTTGGGCTGCTCGTCATGGCCGCGCTTGTCGCTTACCTCTATAGGGTGGCGACTCGAAGCGGGGCTGGCGACTGAGACATCTCGCAACCTTCGTCAGAATTGTTATGGCTGAAGGCGGGGTTGGCGAGCCGCAGACGGTTGCCCATATTACATTGGTCGGCTCGCTGAAGACCGCGGTCGCGGAAATTAAGCCCTAGCCCGTGACCGCCCGATCGAATGGTATAGGGGCGGACAGAGTGTGTTTGCGCATAACCAGTAGTTACAGCCTATGCCGCTGTGTGTTGAGCTACCGCTCTTTAGCTTCTGCGCAGGCTATACAGAGCCTAGTAGTTGGATCTAGCTTCA